>NZ_JAMYMO010000033.1:0-69503 GCF_040318575.1 Mesorhizobium sp. M1088 | reverse complement strand
TTATCCTTGTCCTCCAGGTCTACCGAAAGCAGCAATTTTGCCTTGCGGGCTTCCTCGACCGCGATTCCGGCACGCTCAAGCTTGATTTGCCCAGCCACCTGGTCGGCGATGTCCTCTTTGGCGGCGACGATCTCGGCCTGCTGGCGCTTGAGCTCCTCTTCTCTGGCAGCCATCGATGCCTTGCTCTGCGCCAGGCGCATTTCGTATTCTTCACGCGTGGCGGCAATCAAAGGGGCCGCGAGCGACTCATTGAGCTTGATTTCCGTCTTGCAGCTTGGGCAGCTGATTATCGGTTCATTGAGAATCCTGTCCCCCTGCAGCATGGTATTGATGGGCTGGACGGTCATCTGCGCGCTGCCTCCCTGAGGAATCAGTTAAAGGACACGCCAGACTATATATCTCGCCACGCGTTTTCGGAAAAGAACAAAAAGTGAACCATTTTTCTGCGGCTCCATGAAGTCCATGTGATCGGCGATGTATCTGCGCGTGCTGACTGAGAAGGCGAGGGCCCGGGAGTTTTCGGTCGGGCCTATGCTGATGGCTGCTTTGAAAGCTCGTGGGTCACCGACCAGGATGGCCGGTAACGGAATCGCCTAGCCTTGCTCTAATTTAGCTTGGGCCATATTTGCTGCGACTGAGTGGTGATCCCACAGGAATCGAACCTGTGACCTACAAATTAGGAGTTTGTCAGGCGACCTTTACTGTTGTTTCCCAATGCCGGTCTTTGTACGATGGCGCTGCCACTAACATGTTCAAGTTGTTGTAGTTTTCGTACTGCACGGCTATAATAGCGTAGACAAACCAACAGAGCGCGTGGCATTGCTTACTATGCGTCGGCCAAACCGGACTGCCGCAACTGCGCGACGGCGTCGACCTCGCCTGGTATAGCGGTCTTACCACCATGGTTGACGCCTGCGAGGTCCAGCAGCACGCCCCTTGTCATCGGTCCAGCGTGACCAAGAGTCCGGTGTGCGTCAAATCCCGAACAAGGCCATGGTTTCTTCTTATTCCTTTTTGGGTCAGGGCGGGCAGGCGCTCTCGATTATCCTTGCCGACAACCAATCCAGGCCAACGTCCGACGTCGATCGTGCATGCCGCACGAGGCTGAACGTAAACGGATCAATGGCGAGTGGCGTTTTCAGGACCGCAAGCCCGAACTGATCGGCGTATTTGGCGGCGAGCCGGGCCGGGACCGTTGAAGAGAGATCGCCGCTCGCCACAACGCCCATGGCCGTCATGAACATCGGGACGCTGGCGACAACCCGGCGCCGAAGCCGGCGCTTCTTCAGAGCCTGATCGACCATCCCATGAAATCCACCCCTGAATGAGACGAGGATGTGATCGAGCGATAGGTATTCTTCGAGCGACATCGCCGCGTCGTGAGCGACGGGATGGTCTTTCCTGACAACAACGACAAAGTCTTCTTCGAAGACTGGCACGGCCCGGAACTCGTCGGGCAGATCCCAGACGCGCCCGATCGCCATCTCCATTTCGTTGGTGCGCAGGGCGTTCAGGCTTTCGGTTCCGACAGCGAATTGAAACGCCACCCGGCATCCAGGTGCCTCGGCACGCAACGTCCTTATCAGCGGCGGGGCAATCACGGCGCCGACAAGGTCGTTGCCGGCGAGCCGGAACGAGCGCGTGGATGTTTCGGCGTCGAAGTGCGTGGGAACCTTGAGTGCATCCTGGGCAAGTCGAAGAATGACTTCGACTTGTGGGAGAAGCTGTGAGGCACGCTGTGTCGGTTCCAGACCGTTCGGGCGCCTGACGAACAGGGGGTCGTCGAAGAGTTCCCGTAGCCGAGCCAGCGCATGGCTGACGGCAGACTGGCTGACACCCAGCGTAGCCGCAACAAGCGTTGTCTTTTGCAATCGAACGAGATCCCGAAAGATCGTCAGCATGGTGAAGTCGAGCCGGCGCAGTTTCTGCTGATCGGTGTTGGCTTTGCTAGTCAACTGCATCTCCTACTTGCTGCACCAGCCATCCTGTTCGGCCATGATATCCGAATTGTTCATATCACATATCCAGCGATTTCAGTTGAACGAATAATGACCCATCCTATGATCGAAGGCGAGAGGTTCGGTCGTGGCAGTGGCCGGTCGCAAGAAGGGATCGCTGAACTTGATGGATAGTCCACTGGGCGCACCGACCAAGGTCGGATCGCTGGATCGAAGGCAATTGCTGGTCGCGACCGGCGCTCTGCTCCTGTCGGCGCAGGTCACCGTCAAAGCGCGGGCCGCATCTTCACTCCCCGACAAATTCATCAATGCCTGGCTGCGCATCGATCCAGACGACATCGTGACGATCATGCTCTCCCAGTCGGAAATGGGACAGGGCATCCAAACCACCCTTCCTTTGGTGCTCGCCGACGAACTCGGCGCCGACTGGTCGCGCGTCGCGCTTGAATGGGCCGATTTCGATCCCGCATACCGGCACCCGCAATATCAATGGATGTTCACCGGCAACAGCGAATCGATCTCGACCTTCTTCCCGATCATGCGCACCGTTGGCGCCGCCGCACGCGAGATGCTCGTCGGCGCGGCCGCGACGCGTCTGGGGGTTGCCGCTGCGAGCCTTCGCGTCGACCAGGGCCGCATCCATCATGATCCGACTGACCGGGTGGTGAGTTTTGGTTCGGTTGCCGCTGACGCGGCAAGGCTCGATATCCCAAAGGATCCTCATCTCAGGCCGACAAGCAGCTTGGAACTGATCGGCAAGCCGCAGCCACGCGTCGACATACCCTCGAAAGTCGATGGCTCGGCGATTTTCGGCATCGACGTGAAAGTGCCCGGCATGGCGGTGGCCGCCATCCGCCGCGCTCCTTCGCAAGGGGGATCGCTGGCGGCCTTCGACCCAACGGCGATCAAGACTGAGCGCGGTGTGCTTGCCGTCGTCGAAATTCCGTCCGGCCTCGCTGTCGTTGCCAATGACTACTGGACGGCGAAGCGGGCTCTCGATGGCGCAGAGCTTACATTCAAGCCGGGTCCACTCGCCGGATATTCAACCAGTGGCCAAAGGGCCGAATATAGCGCGCTGCTGAAATCCGCGTCGTTCGACACGAAAGTCAAAGCGGGCGACGCTTCTGCCGTTCTGGCGGCTGCCGACAGCCCGCTTGAGGCTATCTTCGAAATCCCGGTGCAGGCGCACGCGACGATGGAGCCGATGAACTGCACGGCCGATGTGACGGACGATCGGTGCGAGTTGTGGATCCCGACACAGGGCGTCGAGATCACCCACGCTGTCGCCAAGCAGATGCTGGGTCTCGCCGACGACCAGATCATCATCCACAGAACGTTGCTGGGCGGCGGCTTTGGGCGGCGGCTGCTCGCGGATTTCGCGAAGATCGCGATCCTGGTTGCAAAGGCCGCCGGCCGCCCGGTCAAGGTCATCTGGAGTCGGGAAGAGGATTTCCGCTACGACGCCTACCGGCCGCCAATGGTCCATGCGGTGAAGGCGTCTCTCGGCAATGACGGGTTGCCGGCGGCGATGACGCATCGTGTCGTCTCGCCGTCCCACATGCTCTACATATTCCCGCGCGGTGTCATCAAGGCACAGGGCGACTGGGCGCGGCCGATCATGCCGCCGGCGGCATACGATGGCATGGCCGTCGAGGGCCTGACTGAGACGCCTTACGCCATTGCGAACTATGCGGTCGAACAACATCGCGTCGACACGCCGCTCTCGGTTTCCGTCTGGCGCACGACCGGCCACGGACCGAACAATTTCGTCCTGGAAAGCGTCATCGACGAGTTGGCGCACCGCGCCAATGCCGACCCGCTTTCGTATCGGCTGAGACTTGCCGCTTCCGATCCCCGCGCGGTCGCGGTGCTGAACGCTGTCGGCGCGCTGTGCGGCTGGCAGGCTGCATTACCGGCGGGGCGATTCCGCGGTCTGGCGCTCGCCAAAGCATTCGGCGGCTATATCGCGCAAGTCGTCGAACTCTCCGTCAAGGACAAGACCATCAAGTGTCACCATGTCTGGAGCGCCGTCGATATCGGCCAGACCCTCGACCCAGGCATTGCCAAATCCAACATCGAGGGCGGCGTGGTCTGGGGACTTTCCGGCCTGCGCACCGAGGTAACCTTCGCAGACGGCGAGATCGAGCAGACGAATTTCGATCAGTTTGACCCGCTGCACGTGTCCGAGACGCCTGTCATCACGACTCGGTTCGTCGAGAGCGGCGCCAAGCCGACAGGCGTCGCGGAGATTGGTCCCGTGCCGACGCACGCCGCTTTCTGCAACGCCGTGTTCGCCGCGACAGGCGAGCGCATCCGAGCCCTGCCGATTTCGCGCAGCGGCTACCAGCGGATCTGACGGGAGCAACGCAATGACACGATTTTCCGTCAATGGTCGCGCGGTCACGGTCGACGCCGAGCCGGACATGCCGTTGCTTTGGGCATTGCGCGATCACCTCGGCCTGACGGGCACTAAATTCGGTTGCGGCATCGCTGCCTGCGGCGCCTGTACAGTGCATGTCGATGGCCAGCCCGTGCGCTCCTGTTCCTTTTCGCTCGGTGAAGCTGAGGACAAACATGTCACGAGGATCGAGGGACTTTCGGATAACCGCTCGCATCCCTTGCAGCAGGCCTGGATCGCAGAGCAGGTTCCCCAATGCGGCTATTGCCAGTCCGGCATGATCATGGCCGCCGCCGCGCTGATCAACGACAAGCCGCATCCGACGGATGAAGACATCGATGCGGCAATCACCAATCTGTGCCGCTGCGGCACCTATGCCCGCATCCGCGCCGCGGTGCATCGCGCTGCGGGTGATGCGTGATGACTGGCCATCGGCTTGCGCTGGGAGCGCTCGTCGGCGTGACGATTGCCGCCGTCTCGGCGTTCGTGCAGCCGCTGTGGTCGCAAACGAACGGCAGCAGTACGGCCTCAGCCGACGCCTTCGCGACGGTCGCCCGCGTCATGACAAGCCCGCGTTGCCAGAATTGCCACACATTGACTGACTATCCGCGCCAGGGCGACGACCGGCATCGACATCTGTTTCGTGTGGCGCGTGGACCCGCGGATCATGGTGCGGCGGGCCTGCCATGTTCATCCTGTCATGGAAAATCGAACAATGCGGCCAGCGGCGTCCCCGGCGCCGACGAGAACTGGCGCCTCGCGCCACTCAGCATGGGCTGGGACGGCCTTTCGACAAATGAGCTCTGCGAACATTTGAAAGACCCGCGGCACAACGGAAACCGCACTGGCGATCAGGTCATCAACCATCTCAGATCGGCGCTTGTGAGATGGGCCTGGTCACCAGGTACCGATCGGACCGGGCAAGCACGAACGACCCCGCCGATCCCCTATGAGGAATTCGTGATGGATGCCGAAACCTGGATGAGGAGCGGAGCTGAGTGTCCGAAATAGCCAAGCCTGAGGATCTGCCGGATCGCAACACACTGAACAAAGACGCCGCCGACCGAGGTCGCCGCCACTTCCTGCAATATGTGGCCGGTGCGACAGCCGCCCGGGCCGGGTTGTGCGGGTGCGGCATTCATCCCGCCCTTGCGGCCAGCAGCACGACTACGACGCCTGGTGCGGGACCTGTGGTCGACCCTGGCAAAGGCTACCTTGTCCAGCAGATTGGCGATGGGGTTTATTGGGTTACAGATGGTGCCTACAGCACCATGTTTCTTGTCTCTTCGACCGGGGTGATCGCTTGCGACGCGCCACCCAGCCTTGGGGAAAACTACTTTAGGGCTATCGCGGACGTCACGGACAAGCCGGTGACGCATCTGGTCTACAGCCACGAACATGTCGACCATATCGCCGGCGCGCATCTGTTTGCAAAGGACGTTACGATCGTCGCCCACGCCCGGACAGCCGAACTGCTCTCATCGCGGAAGGACCAGCGGCGCCCGGCTCCAACTGTAACCTTCGAAACGACCTATACCCTTGAGCAGGGAAACCAACGCCTCGAACTGGCCTACAAGGGCATCAACCATTCGATCGACAACATCTTCATCTTCGCGCCACGCCAGAAGACCCTGATGTTCATCGACGTCGTTTATCCCGGCTGGATGCCCTACAAGAATCTCGGCGTCGCCGTCGATATTCCCGGCTTCGTCGAAGCACACCGCACTGTTCTTGCCTACGACTTCGAGACGCTGGTCGCCGGCCACGTCAGTCGTCCTGGAAACCGCGCGGATGTCGAGACCCAGGTCGAACTGGTGAAGGACCTCGTCGAGGCGGCGGAACAGGCCTACGCGAGCCTGTCCTTTCCCGCCTTCCTGAAGCAGCATCCGCCAGGGCGCAGTGGCAAAACAGCCTGGGACCTTCATCAGGGCTATGAGCAGGCCCTGGTCTCCCAGATGCATGATGGGCTGCTAACGAAATGGCGCGACAGGCTCGCCGGGACCGAAACCTACCTGCGCGACAATTGCTGGGCGATGCTCGAAACATTCGTCGTCCAGGGCAAGCCGGATATCTCCGGGCTGTAACGCAATACTGTTTGTCGATTCAACATCTTCACGGCCTGCGAACCTGAGCAGGTATTGGCAATGGTCGAACGTCAGAACCTATCCACAGCAAAAGCCTTCGCAATTGCACGGCGGCAGGGCTTGACGTGCCCCACGGCAGGGCATTGACGAGGAGTTGACGGATGGCGAACGTTGTTATCGTGGCGGGCGGCTGGCATGGAGGCTGTAAGATCACGCCTTTCGCGCGCAAGCTGCGTGAACTTGGACATGAAGTCTTTTCTGCAGCTATGCTGGACCGACGTAGCAGACCAAAGTGGATTGTCACAGCCTTCGGAGTCACCCAAGGCAGGCGCGCATCAATGTGGCGCATATCTAGCCCGGATATCTCACACAGTCTTTCGGCGCGAGGCTGGCGGCGGAGATTTGCCGGCGCTTGAGCTGCGGGCAAAGGATGTCGGCCGCTTGGAGCGGACACCGCCGCGCTCAAGGCCGAGTGCGAGGCTGGCGACCGGGCGAAGGATCTGCTGGGAGCGTTCTCACGACGCCTGCCACGACTGTCGCCGGCGTGGCGGGCAAGCTTGAGGCCGTGTTGCACGCGGGTAAGGCCTGGGGGGAATGCTCCGAGTTCCCCTGGCCGCAAATCCGCTCGGCGCTTAGCGATCTGGTGCGCATCGCCCGGCAGAACATGCCGGAACAGTTCTTTTCACGGCGAGCAGCGTCCTAAGATCCTGAGGCGGCGGGCTGGCTGCTGTTTCCGCGGCTGAAAAATGGAGGCGCGATATTAAGATCCCGTCCAACCCAACTTCCGGCTTCAGCCGAGAACCCCTCAGCTTGCAGTGAAGCGTCTGCCTCACGTCACCCTTCAACCGCCATGGAATTGCCAGCGCAGAGCCCTCTTGCGGCATTTCACCATCGGGCGGTGAGCGATCCCAATCTGTTGGATGCCTTCAACCGCGATGCCGCCGTGCAGAAACGGACCGTGCCTGAAGCTGCAGAGGCAGCGACTGCCCTGTGGGGAAAGACAGCCGCAACCGCAATCGCCTGGTGCGCGGTGTCGGCGTATTGCTACGGGCGGATACGGGAGTACCGGTTCTGGTTTCGGGTATTCGCCTATCTTTGCCGAAGTGGGAGCAGAGTCGGAGAAGGTTCGTCCAGGCTTTTCCCGATAGGGAAATCATGTTCGACGAGGGAACTGCCTGCTTGTCGAGAGAACGCCGGACCGAAGTCAGCCCGTCAAGGCCAGAGCCGCATCGCTGTGGCGCGTTAGGCGCCAGCCTTGACTGGCAGTCTTCGGCCCGGCGGCCGCTTTGGACGCAGGCAAAACTCCGGTACGAGCCGTACCGCTCTACCCCTCGGGGTACATTACTCCGGCAATTCGTCGCCCTTGATCGGCGCCTTCCCTTTGCCGGCCCGTTTCAGGATGTGCAGCGCCTTGGGAAGGTCGGCACGGGCGGCGCGTTCCTGAAAGTAGCTTTCCGTGCGCAGCGCCGAAAGCTTCTCAGCGACTGCCACGTTAATGAACTGGTTGAGCGGCACGCCTTCGCTCTCCGCCACCTTGCGCGCCTCATCCAGAAGCGAGAGCTGAAGCCGCAGTGCGAAATTGCTTCTCCTCATGTCTTTCTCTCCAATCGTCTCAGCGCCTCGCCCGGCGACAGGACCAAGATACCGAAGCGCTCGGCCACTTTGCCGAAGTCGCGTAGGTTGAACTTCACTATAGCATCCGCCCGTCCGTTTACCGCAGCTTCCAGCACCATGTCGTCGTCCGGGTCGCGCACGGCGGGTCGCCAGAGGAAGAGAAGGCGAACCGGCTCCGCGACGGCCGCCACGGCATCTAGCAACGCGTTCACATCCTCAGCGGACAGGCCGGAAGCTTCAAGGTGCTCGGGCCTTGTCATGACCGCCTGGTACTCGATCATCAACGTCACCGAAGCGATGAGCGTCAGCCGGCGCTCCAAAGCCGCCACCAACAGTTGGCGCGAGGCACCAGCGTCACTTCGGATCGCCCCCACCATGGTCGCCGTATCGAGAAGCAGTCTCATGCAGGCATATTGGATATCGCGTGCGATATTGCAAGAGGACTGAGCTTTTCGTAAATTGCCTGGCTTGGGAATTCCAAATCGCAGTGCTCAAGTATTTGCACGCCACACTACGACAGCGCGGCAACTGAACTTGTCTTGCCGATCATCACGCCGCTCAATGCCCTCGATCTATACAGAAGAGCGGGCATGCCATGGTGGACGAGGCCAAACCTGGGAACGACAGCGCAAGTCACGATTACAGGGCTGACATGTCGGCACGAGATATGGTTGAACGAGCCGTCCTGTCGATCGCCCGTTTGTTGGGTCGGCGGGCTGCTCGGGAGCATTTCGAGGAATTGCAGGCGGCCAACGACAACAATGTCCACCTCTTGAGAAAACACCGTCAGAAGGGGAGGGTGGGGCGCGAGGAGAGGGCGTAGGGGCGCCCCGCGCTCCGGTGCTGGCCCGTTCGATGCGGGTAAGGACCGGAGGCCCGCCAAGAAATCAGTCCGGCTATTTGCGAACGATGCCGCGCAATCGACGCTGCGCCGCCGTCTCTTTGATCACGCCAGCAATTTTGCGGACAAATGCGGGGCTGAACGCGCCGATCGGCGTCGTCGTCACCAGATCATAGGCTTCATCGACCGGCACCCGGTTAAATTCGTCCAGGATCAGCCATGACGGATAGTCGAGGCCGCCGCGGCGGCATTCGATTTCGCTGATGGAGAGATGCGGGCGCGACCGGTCGGGTTTTTGCGAAGTCAGCGGAAAGAGAAACAAGGCTGCGGGCGTTGCTAGCGTCCGGACAACGATGCAAACCGGCCTCGCCTTGCGTCCGGATTCCTCGCCGGCGTCTGCTTTCCGCGCCCATAGGTAATAATATCGGAGCAGATCGCCAGCTTTAAGCATCGGGCGTGTCGCCGGAAATTATGGCATCCAGTCCTGTCATGAGTTCATTGTGGACATCATCCGGTGCGTCCTCGATCGTATAGGCGACCGAATGCGGCTGGCCGACGAGCTGGTGGTACTGAGCAGCGGACAGGATGACGAGCTTTTCCTTGCCGCGCTTGGTCAGGGCCACCGGCTCGATCAATGCCGTTTCGAGGATTTCGCCTGACACGCGATTCATGTCGGAGAATGTGAATTGCTTCATCGCCGTACTTCCTTTTAAAGTACCTATAATAGGTAATTCACGTAAGAAAAGCAAGAATGGTGGCGCCCACGCGCCACCTTTCCTATCAGCATCGACCCGCTCGAAAGAGCGGCATTGTCCGTTCATTGCTGAGTGCGGCGCGGTTGGTCTGGAACGTGTGGCCGTCCCAATCCTTCCATGCCTCCCAGCCTGGGGTCGGAGCAAGAACAGTTCCCAGCGACACGAGGTTGAACGGAGCATGAACGTCATGCGGCGTGGCGTAACCGAGCCGGAAGTCTGAGCGACCGGAAGCTTTCACGCATCTGATGTTCTGTATCCCAGGTATAGATGCCGGTCAGATTGATGTGTTCCCAGCTCAGCGGCGAGACGTGCTTGAGCGGATGATCCGGGATCTCGCGGTGCATTTTGCGCAAGTGGGTGACGGCCCGTTCGATATAGACCGTATTCCAATGCACGATCGCGCTAACGATGAGGTTGAGGCCGGAGGCGCGGAACGCCGCCGTCGCCGCGCCGGTCGCGCCAGCCATCGATCGTATCGGAGCGGCTGACCGCCGTGACGTGCGCTGGCAGCGATGTAGATGAGCCTAAGGACCGATTAACCATAGACACAACTTCTGCTATTGCCGAACAAGCGGATATTCCTCCGGAAGCTCATCATCCATGGCTATCGTTCAGTGCACGGCAGCCGGGGCTAGAATACCTGCAGCGCATGGCCGAATCTGCTCGCGTTCGCCCTATTTCACGGCTTTCACTTCCACGCGCCGGTTGAGAGCGCGCCCCGAATCCGTGGCATTGTCAGCGATCGGCTCCATTAGCCCGCGGCCGTCACCACTATAAACGAGGTTGACAAAACAAAAGGCTACACCGGGCTCAACGAGGCTATGTTGGGTCCCGCGGGCATGGTGGCTGATCAGGTACGCCATAGCTGCGAGTAAATGCGGCACGGCGGGCTCGGCCCGACCGGTGCAGGCCGATATTCCCAAAAACCTGCGTATGAAGTTACTCGGTCTTTCCACTTCCGCGCTGCTAACCACGATGAATTCCGCGGCCGCCCTGTCGTACTGCGCGCCAGATGACGAACCTTGTCGGCAATCTACCGATTTTCCGATTCTTATTCTATTCGGAGTTCTGGTTGTGATGGCGATGGTCTCCAAAGTCATCACATATTTCCGGCAGAAACAGGGGCGAAAATAACGGAGTGGGCGGCTGCGCATAACGGGCGGCGCGCTATAAACTTGGAGTCAATGTTTAATCACTGGGCTGCCTATGCAGCGTTTGAGGGCAACTGTGAAGCGGCTTTTTATCGCGGTTCTGGTCGCATCTGTGGTTCTTAGTTCTCAGGCTAGGTCCGCAGTCGATCCAATGATCAAGGCCGAACAGAGCGCGCTAATCAGATGTAATTTGGGGTGGGCCGCAAAACTAGCGGTCCAGCCTGGCGCCCCGAGTACCTTAGCAAGAAAAGCGCAGCAATTGTGCGCGGGAGAAGACGCAACGTACGACCGCGTGGTGCGATTGTCCCTTCGTTACAAGGTGATCGCCGACAGATACATGCGCAAAATACATGCCTCTCAATTGAGGTCTAATGCAGCGATGATTGTTAAAGTCCGCGCTCTGATGAAAAAGAGAAGGCCATAACTCCCCTCGGCTGCTATGCGCAGATCGGCTTGCGGATGATAGTCTCAGTGATCGCTGCGGCCTTACTCAATGCTCTCTGAAGTCCTGCAGCGAAGCGTGACGTAGATCCTCTTCGCCGCGCATATGCTTCACGCGGCCGATTAGCCCCAGCTTGACGGGTCGTGACCTAGGAGAATCCGCTGACTAATTTCTTTGTCCAGCTTGCAATTGCGAGCCCGCAAGCGACGCCGACACAATCGGCAAACCAGTCGAACATATCCATGTCGCGGCCTATCATTTGCATGCCCTGGAGGATCTCGATCGCGGCGCCGGTAAGAGCAAGAAAAATGGTCAGTCTTGCCCTGTGCTCTGGCCAACCGAGACTGCCGATAGCCGTCAACACGACGAAAGCTGCGGCGTGATTGAGCTTGTCATCATGAGAGGTGAAGCCGAAGCCAAAATTCTGCAAAAGCCACTCCGGTGAGAGTGCGAGCACGAGGACACCGGCCAGTGTGACCAGAAAAGCAGTCCTTGCTGCGATGGGAAAAGATCTTGCACGCAAAAAAATGGGGTCACTCCTTTTCCGACGTTACAGGCCGGTACTTCGAACATAGCCGTCCGCACGTAGCGGCACATCGGAACAGAGTCCACTGCCGCGGGAGGGCTAGGCAAAAGCCATTAGCTGGCCTTCCGCGTTCAATGCGGCAGGATCAGGGCGGGCGCCAACTACCCGAGAGCTGAGCCGGTCTTGCTCCAGCATTTTCGGCACGCGCCGTCTGCACCATTTGCGAAGTTCGTCGCGGGAGCCCGAGAGCTGCTCTCGTTGGCGACCGGGTGGGCATCATCGGCGGAATGAACTCGGGACGGCCGGCGCCGGTACTACAATTTTACGCACCCAGTCAATACTAGGCACAAAGCTTATATTAGCCAGAGCGAACGGAGCGTGATTCTGGAAGGGCCGCGATGCTGCGGACCGCGTCCTTCATCTACGACCGCACAAGATTGTCAACAATCTGTAAAAGTTTTGTTGACAGATAATAGATTTGAGCCCTCACTCACAAAACTCCGCGTATCGGTCGAGTTCTGTCGCAACAATGCGCGGCCTCCAAAGGGGAAAGAACAATGATCAATAGACGTTCAATAATCACATTCGCCGCGCTCGGCACCGTCTCTGCGCTGGCAATCATGGCCGGCGGCACAATCACGGTGCACGCCGCCAACAAGGAACTCAAGATCGGCTTTGTCGGCGTGACGAGTGGCGCGGCCGCTGCGTGGGGCACATCCAACGTCCGCTCGATGCAGACGCGCGCCGCCTGGATCAACGAAACCGGCGGTGTGAAGATTGGTGACGAGACCTATGACATCAAAATCGTCACCTTCGACGATCAGAAGGACCCCAAGCGGGCGATCGCCGGCATGGAGAAGATGGCCCAGGAGGGCATCCACTATGTCGTCGGTCCGAATGTTGACGATGGCGCGGCGGCGGTGCGTCCCGTGGCAGAATCCAAGGGCATCATCTATTTTCCCTACGCATTCCCGAAGGAACTCTACACCCCACCGGCGTCCAACGCTGTGCTCGGCATGATCGCCAACTACCAGTCAGCTCCGGCGATCTACAAATATCTCATGGAAAACAGGGGCGTGAGAAAAGTTGCCTTTGTCGCCGCCAACGAATCCGATCCGCTGAGCCAGCGGGATGGCGGTGTTGCCGCGGCAAAGGCGCTCGGACTTGAGGTTGTGGCTGCCACGGACGTCTACCAAAACGATACCCGCGATTTCACACCGGTACTGACGCCGATCGTTCTGCAAAAACCGGACCTGCTGGTGCTTTCGGGTGTCGCGCCCGGCAATGCGCCGCTGCTGATCCGCGCCGCGCGCGAGCTCGGCTACGAAGGTCTGATCTCCACCGAAACGGCGCAGGATGCCAAGGTGCTGGAAGAGGGCGCGGGTGAGTTGGCCAACGGCTTCATCTCAGTCGGCGGCGCATCGACGCCCGAAATCGCGTCCGACATGATGAAGGAGTTCGTCGACCGCTATACGAAAATGTTCGGTGAATACAATGACGAATCCAACACCAAGGTCTACGCGCTCGAATACATCATCGAGACGCTGAAGGCGAACCCGGCCGCGATCGACAATGTCGAGGAGTTCAAGAAGACGATCGACACTTTCTCGGCGCCCAATCCCTATCTGAAGGGCGATGCCAAGCTGACCTATGTCGGAATGACGTCGTTTGGCCAGAAGCGCCAGCTTTCGGTCCCGATGGTGGTCACGGAATACCGCGACGGCAAGTTCGAGACGCTCTTCGTCGCTCAAGTCGATTGACGCAACTGCACTGAAGCGGATTGCCGCAGAGGCTCGTGCATTCGTCTTGAGCCTCTGAATGGCCGGGGAACCATCCTGATGGAACAAGTCATCGCCAACGGGCTCTATCTTGGCGCGCAATACGCCTTGATCGCGCTCGGTCTGACCCTGATCTTCGCGCTGATGAACGTGCTTAACTTTGCCCATGGGCAGATGTACGTTCTCGGCGGCTTCATCACCTACACCGTCTATGGCCAGCTCGGCATGCCTTTCGTCGTCGCGCTCGTTGCGTCCGGGATCACGCTGCTGGTTATTGGAGCGCTGGTCGAGAAATTCCTTTTCAGAACGGTGATCAAGCGAAGCGTGCGGGAGGAAAGTACGATGCTTCTCGCGGCGGCGGTCGCATTCTTCCTCGACGCCGTGATCCTCCTCCTGTTCGGTGAAAAGCAGCGCGGCGTGCCGAAGATCGTCAACGGCGTCTTCGTCTCCGACAGCCTCATAATGCCTTACGACCGGCTGCTGGTCGGCGCACTCGCCATACTGTTCATCGCCTCCTTCGTGCTTTTCATGCAGTACAGCAAACCGGGACGCGCCATGCGGGCGCTGGCGCAGGACCGGGTCGCGGCGCAGCTTATGGGCGTCGAGGTCGACCGCTATTCGATGATCGGCTTTGCGCTCGGCGCCATGCTTGCCGGCATAGTCGGCGGGCTGCTGGTCGCCATCACCGGCGTCAATTCGGGCATCGGCGGCCCGATCTCGATCAAGGCGTTCTTGATGGTGATGATCGGCGGGGCCGGCGTGGTCAGCGGAGCGATCGCCGGCGGCTTCATCCTCGGCATGATGGAATCGGTCGGCCTGACGGTGCTACGCCAATATGGCGACGTCACTTATCTCGTCATCTTCGCCGCGCTGATGGTGTTCCTGAGCATCCGCCCGAACGGGCTCATGGGCAAGCCGTGGGGGTGATCGACATGAAGCGTACACGCAACATCCTCGGCGTCGCTGTCTTCCTGCTGGTCGTACTCATCGGCGTGCCCTGGCTGATCGAGGCGACCGGTCGGCTCGACCTCTACTACACGCTGACTTCGGTCGCGCTGCTCAGCATCGCCAGCGCCGGGGTGTGGGTGACTTTCTACATCGGCCGCATCAATATCGGCCAGGGCGCCTTCGCGCTTATGGGCGGCTATGTTTCGGCCATCCTTGTCGTCCAGCATGGTGTGTCGTTCTGGCTGACACTGCCGCTGGCTGGGCTGTTCTGCGCCGCTGCAAGCGTGCTGATCGGGCTGCCCATCCTCAGGCTTCGCGGCGTCTATTTCGCCATGGTCACGCTCGTTTTGACCGAAGTGGCGCGGCTGCTCGCGCTGGCACTGCCGATCACCAACGGAGCCAAGGGCATGGTCAGCATTCCGCTCCCCGGCGGCATCTCGATCTTCGGGCTGAGCATCCTTCCGGATTTCGCGACGCTCGCCAATCCGCGTCCCGCCTTCTATCTCGTCTCGGTTGCGCTGATGGTGCTGTGCTTTGCCGGGCTTTACCGCCTTGTCCATTCGCGCATCGGCAAACTCTGCCAGTCGTTGCAGCAGAACGAGGAACTGGCCTCCTCGATCGGCGTCAACATCGCCTATTTGCGCGTCATCGCCTATGCCATCTCCTCATTCCTCGGCGGTCTCGGCGGTGCGATGTTCGTCGCCATCTCGCAATCGATCTATCCG
This sequence comes from Mesorhizobium sp. M1088, assembly GCF_040318575.1. NCBI lineage: Bacteria > Pseudomonadati > Pseudomonadota > Alphaproteobacteria > Hyphomicrobiales > Phyllobacteriaceae > Mesorhizobium > Mesorhizobium sp. M1088. The sequence continues at coordinate 54,283 of NZ_JAMYMO010000033.1, read as the reverse complement.
TCGAGCTTCACCGTCACCGACTCGGTGAACTTCATGCTGAACTGCTTCCTCGGCGGGCTCGGCCACGTCTTCGGGCCGATGATCGGCACCTTCGTGCTCTATTTCGGCTGGGATTTCCTGTTCGAGACCGGCGAGTTCCAGTTGCTGATCTTCTCTTCGGTGCTGATCGCGCTGATGCTGTTCCTTCCCAACGGCCTGCTCAGCCTCAGGCTGTTCGGCAAGAAGCAGGGCTAGGACCATGACTGAGCTTCTCCAGATCAAGGCAGTGACCAAACGCTTCGGCGGGCTGGTCGCGGTCAACAATGTTTCCTTCGCGGTCCGCGAACGCGAGATCCTTTCCGTCATCGGCCCCAACGGCGCCGGCAAGTCGACGCTGTTCAAGCTGATTTCCTCTTTCCTCAATCCGACCTCGGGCGAAGTGCTGTTCCGGGGAGAGCGGATTTCAGGCCTGGCGCCGCATATCGTCGCCCGGAAGGGCGTGGTGCGCACGTTCCAGGAGACGACGATCTTCAAGGGCATGACGGTGCGCGACAATGTCATAATCGCGCATCACCTGCGTTCCAATGCCAGCCTTGCCGGCTTCTATCTCGGCACGAATACCGCACGGCGCGACGAGGATGAATTCGGCCGCTCGGCCGACGAGATCATCGACTTCCTGGGTCTCGGCGCGCAACGGCATGAGATCGCCAGCACGCTGCCGCACGGCCATCTGCGCGCGCTCGGGATTGCCATCGGGCTCGCCACGAACCCGACCGTGCTTCTGCTCGACGAGCCCTTCGCCGGCATGAACCATGACGAAACCGTGCGCGCGGTGGAGATGGTGCGCGGCGTGCGAAAGCGCGGCGTGACGGTCCTGCTGGTCGAGCACGATATGCCCGCCGTCATGAACATTTCCGACCGCATCGTCGTCCTGAACTTCGGTGTGAAAATCGCCGAGGGAACGCCGAAGGAAATCCAGGAGAACGAAAAGGTCATCGAGGCCTATCTCGGCGCCGAAGATGAGACGATCGGATTTTAGCCATGAGCGAACTGCTGAAAGTCTCGGACGTCGAACTCTACTACGACCATGTCTATGCACTGAAGGGTGTGTCGCTGAGCGTCAACGAGGGCGAGACGGTAGCGCTGATCGGCGCGAACGGCGCGGGCAAATCTTCGATCCTGCGCGCCATCACCGGCCTGAAGAAGGTCCGCAGCGGCGAGATTCATTTCCAGGGCCACCGCATCGACGGAACGCGCCCGGACGAGCTGGTCAGGATGGGCATCGCCATGGTACCTGAGGGTCGGCGCGTCTTTTCCTACATGACGGTGCGCGACAATCTGATGATGGGCGCCTTCACCCGAACCGACAAGGCCGAAATCGCAAGGACGCTGGACATGGTGCTCGGGCGCTTCCCGCGCCTGAAGGAACGCTATTCCCAGACGGCGGGTACGATGAGCGGCGGCGAACAGCAGATGCTGGTGATCGGGCGGGCGCTGATGGCCAAACCGAAGCTTCTGCTGCTCGATGAACCCTCGCTCGGCGTCGCGCCGAAGCTCGTTCAGGACATCGCCCGCTCGATCGTCGCGATCAACCGCGACGAAAAGGTCAGCGTTCTGCTGGTCGAGCAGAATTCGCGCATGGCGCTGCGCATCTCGCAGCGTGCCTACGCACTGACGACCGGAAAGATCGCGCTGGCCGGACATTCGGCTGAGCTGCTTGGCGACGACCGGGTCAAGAAACTCTATCTCGGCGGCGAAATATGAAAGCGCAAATGGACGTACTCGTCGTCAATCCCAACACCACCGCGTCCATGACCGAAAAGATCGGCGAGGCGGCGCGCCGCGCGGCTTCGGCCGGCACCAGGATCATCGCCGTCAATCCGAAGGACGGGCCGCCGAGCGTCGAAGGCTATTTCGACGAGGTCTTCGCCATCCCGGGAATGATCGGCGAGATCCAAAAACATCCGGCGGCGAGCGCCTGCGTCATCGCCTGCTTCGACGACACCGGCCTCGACGCAGTACGCTGCGTCGGCGAGATGCCGGTGGTCGGTATCGGCGAAGCGGCGTTTCACATGGCGAGCCTGATTGCCGGCAAGTTCAGCGTGGTGACGACGCTGTCGCGTTCGGTGCCGGCGATCGAGCACAATCTGGTGCGCTACGGCCTCGCCAGCCGCTGCGCCAGGGTGCGGGCCAGCGACGTTCCCGTTCTGGAGCTCGAAGTGCCCGGCTCCAACGCCCGCCAACGAATTTCGGAGGAGATCGAGCGCGCCATCCGCGACGACCGGGCCGAAGCGATTGTGCTGGGATGCGCCGGCATGGCCGACCTCGCCGCCGCGCTCAGCCGCGAACATAGGCTTCCCGTGCTCGACGGCGTCGCCTGCGCAGTAAAACTCTGTGAGAGCCTCGTCGGCCTTGGCCTGTCGACCTCAAAGCGCGGCGGCTACCAGGTTCCACTCGAAAAATCCTTCGCCGGAATCTTTGCGTCCTTTTCGCCCTCCGGCCGTGTATCCTGATGCGTGCAAAATTGTTGACATTCCCACACAGGATGTTCGATGTCCGGCCGGAAACGCGGTGTTCGCGCCGCTAAGCGATCCGGCCGCCGGGACAATGAGACGATGGACCTGCTTGGGCCAAAGCCACGGGATGGCGACAAGCCGACGATGCGCTGGTTTCCGGTCTATGCCGGCCTGCGCGACGCCATCGTCAGCCACCGCCTCGCACCGGGCACAAAACTACCCGAGGACGAACTCGCCTCGATCTATTCGGTGAGCCGCGCGGTGATACGCGCGGCGCTGCAGGCGCTGTCGCATGACCGCTTGGCTCGGCTCGAGCCGAACCGCGGCGCGTTCGTCGCCCAGCCGACCAAGCAGGAAGCGCGCGAGGTGTTCGAAGCGCGGGCGCTGATCGAGCCCAAAGTCGCCGCGCTTGCCGCCGAAGTGGCAAAGCCGGCCGAGATCGCGCAACTGCGGCTTCATCTCGAAAAAGAGCACGAGGCCCTGCATGCCGGCCGCGACAGCGACGCCATCATGCTGTCGGCAAAATTCCATGTCGGCATCGCCCAAATCGCCGGCCATTCTATCCTGACCGGTTTCGTCAAAGACCTGCTGTCGCGGTCGTCGCTGATCATCGCGCTCTACTGGCGCCGCCGCGACACCACCTGCGAAAGCCACGCCCATCACGCCCTCGTCGACGCCATCGAAAAGCACGACGCACAAAACGCGTCCGACCTGATGCAAAGCCACCTCGTCGAACTTCTGTCGGGCCTTGATCTGTCGCTTGGCGAGAAGAAGCCCGAGAGCCTGTCGGACATCTTGCGCTGATCTGCGCTGTCAAACTCTTCGCCAAGCTTCGCATTGCACATGTCGTCGCGATGCTGGACGAATATCGGATCACCCGCAACCGACACCGGCCAACGAAGCTCGCGCGTAAGTGGCTCTCAAAGCTGGTAAAGCCGAAGTGCCATACTGGATCGCCCCCGATCGGGCGCTCACGGCGACGCCAGGATGCACGTCAACCCGCAATTCTGACCTGGCGCCTACCTCTGAAACGTCCCAATGCGACGTTTCTACTTGCCAGTAACGCGACGTTCGAACTTGGTTGCAACATGATCCCAGGTTGATTGGCGATCCTGCCCCCCGTCCACCCGGTTCCGAAACGGCACCATGCGCCATCTCGGGACGTTCGCCAATGCGGCGGGGAACTTCGCGATCCGACCCTTCTCGGACGTTCCCTGAATGCAAGATCACGGGCAGGTTCTGACCCTATTCCCGACCTTGACAGCCAAGTGCAATATGCGCCAGTTGCGTCTTCGGTCGTTGCAAGCCTTGACACGATATGGTTCAGCATTGTTGGGCGGCAGCCCGAGGATTCAAACCGATATTCGTCTCGCTGGAATGTCTAACGCGACTCCGTCATGATGTCCCAGCCCTGTCGAGCGACGCTGCCAAAGCCGTTAGCAAGGCATCAACTTCATTGACACCGCCGACGTCTACCACAACGGCAAGTCGGTCGCGGCATCAAGGCGAGGCGCGATCATTGGGTCGTGACGACCAAATTCGTCAACTCGCACGACAAAGGGCCTAATCTCGGCGGCCATTCGCGCAAATGGGTGATCCAGACGGTCGAGAACAGTCTGCGGCGCCTTGGAACAGACTATATCGACCTGTTCTACTTCCACCGCGCCGTCTTCGATGCGCCGCTGGAAGAGCCGGTGCGGGCGATCGCCGACCTGATCCGCCAGGGCAAGCTGCGCTATTTCGGCGTCTCCAACTTTCGTGGCTGGCGCATCGCCGAAGTCGCGCATCTGGCCGATGAACTCGGCATCGACCGGCCGGTGGCCAGCCAGCCGCTCTATAACATCGTCAACCGCACCGCCGAGGCCGAACAGCTGCCGGCGGCCGCCTACTACGGTCTTGGCGTCGTCTCCTACAGCCCGCTGGCGCGCGGCGTGCTGACCGGCAAATACGAGCCGAAAGGCGCCTGCCGCCGACAAGGGCCGGCCGTGGCGACAAGCGCATCGCCGAGACCGAGTGGCGCCCGGAATCGATCGAGATCGCCAGGCAGATCGCGGCGCACGCAAAGTCACGCGGCGTCTCGGCCGCCGATTTCGCGCTGGCCTGGGTGTTGAACAACCGGCTGATCACGGCGGCGATCGCCGGCCCGCGCACCGAGGAACAGTGGGACAGCTATGCGAAGGTATTGGACTTCAGGCTGAGCGCCGAGGACGAGGCCTTTGTCGACCGCCTCGTCACCGCCGGCCATGCCTCAACGCATGGGTTCAATGATCCGAGCCATCCGGTCGAAGGCCGCGTGCCGCGTTCGGAGCCGGCCGCGCCGATCCCGCTGACACGGCCTCTGCGCGCCGCCTGACGGTCGCCGACGAAATGGCGGGGCCGGCGGCCCCAATTGCTTTGGACAGATGAGAGAGCCCATGAATTTCCACGTCGAACGGCTGCGCCAGAACATCGTCGTGCTTTCGGGCAACACCCACAGGCCGTCGAAGTCGCGGACGCTGGCGCATCATCTCGGCGAGGCGCTGCGCGAAAGATTGTCTGTCACAGTAAATTTCCTCGATCTTGTCGATGCCGGCCGTGGTCTGGGTGCTGCGTTTACGCGAAGGGAATTGACGCCGGAGGCGTTGAATGTGGTAAACGCGGTCGAACAGGCCGACGCGCTGATCGTCACGACGCCGGTCTACAACGGCTCCTATGCTGGCCTGTTCAAGCATCTGTTCGACCTCATCGATCCACTGGCGCTCGTCGACCGGCCGGTCCTGATCGGCGCGACGGGTGGTGGCCAGCGCCACGCGCTGGTAGTCGAACATCAGCTTCGCCCGCTGTTTGGCTTTTACTCCGCCCTGACGGTGCCGAGCGCCGTCTATGGCAGTGACAGCGACTTTGCCGACGGCAAGCTCGTAGATTCGCTGGTTCTGGCGCGGGCCGGGCAGGCGGTGGACCAGTTCGCCACCCTGGTTTCGGCACGGCAGCCGAAGCGCCAACAGGTCAGTCTGGCCTCAGCCTAAGGGGCAGCGAGTCGTAGACATCCCTGGTCCTTAGGTTAGCCAGACCATACGAGAGAATGCGAAGGAATGGGTTGGCGAACCCTCCGCTAACATATTGATTTCCCAACAGGGAACGTTGACCCCGCAGGTCGAAGGGTCGCATTTGTTCGCCATGGCATCGTTCGCGCGTTGGAAGCGATGTTAGCATGCAGGCGAGGCATGATGAAAACGGGGAAGGTCTCATGAGTTTCGATGATATCGATCTCAATTTGCTGAGAGTGTTCGACGTGATGATGCGTGAAAGGAGCGTAACGCGCGCAGCTGCCGAATTGGGAAGAACACAATCAGCTGTAAGTCATTCCCTATCAAAACTTCGGTATTTATTGCAGGACGAATTGTTCACGAGAGACGGGGGCGAAATGCGACCGACCCCTCGGGCAGTGGAGTTGCTGTCAGATATTTCTGCTGCGCTGGCTACGATCCGCGCGTCGATCGACCGGCATCAGATCTTCAATCCAGCAACGACGCGACGCAACTTTCGCGTGGGACTCACTGACTATCACGCCATGATATTCATCCCAGGGCTCATACGGGAATTTTCGAGGCAAGCGCCTGGCGCGACGCTGAACGTCATTCCCGCAAACGGACCCGAAATCGGTTCATCGGTCTATTTGAGACAAGTCGACTGTGCACTGACGGGAGCGGCAATACGCGACGACCCAGGTCTCTTGAAGGTGGAGCTTGGCCAGGATCGATTGTTTTGCGCGGTGTGGAGTGGAAGCAAGATCGCCAGGAACGCAATGACACTGGAAACATATTTGGCCAGTTCTCACCTGCAGATTTCCGCAGATGGTCTGGCAGAAGGCCTCGCGGATGCCGCCCTCAAGCAGCATGGTCTCCGGCGCAATGTCGTTGCGACCATCTCGAACTATCTGGTGCTGCCCTGGGCGCTTCGCGGCACTGAACTGATTACCCATTGCGGCGATGCCATCCTGCAAATTCTGGACGAGAGGAGTGAGGTGACGTTGGTCCCGCCGCCCCTTGCCATATCGAATGTGAATGCCTGGCTCATTGTTCACCGCCAGATGGCGAATGACCCGGGTACCAAATGGCTCCGGGAAATAATCATGAGCATCTACAACGAGTCGCGGACCGAGAGAGACCAAGGGTCAACCGTCGGAGCACCGGGGTTGGCTGCACCATAGGTCGCGCGCGCCGTCGCTCATTCGATTAGCCCGCCCCAAGCAAACTAGCCCGATCAGCACTCAAGCTCCCTTTCACCCGAGAGCGAGCGCCTCCTCAATTATGAATGACGCTCATTTTCGCAATGAGAACAGTCAATTTGACGAATAGTCATACTTGAGGCCACATTCCCTTCAACAAAAACAGGGGAATACCGAAATGAGATCGATGTTCAAGGGCTTTCTTGCCCTCGCTATCGCGTGCACTGCCTCCTCGGCATGGTCCGCAACCCTCGACAATGTCAAAAAGAATGGAGTGCTGACGTGTGGCACAAATTCGGCCACGGCTGGCTTCAGCCTTCCCGATAACGAAGGCAAATGGACCGGATTTGTGGTCGACTATTGTCGCGCCGTGGCCGCTGCCGTGCTCGGGGATGCGCAAAAGGTTAAGTTCATCCCATTGACGCCGAAAGATCGCTTCACCGCCTTGCAGTCGGGGGAGATCGACGTTCTTGCACACAACGCAACATGGACATCGTCGCGCGATACGTCTCTCGGCATACTTTTTGCGGGGACGTACTTCTATGACGGTCAGGGATTTATGGTGCGCAAGGCGGACAACATCACATCAGCCAAGGGGCTCGAGGGCGCATCGATTTGCGTCACCCAAGGCACCACGACGGAGTTGAACCTTGCCGACTATTTTCGCTCGCAGTCGATCAAGTACACCACGGTTGGTTTCGCCGACGAGGAAGCTGTCGTGAAGGCTTACGAGGAGGGGCGTTGCGACGTCCTGTCGGCGGACACCTCTACCTTGAACGCATCGCGGCTTCGCATGGCCAAGCCGGACGACAGCATCGTTCTTCCCGAACTGATCTCCAAGGAGCCGCTTGGCCCGGCAGTGCGGCAGGGAGACGACCAGTGGTTCAATGTGGCGAAGTGGACGCTTTACGTCATGGTGGCCTCCGAAGAATACGGGGTCACCTCCAAAAACGTTGATGCTATGAAGTCGTCGGACAATCCCAGCATCCGCCGTCTGCTTGGCGTGGAAGGCAGCATCGGCAAGGACATCGGGCTCGGCGACGACTGGCCGGTCGAGGTGATCAAACAGGTCGGTAACTACGGCGAAGTGTTTGATCGGAATGTCGGCAAGGACTCCCCGCTGAAAATGGAGCGCGGCATGAACGCGCTCTGGAACAAAGGCGGCGTTCAGTACGCTCCGCCGATTCGCTAGGCAAAGCATGGTTGCAAGGCGCTTGCGCGTTACCGCCAGCGCCTTGCACAGATCCCGATAGGAACACGCCATGTCCGATTTGTCGCTTCCAGCGCCCTCGCGCAGGAGCCTATCGCTGCACGATACGAAAGTGCGCGGCGTTTTCTACCAGCTCTTGCTCGCAGGTTGCCTGTTGGCATTGGCTCTGGGCATCGGCATGCAGACCGCATCGAATATGCGGGTCCGGGGGATTCCGCTCTCATTCGATTTTTGGGGCGAGGCTGCCGGCTTCGACATCAATCAAACCCTGATACCGTACGATGCACTATCCACCTACGGTCAGGCCTTCTGGGTGGGAGTGGTCAATACCCTCTACGTCAGCTTCCTCGCAATCTTGCTGGCCACCTTGCTTGGCTTCGTCATCGGCGTTGCCCGCCTCTCGCCGAACTGGATCGTTTCGAAGGTGGCGACCGCCTATGTCGAGCTTGTGCGCAATGTCCCGTTATTGCTGCAGCTGCTGTTCTGGTACAACGCCGTCCTCAAGCCGTTGCCTTCCCCGAAGGCGTCCATCGCCATCCCCGGCGGCATCTACCTCAACAATCGCGGCCTCATCATTCCGGAGATCCAGTGGCATCCGGGGGCGGGGCTTGTGGGCCTGGCATTGGTAGCGGCCGTTTTCTGCTGCATTGCATTCTGGTTCCGCGCCAAGAGTGTCCAGAAACGAACTGGCAAGCAGCTGCCGGTATTTTTGGTCAGCCTGGCGACCTTGATAGGATTTCCGCTGATCGTGTTCCTGGCGGCTGGCGAGCCGGTCTCGTTTGTCGCGCCGCAGCTGCGGGGTTTCAACTTTCAAGGCGGACATCAACTCTATCCAGAGTTTGCCGCTCTCCTGATCGGTCTGTCGGTCTACACCGGATCCTACATCGCCGAGATTGTCCGGAGTGGCATCCAGGCAGTGCCAAAGGGCCAGAGCGAGGCTGCGTATGCGCTGGGGCTGGCGCCGGGCAAGACGCTTCGCCTTGTCGTTGTTCCGCAGGCGCTGCGTATTATCATCCCGCCTTTGACAAGCCAGTATCTCAATCTAATCAAGAACTCGTCGCTTGCGGTGTTCATTGGCTATCCCGACCTCGTTCAGATCTTTGCCGGGACGGTACTCAACCAGACCGGCGCCGCCGTCCAGGTCATGGCGATCACCTTGTCCGTCTATCTCGTTATCTCCCTTGCCACGTCGTTGGCCATGAACGCGTGTAACCGACATTTTGCGATCGTCGAGAGGTGACGCATGAGCGATCAGTCCATGCATTCGCCAGTTGTCAGCAGCGCGCTCATACCAGCGATGGCGCCCCCCGCTGACGTTTGGCCAAGTCCAGTGACCTGGATGAAAAAGAATCTGTTTTCGACGCCGTTTTCAGGCGCGCTGACAATATGCTTTCTCCTCTTCGCCGTGTGGCTGCTGCGTCACTTTCTGAGCTTTGCGATCTTCGACGCGGTCTGGAGCGGCGGTCGCGAGGCTTGCCGCACGAACAGCCAAGGAGCTTGCTGGCCTTTCATTGCCGAGAAGTTCGACTACCTGCGATACGGCGCGTACCCGGCTTCCGAGCGGTGGCGCGTTGATCTCGCACAGGCTATCGGCGCCATCCTCATCGTTTGGCTCCTGTGGACGAAGGCTCCGCGGCGCAAAGTGGCGGCGTTGCTATTCTTCCTTGTCTACCCCGTTGCCGCGTTCGTTCTCGTGCGCGGGGTCGCCTGGCTCCATTTGTCTGTCATCGATACGACGCTCTGGGGCGGTCTCCTGATCACGTTGCTGATGTCGATTGTGGGCATCGTCTTCTCGCTTCCGATCGGGGTTATCCTGGCGCTTGGACGCAGGTCCGAACTCCCTTTCGTCAAGGCGGTTTGCGTCACATTCATCGAAGTCGTCCGGGGGGTGCCGTTTATCACGGTATTGTTCATGGCGAACTTCATGATGCCGCTCTTCGTCCCGGACTATCTGACGCCTGACCGTCTCCTGCGCCCGCTTATGGCGATAGCGCTGTTCTCGTCCGCCTATATGGCCGAAGTTGTGAGGGCCGGCCTTCAGGCGATCCCGAAGGGCCAATACGAGGCGGCGAAGGCGCTTGGGATCAGCTACTTCGACATAATGCGCCTGATCGTCCTCCCCCAGGCGTTGACGATCGTCATACCGAGCATCGTCTCCACCTTCATCGGTCTGTTCAAAGACACGACTCTGGTCGCCATCGTCGGCATCGCGGATTTCCTGAAAGCCATCGAAACGGCGCGCGTCGATCCGAACTGGGCAGGCCCGACGATCTCATCAACCGGCTACCTCTTTGCGGGACTGGTCTACTGGGGCTTTTGCTTCGGCATGTCCCGTTACTCGCAATCGATGGAGCGCCAATTGGCGCGCGCCACAAATCTTAGGACGCGACGATGATGCCACAAGCAATGTACGCATCGACGAAGGGACAGCCCTTCAACAAGGCGATGGCCATTGAACTGCGTGACGTCAACAAATGGTTCGGTTCATACCATGCGCTCAGGAACATCAACCTGTCGGTGCCACAGGGGCAGCGCATTGTGATCTGCGGCCCCTCGGGGTCGGGCAAATCGACGATGATCCGGTGCGTCAACCATCTCGAGGAGCATCAGTCGGGCGAGATCATCGTCGACGGCAAAGCGGTAACCGGGGATCTGCGCAAGATCGACGAAGTTCGCAGCAACGTCGGGATGGTTTTCCAGCACTTCAATTTGTTTCCCCACCTCACCGTGCTTGAGAATTGCACGCTTGCGCCTGTTTGGGTGAGGAAGATGCCGCGGACGGCAGCTGAGGAATTGGCGCGCCATTATCTGGAGCGCGTCAGAATTGCGGAAAAGGCGGACAGCTACCCGGGTCAGCTGTCGGGTGGCCAGCAGCAACGTGCTGCAATTGCCCGGGCTCTCTGCATGAACCCGAAGATCATGCTCTTCGACGAGCCAACCTCTGCCCTCGATCCGGAGATGGTCAAGGAGGTGCTCGACACGATGGTGTCGCTCGCCGGTGAAGGTATGACGATGCTGTGCGTGACGCATGAAATGGGCTTCGCGCGGGAGGTGGCCGATCGCGTGGTGTTCATGGACCGCGGGGAGATCGTCGAGATCAATACGCCCCATCAGTTCTTCACCAACTCCCGGTCGGAACGAGCGCGGCAGTTTCTGGCGCAAATCCTCAAATAGGGAAGTCCGCAGACGCAAAGCGGCCCGTAACCGTGGCAGTAGATTTTCCAGGTGAGTATCAAATGGCTTGTGCAGACACGCCCGCATCGGCGGTTGGGCAACAAAATATTGTGGGAATAGATTTCGACCAAATCCACGACCGCCAGCAATTCGGATCCGTCAAATGGGCCAACCAGTGGGACGAGTTCTCTCCTCAGGTGCAAGGCCAGGACCTGCTCTCCCTATGGACAGCGGATATGGATTTTCGTGCCCCGGAAACCGTCATCGCGCGGCTGCGCGAGGCCGCGGACCATGGCATTTACGGCTACACACGCCGCGATCCGCGCCACTATGAGATCGTGCAATCGTGGTTCACACGCCGGCACAACTGGTCGCCGATGCTGGAGACCCTGCTCCCCGCGCCGGCGATCATGCCGTCGGTCGCTGCGATACTGCGAACCTTCACGAAGCCTGGTGACGGCGTCATCGTTCAGTCACCCGTGTACTCGCCCTATTTCGAAGTGGTTCAGGGAAATGGCCGGATTCTGCTCACGAACCGGCTGAGGCTGCAAAACGACAGGTATGAACTCGATCTGGAAGACTTCGAGAAACTGGCGGCTGGCGGCGCCAAGGTGTTCCTGCTGTGCAATCCTCACAATCCTGCCGGAATGGCCTGGACACTCGAAGAATTGACAGCGCTGAACGACATTTGTGAGCGCCATGGGATTTTGGTCATATCCGACGACATTCACTGCGACATAAGGTTGTCGGACCACCCGCACATCGTCTTCTCCTCCATCTCGGACGATGCCGCGGAGAAGTCGTTCATCTGCACCGCTCCGACGAAGACTTTCAACCTCGCCGGGGTGCCTTCGGCAACCATTGCGGTGGCGAGCAAAAAGCGCCGCGAGCAGCTTCTTGCCGCGATGCAGGCCTCATTCATGGTAAATGCAAACTTTTTCGGCCGCCTGGCCCTGGAGGTTGCCTACAGCACCGGCGCGCCCTGGCTCGATCAACTCACATCCTACATCGCCAGCAACATTGATCTGGTTTGTGACTTCGCCGGCGAATACCTTCCAGGCATTACGCCCATGCGGCCCGACGCATCGTTTCTGGTGTGGTTGGACGCGTGCGCGCTCGATCGTAGAGTGGGTGGAATTCAGAAGTTCTTTGTCGATCAGGCCGGGGTCAATCTGTATGACGGCCGCGTCTATGGGCCTGGCGGCGAAGGTTTCATCCGCCTGAATGTCGGCTGCCCGCGTCCTCTGCTGCGCCGAGGGCTGGAGCGGATGTCCAGCGCGCTGGCATCCTTGTGACTGAGCGGAACCAAGCCAGGATGCCCCGAATGCGAATTGCCATCATCAATCCCAACACGACCGCTTCGATGACCAGCGGGATCGTCGCAGCCGCCATGGCGGCGCCGGATCCGGGGACGAAGATAGTGGGCATGCATGCCAACGGCTGGACCTGAAGCGATCGAAGGGCCATTTGACGGTGCACTCTCCGTAGCGGGCCTGCTCAGGCAGGTGGTCGCGGCGGAAATGGACAATGTCGACGCCCGTATCATTGCCTGCTTAGACGAAACGGGTCTCGACGCGGAAAGGGCCATCGCTACCAAGCCCGTCATCGGTATAGGCAAGGCTTCGCTTCATCCGTCAGCCTTGTCGCTCACAGCTTCTGTGTCGTGACCACTCTGTCGCGTTCCGCGCGACTGATTGAAGACAACATTCGCCGTTACGGGTTCTCCCGTCGCTTCCGGCGCGTTCTTGCCTCCGACATCCCGGTCCTCGAGTTGGAGAGATCTGAAAGTGGTGCCTCCGAACGAATTTCGGAGCTCATACGCGAAGGTGGAGGCATAGGCTGCTTTGGCGCCGAGCTGGAGGTGGTCTCCGACCGGTCGCCGAACTGATCACCCGGAATACACCGATGATCATGCTCGGCACGAGCGCCGGCCCAAATGCCGACGCGCAGTATTTGTTCAGCGAGGACATGCTTGGCCACACCGCTGGCCACAGGCCGCGCCACGCCAAGACCTACCGCAACTTCGCCGCCGAATATGAGCGGCTGCAACGCGAGCGTATTGCCGCCTATCGCGAGCTCGTATCCGACGTGCAGACGGGCGCTTACCCGAGCCGCAGCACGTGGTCCCGATCACAGATGAAGAGTTCTCGACCTTCAGCACCTCTCTCGAACTTTAGAAAGCCAAGATACACAACAGGCTGCGAGATTCCCTTGCGGTACGCTGACCGAACGAACCTAATCTGTTTGGTCAGTTCACGACCTCGGTTCTCGCAGGTGGAGGTCAGCTATCTCCGCTCCGGACACAAAGCTGACAGGCTGCCTTCGGCCCCAAATAGCCAATACAGAACTGCAGGGCGAGCGATCAGCGCTTGTCCGCCGGCTGGCTGCTCGTCGTCGAAGGGATGCGGGCGATGACCTTGATCTCGAAATCGAAGCGCGCAAGCCAATTGACGCCCACTGCGGTCCAGTTCGGGTAGGGAGGTGCACCGATTTCTTCCGCTCGGACGGCCAGAACTGTCTCGATCTGTTCGTCCGGGTTGGTGTGGAACGTTGTGACGTCGACGACGTCGTCGAAGCTGCACCCGGCGGCCGCCAAGACCGCGCGCAGATTGGCGAAGGCCCGTCGAACCTGATCCTCGAATACGGGCTCGGGCGAGCCGTCCTCACGGCTCCCGACCTGACCCGACACGAAGAGAAGATCGCCGGACCGAATGGCTGCGGAATAGCGGTGGATATCGTATAACGCGTGCCGGTTGGCCGGGTAGACGGCGTCACGTGTAGGCATCTCAAGTTCCTTTCTGTCTTGATAAGAGGTGGGCACGAGCAGCGGGCCGGAGCCGGGGGTCACAGCCGCGCCAACTCCTCGTCTGTGAAATCCGCCGCAACCGCGATGTCATTCTGCCGGTCGAGCTCCTCGATGCGTCCGCCGAGTGCCTTGCGGATGCCGGCATAGGCCTCGGCACCGAGCACCAGCCGTTTCGGGAGCGGAGCATCCTGATCGGCAAGCCTGATCATTGCGTCCGTCATGCGGTCGGGGTCGCCCTTGATTACCCAAGACCCATGGAGCGCCTCGCGGACCTGATCGGCGGGGGTTCCCTCATAGGCCGCAAGCGGCTTGGTCCGCGCGAGATTGCCGCCGAACCCGGTCCGCGCCGGCCCGGGTTCCACAAGGCTGAATTCGATGCCGAAGGGAGCAGCCTCCTGCGCCACGGATTCGACGAACCCCTCGATACCCCACTTGGTCGCGTGATAGAGGCTGAAAGCCGGATAGGCGATCTGGCCTCCCTCGCTCGATACCTGTAGAATCCGACCACCACCCTGGCTGCGCAGATGCGGCAACGCCGCCTGGATGAGCGTGATCGAGCCGATGAGATTGGTGTCGATGATGTCCCGAACCTGCACATCGCCAGCCTCTTCAGCCGCGCCGAGCAGGCCATAGCCAGCATTGCTGACGACGATGTCGATCCGAGCGGATGCCGCGAAGGCCCGGTCGACCGCGGCGCGGACCGAGCTCTGGTCCTTGAGGTCCATTGCGACGATGCGGAGCCGTTCGGGGTAACTTGCACGCAGGTCGGGAAGTGCGTCCTCGCTGCGACTGGCACCGACGACGCGGTCTCCCCTGATCAGGGTCTTCTCCGCCAGCAGCCGGCCTAGACCAGAAGACACACCCGTTATGAGCCAGGCCTTTTCCATTTCTCATTTCTCCAATTGATCCAGGCAGGAGATAGGGCAATCGCATTGCGCGCATTAGCCGTTGAAATCGGCATGGGACAATGCAAAATCCCCATCAATGCCCCGCCCGTCGCTCAACGATCTCACCGCCTTCGTCGCCGTTGCCACATACCGTAGCTTCCGCCGCGCAGCGGACGAGATCGGCACGGCACCTTCCACATTGAGCCATGCGATGCGTGCGCTCGAGGAACGCATGGGCGTGCGACTTCTGAACCGCACCACACGCAGCGTCTCGCCGACAGAAGCCGGGTTCCGGTTGCTCGACCGTCTTCAGCCGGCGCTCGCCTCGCTGGACGAGGCGCTCGACAGCGTCGCGGGGTTCCGGGGCAATGTCGCAGGAACGGTCCGCATCAACGCACCGCGATTGGTGGCCGGGCTTCTCGTCCGCGCGGTTCTTCCGCAGATGGCGGAGCGCCATCCGGACGTGACCGTGGACATCGTCGGCGAGGGACGGCTCATCGATATCGTGTCCAGCGGGTTCGATGCCGGCGCGCGCCTCATCACATCAATTCCCAAAGACATGATCGCCGTGCCGTTTGCACGCGCGTTGACGTTCATCTGTATCGCGTCACCCGCCTATCTCGATCGCTTCGGGGAGCCGGGAACGCCCGAGGAATTGCAACGCCACCATTGCATCGGCCACCGTATGCCCAGCGGCAAGCTCTATCGATGGGAGTTCGAACGCGCAGGCCAGGAACTGGTGATCGGGGCAAACGGCCCCATCGTCCTTGATGACGAGGAACTGATGGTCGAAGCCGCAATAGAGGGTCTGGGCATCGCCTATGTGGCGGATTGGGCCGCCGAAGCCGCGTTGTCCGATGGCCGGCTACGCAAGGTCCTGACCGCGTGGACGCCAGCACCGGAAGAAGTTGCGGTCTACTACCCCGGACATCGAGCCGTGCCGCCCGCCCTGCGGGCTTTTCTCGATGTTGTAAAGGACCTGCGGAAGAAAGAACCCTAACCAGATCAACGAAGCCGACGCCCTCGCGCGGAATAGCCGCAGCGGGGCGAAGCGAACAGCTGAAGATCGCGGTCCTGCTCTGACCCAGCTCGCGTCGCATGAGTTCGAGCAACTATTCGAGCGAGAGCTTCTCGCGGGGGCGCAAATTCCTCGATCGGGGCTAGTTTCCCGAGATGAGGCAGGTCACCGTTAAACGCAGGGTCCAATCACTACCTTCCCGTGACCTTCCGAACGTCTGCAAACGAGCAGGGCCGCGCCGCTTTTCTGGGAGCTGTGAAAACGGCCTGGGGCGGGTACCAAGCGTGCGATTCACTAGTTGCAGCTAACGTGGTGGAGGCATTCGCGGCCAGTTGTACTGATGAACTGATGGCTCTCAGAACGCGGTCATCTGCTTAGCTCCGTTCAGCGCACCAGCGCGTCCCGATGACAGCCAGACGGATGCCGGCAGTGCCGCCCACGCTATCCCTTGACCGCCGGGCCGACGATCGAATCCACAAAGAAGCGCTGCAGGAAGACGAAGAGCACCAGTGGCGGGAGCACGGCAAGCGTCGCGCCAGCCATCACCAGTCCCGTGTTGAGAGCGCCTCTGTTGTAGCTGAGCAGGCGACTAAGGCTGATGACGATCGGATATTCGTGTGCATTGCCCTGTAGAACGGTCAGCGGCCAGAGATAGCTATTCCAGTGATAGACGAAGGCAAACAGCGCCAGTGCCGCGATTGCCGGCGCCACGCTCGGCGCGACGATCTTGAACAGGATCAGGAGTTCCGACGCCCCATCCATCCGCGCTGCGTCGATCAGATCGTCGGGCACGCCGGCTATAAACTGGCGCATCAGGAAAATGCCAAACGCATTGGCGAGATTGGGCACGATAATACCGGCAAGGCTGGCGTTCAGGCCGATTGATCCGACGAGACGGTAAAGCGGGATCAGCGTGACGATCGGCGGCAGGAACATGGTGGCGATCAGCACCGAAAACAGCAGTGAGCGGCCGGGAAAGTGATGCTTGGCGAAGGCGTAACCAGCCATCATGCTGGTGACCAGAATGCCGGCGGTGGTGATCGTGGCGATCACGAGCGAATTCCACATCGAGCGACCGACATTGATGACGCCGGACACTTTCTCGTACGCTTCGAGGGTCGGCGTGCGCGGTATCCACACCGGCGGCACCTGCATGGTTTCGGCCGGCGTTTTCAGGCTGGAGAGCACCATCCACAACAACGGGAAGGCGGAGGCCACGGCAACCAGCAGCATCAGCGTGGCGAGCAGTGCTCTGCGGCCCGCCAGGCGTTTGCGCGCCAACCGGCTCGATGCTGAGCGGCCCGGCGCGCTCATTCGTCATCCTTCCGGTTGGCGAATGCAAACAGCGCACACACAATGACGATCAGCGACAGCATCAGCATCACTGCCATGGCCGAGCCCAGCCCGCCTTGTGCCCGCTCGATGCCGACTCGGCGGATATGGTAGGTCAGCACGTTGGTCGAGCCGACCGGCCCGCCTTGGGTGATCAGCGCCACCGGCTCGAACACTTGCACGGCGTTGATGATGGCAATGACGGCGCTGAACAAGAGCGTGCGGCTCAATAGCGGCAAGGTGATGAAGCGGAACTGTTCGCGCCGGTTGGCGCCGTCAAGCGTCGCCGCCTCGTAAAGACTGCCTGGGATCTGGGTCAGCCCGGCAACGGCCAGCACCGTAAAATAGCCGATCTGCTGCCAGACATTGAGGACGACGATCGAGATCAACGCCGATCTTGGCGAGGACAACCAGAGTTGCGGGCCGATGCCGGCGAGACCGAGCACCTGGTTGAGCGGCCCCTCGCTCGGCGAATAGAGCTTCGACCAGACCAGCGTCACGGCGATCATCGGCACCATGTAGGTGGAAAACAACACGGTCCGCAGCGCCGTACCGCCTGTGACATCGCGCTGGTGGACCATCAAGCCGAACACTACCGAAAGGGGCAGGATGAGCATCACCGACAATGCCGTGTAGATGGCGGTGTTGAGCAGCGCTCGCTTGAAATCCCGCCCGACCGAGGTCGGCCCGAATATTTCGCGAAAATTGTCGAAGCCGATGAAGCTCGCATTGGAAAAAGGCGTCTGCGTCGACCAGTCCTGGAATGACAGCCAGATGGTGAGCAGCATCGGCAGCAGGATGAAAACGCCAATCAGTGTCACGGCGGGCGCCAGCATGATGCCCACCGAGGCACGATAGCTCTTGATCATCGCTCTGCTTCCAAAGCGTCGGGCTCTCGAAACAGCGCCTTCGCTATTTGGCGGCACGCTCCAGGATCGAGACGGCATCGGCCTGCGCGTTCGCCTGCGCATCCTTGGCCGAGAGCTGCCCATACTGCAACGCCTCGAGCGTCTGCTGCAGCGATTCGCTGAACTCCTGGCCGCCCGGGACGACAGGGAAGGGCTTGGCGTCAGCAAGCACGCTGACATAGCCGGACAGGAACTCGGAACCGAGCTTGTCCTTATGGGCTTCGATGTCGGAGGTCCGCGTCGGCAGGATGCCCATCGACATCAGAATATCCGACATTGCCGATGCGCCGTTCTTGCCGGACTTCGGACTGTTCAGCCATACCAGGAAATCCCATGCCGCTTTTTGCTCGGCCTGACCGGCATTGGCGTTGACGACGGTCATCCATGAATAGGAGATCGAGTGCGGCTTGTCGCCGCTCGGACCGACCGGGATGGGTGCGGTGGCGATATTGGAGAACTTGTCGCCCATGCCGCTCTTCAATGCGCTTTCCCACCAGTTGGCCATGATGATCATGCCGGTCTTGCCGGAGACGAAATTGTCGAGGAAGGGGCCGGTTGTGTTCGCGTCGGCCGTGGCCATCGCCGGATCGCTGGCGCCGGACTTGATCAGGTCCTCGTAAAGCTGGAAAGTCTCACCGGCTTGAGGACTGTCGAGCATCGGTTTGCCGTCCTTGACCAGCTCGCCGCCATTGGAGACCAGCAGCGAGGCGAAGGGATGGACGACGCCAGCCGCCCAGGAATTGATCATGCCGAAGCCTTGCTGGCCGGCATCTTTCCTGGTCAGCTTCTGGGCCGCATCCTTCAATTCGGACCAGGTCTTCGGCGCGGCTGTAATGCCTGCCCGTTTGAACAGCTCCTTGTTGTAGTTCAGCGCGTAGACGTCGATCTCGTTTGGAATGCCGTAAAGCGTGACGCCAACAGAGGCCGCACTGACGACACCGGCCGGCCACGCACTCTTGACCTCGCCGGCCACTGCATCGGGGGCCGGCGCGACCAGCTTGTCTCGCGCCAGTTCGGGCAGCCACAAATCATAGATGCCGCCGATCGTCGGCCCGTCCGAGCTGCCGCCCTGGGAACGCAATGTCGTCAGGAGATCGCCGAAGGGCACGGCGCGCACGGTGACGGTCACATCCGGATTGCTCTTGGCGTAGTCCTTGGCCGCGGCGTCCAGCAAAGCGACCGTTTCGGGCGACCAGTGGGTCAGATAGGAGATGTTGACCGATTGGGCCCAACCAATGGTGGGCGAGGCCAACAACCCTGCAGCAAGTGCCAGTTTCGAAATCCAAGCCAAAGACATCCGACCCTCCGCATAGCCACACAGCGATGTCCGTGACGTTATGACAACCCGAAGCAACGATGCAAGCGCTATCTTCGTGGAGAGCTCCTGCCGGCGTTGCGGCGTTTTCTTACTCCGGTTTTGTGAAGGGAGATCACAGATCATAAACAGGAGTTTAAGTGCGATGGCTCGAGCTGTTTCTCACTGCTGGCTATCCCCAAAACCTCTTGCGATCGAAGTCATGTCGTTATAATGACACTGAGCCGCTTTTCGTTGCCGCGGCGGAGACAGGCAGCCTCTCGGCTGCCGGGCGCCGCTTGCAAAGGATGCCGATGTCGAATGGGAGACGGAGCATGGTTCATCGACACGCTGCGCTCAGCCCGATCGGCTTTGGCGCCGCGTGCACCGGAGTCTGTACTGCACTGCCGACCAGAGCCGACGGCGCCGTGGCGTCGTGGACCTGGCGCTTCGAGGACCGGGCGGCAGCCAGTCGGAGTCGCTCTCGATGACACGCGTTCTGGCCATCGATCTTGGCGGCACCAACTTGCGCGCCGCTATCCATACCGGCGATGTTCGCTGGCTGGAGATGCTCAGCCGCGAGCCCGCACCAGCAAGTCTTGATGCCTTCGTCGCCCGAATCGGTGCGTTGCGCGCCGAGGCCGGTCTGGTCGAGGCACTTGGCTTAGCGGTGCCGGGGCTTGTCGAGGGCTCGGTCTGCCGCTGGATTCCGAACCTGCCCTATCTCGACGGCATCGACATCGCGGCCTTGTTTCCTCGTCTGCGCGTTGCCGTTGGCAATGACGCGCAGGTCGCCATGCTGGCCGAAGCGGTCGAAGGTGCCGCAAAAGGCCTGTCCGATGCCATCCTGCTGGCGATCGGCACCGGTATCGGCTCCGCCGTTCTGGTCAATAACCACATCGTCGCCGGCGTACGTGGCGGCGCCTGCTCATTCGGCTGGGCCTGCGCCGACATCGAGGATGAAGGCGAGGACCGCAGCGGCTGGCTGGAGCGCTTCGCTTCCGGGCGGGCATTCGACGCCGCGGCGCGCCAGATCGGGCTTGCCAATGGCGGCAGGCTGGTCGAGGCGGCCCGGGGCGGCAAGACGGCCGCCCTTGACGCATTGGAGCTGCCGGCGCGCCGGCTGGGCACTGCCTTGGCGGGTGCGGTCGCGCTGCTTGACACCCAGGCGGTCCTGATTTCCGGCGGGCTTGCCGATGCGCTGGACGTGGTAGGGCCGCCGCTGCTTGCGGCATTGCGGCGTCAGCTGCCGCCGCATCTGCGCGATGTCGTGCTGCGGTCCGGCGAATTTGGCTCCCGCGCCGGTCTCGTCGGCGCCTCGCTGGCCGGTCTCGCCGGAGCACAGTGGAGGCAGATTAGATGAGCCAAGTCAGCTTTCAGCAACCGGACCGCCGAAGACCCGAGCCGCTCTGGTATCAGGCGGAAGAGGCCATCCGCGCCATCGTCAAGAGTGGCGATTGGGCGACCGGCGACCAGATTCCGGCCGAAGACAGACTGTGCGCCCTGTTCGGGGTGAGCCGCATCACGCTGCGCCACGCGCTGCGCAATCTGGAAGAGCACGGGCTGCTCAGGCGCGAACATGGCCGTGGCACCTTCGTGCGCTCCACCACGCTGGTCGCCGGCACCCGCGAACTCACCAGCTTCACCCAGGAAATGGGCAATATGGGCGTGGTCGCCGGCTCGCGCTTGCTCGACTGCAGCCTGACCACCGCCAATGCCGCCGCGGCCGGAGCGCTGGAGATCGAAGAGGGCGACCCGGTGGTGCGCATCCGGCGGCTCAGGCTTGGCAACAACGAACCGATCGGTATTCAGACTGCGCAACTCTCGGCCGCGCGCGTGCCCGGCTTTCTCGATGCCGGCCTGTTGCAGGGCTCGCTCTACGAAGCGTTGGAACGCCATTACGGCATCGTGCCGGTCGCGGCGCGCGAAAACTACCGTGTTGGCGCGGTCGGGGCGGCGGATGCCGAGTTGCTCGATCTGCCTGCGGGGAGCCCCGCTTTCGTGGTCGAGCGCATCACCACCGACGAGCGCGGCCCGTTCGAATTCACCGTCTCGGTCATGCGGGGCGACCGCTACGAAATCCGCTCGACGCTGCGTGCCGGTCGCGCGGCGCCAACCGCAAGAAGCTGAGCCATACCGAAGCCGACACATAACAGGAGTACCGACGTGTCCGATCTTTACATACCTCGCCTTGCCGCTCTCATCGAACAGGCCTCGACAGCCAATGCCGAAGCCTTTGGCGAAGCGGCCAGCCGCTTTGCCGACACGCTCGAGGGCGGCGGGTTGGTTCATCTTTACGGCTCGGGCCACTCGGTGTTGCCTGTCCAGGAAGTATTTCCGCGCTACGGCAGCTATGTCGGCTTCAATCCGCTGACCGACCCGCGTGTCATGTGGCATAACGTGCTCGGCGCCGGCGGCGTGCGCGAACTTCTGTGGCTGGAGCGGACCGAGAAATACGCCGAGAAATTCCTCGACCACCAGCCGCTGAACAAAGGCGATTCGATCATCATCTTTGGCCACAGCGGCCGCAATTCGTCCGGCATCGACACCGCGCTTTATGCGAAAAAACGCGGCATCTTCGTCGTTGCGATAACCAGCAAGAACAATCTCGACAAGCCGGCGACGCACTCTTCCGGCAAACGGCTTGCCGATGCCGCCGACCTTGTCATCGACACCTGCTCGCCGATCGAGGATGCCATCGTGCCGGTCGAGGGCTGGAGCCGGCCGGTCTCCGGTTCGTCGACCGTGCTTGCCATGATCCTGGCGCATGAGCTGATCGCCCGCACCGCCGAGGCGCTTTCGAAACGCGGCATCGAACTGCCGGTTTTTGCCTCGCCGACAATTGCCGGCGTCACACTGCACGACACCGACGTCATCTATGGCGTCTATCGCGAGAAAATGCTCGAGGCACAAAGGAAGCATCTGCCGACGTTCCAGGCGACCATGCGCGGCGAATGACAAAAGGGGAGGCTAGGCAAAATTGCGAGGCCTCCCGAAGGGGCTAGTCAGGTCCTGATGCCGGGCGGCCCGCCGCGATCCACTGGATCCGGTCAGCGTGTGCTTCGGGTTCGGGGTGCAAGATCAGGCGGTGCCATTTGCACGGATGGCGGCGAACCAACCACCACGGCAGGGGCGCCAGATTGCTCACCACGTTGGCTCTCTACTTCGCGGCTCATACTTTGGTGAGCAGCTTGCATCTCCGGAACGGTGAAAACCGGCACCTCGCCCTTGAAACCCTGGAGTTCAAAGGCGCCCGCCTGGACGACCGGCATCGGCGCTCCTGCCGCAAAGCCGGGACCAAGCACCAGGGGGATGCCCAGCTTCTTGGTCGTCGACTCGAGCCTAGCCGTGCGGTTCACCGGCGAGCCGATCGCGGTGTAATCGAAACGCCGTTCGGAGCCGAAATTGCCTACCGAGCAAATGCCCGTCTCGATGGCGACGCCGATTGCGATGGAGGGGTGGCCGTCCGCGCTGAAGGCGGCGTCTTCGCGCTTCACCCGCTCGATCAGGGCAAGGCCCGCGTCGAGCGCGCGCTCGCGATGGTCCGGCTGATCAAGCGGCGCGTTCCAGAAGGCCAGCACCGCGTCGCCCATGAACTTGTCGATGGTGCCGTCGCGCTTGAGGATCTCATCGGTCGCAATGCCGAGGAAGTGGTTGACCACCTTTGCGATTTCCTGGGTGTCGAGTTGTTCGCTCATCGTCGTGAAGCCGCGTATGTCGCTGAGCAGGATCGTGATCTCGCGCTTCTCGCCGGACAGGATCGCTTCGGTGTCTGAGCTTGCGAGGCGCTGCACCACGGAAGGCGACAGATACTGGGCGAACTGCCGTGCCAGGGTGGAGCGGCGCTGCTCGCTGCGCCTGTAGAGAACATAGCCTTCGAAGCCGGCTACCAGGATCGTCGCAAGCGCCGGCTGCAGCGGGTCATAGAGTGCACCCTGCAGGCTGTATTCGAGAGCGCCGAACACGAATGGCGTGACGGCAAGCAGCACGAGAGCCAGGGCACCAAGCACGACACGCCCGGCGAGCACTCCGGAAAGTCCGATGAAGATGACGGCACTGAGGACAAACCAGAGCCGCTCCACCGTACGCGCGCGCGTTGGCTCTGCCAAGTAGCGCCCGGCAAGCATCTGGGCTATTGCATCGGCGTGGATGTCCGCACCTGGTCGCGCTGGACGTGTCGGGGTGGGCAGGTACTGCGTCAGTCCCACGGCCGACAGATCGACAATGGCGATGGCGTCCCGCAGCCGCGGATCACTGCCGCCCGAAAGGATAGTGCTGGCAGATATACGGGGCGTATCCGTGGCGGTTTCCCAGAGCCGGATGCTCCCCTCCGGCTCGAGCGGCACGATGGCGCCGGCCATCCTGAGTGCGTCGAACCCGGCGGCATTCATCCGGGCTATGTAGCCGTCCTGCCCGGCGTAAAGGCGCAGAAGCTCGAGCGCGAAGGACGGCCACAGCTGCACGCCTTGAGCGGTATTGCGAAGCCACAGCAGCGGCACATGGCGCAATACGCCGTCTGGATCGGGCAAGGTGCGAATTACGCCGAGGCCCGCGGCGGCGTTGGAGAATTCGGCAAGCGAGCCGGTCAGGCCGGTGAAGCCGGGAAGTGTGTCGGGTACCTGCCCGACGATCGACCAGCCGGCTTTGGGCCCTGCTTCTGAAACCGTCGCCTCATTGCCCAGGCTGACAGCAAGCGCCGTTCGATTGTTGGCCAGCGCCGCTGCCAGGCGCTTGTCACCGGCGATGCCCTCAGGCGAGGTGTCGGCCTCTGGCAGTACCAGCGCAAGCCCGATGACCGCGGCGCCGGATTTGGTGATGCCATCGAGCAGATCGGCCAAGACGCCCCGGTTCCAGGGCCATCGCCCATGTGCCTTGAGGCTGGCGTCGTCTATCGAGACGATCACGACAGGATTGCTCGTCGCCTGGCGCGGAGCGAGAAACTGGTAGAAGTCGTACGTCCGCTCACGCAGGCGCGACAGCGGCCCGTCGAAAGCCAAATGGCAAGCGAGCAGCAGGAGCACGACCACAAGGCCGGATACTTTGCGCCTACCAGCTTGCCGCCAATCAGCCCAGCGCCAACCGACCAAGAGGCTCATGTCGTGCGGCCAGCCCTATTCGCAGTAGTTGCAGCAACCCTCACCCTGGCATTCGCCCTTATTCACGCCGCCGCCCACCGGTGGCGTTGGGGTGTCGGGGAACTCCATGACCACTCCTGGCAATGCGCCGTCGGTGGAGTCGCAGATTTTGAGCGAGCCGCCGAGTGCCGACGCACAAAGCGCGCTTACGTCCAGTCCCGGACCCGGTTCGCCTGGCAGGCCGGTGCCGGCAATCCGGTCGATGCTGTCCAATATCGGGAAGGTGTCGATTCCGCCGTAGCCGGTCAGCAGCTTGCCATCTTCCGATGTGCAGGCGTAGCCTGGGTTTGTGATGACCAGCCGTTTGCCATTGATCGTGCAGGTCATGCGGCCGGCGCGCAGAATGCCCACGGTCTGGCCGGCTGCCACCAGCACTTCGATGATGCCGCCTCTGGCTCCGAGCACCATATGCGGCGTCGCAACCTGCATGACGCCGCCTTTCGAAACCTGGCCGCCATAGAACCGGGCCAGGCCGCTGTTCATCCCGATGTCGATCTTTCCCGATCCGGAGCCCGGATTGTAGACGAATTCATCGATTGTCAGGCTGGTGTTCGGACCAATCTTGGCGCTCGATTCGTCCCGGAACACCAGCATTCCAAGACCGGTGGGATTGCTGCGCAGCTGGTCGCCGAGTTCGACGCCGGCCCCAACGTTCATTGTCCCGCCGTTGTTGCGGACGATGTTGGTCTGGTAGGCCGTCATCGACCCGACCGTCTCAGCGGCGGAAGGTGCCGCAAAGGCAAGGCAGGCGATAAAAATGGCGATCTGACGGTACGGGGTCCTCATCGCGGCCTCTTTCAATTGAGCGTCAACGTATAGCTCATGAGCATTTCGAGCGATTTTCGGTCGCGGTTGGCGATGTCGAAGTTGGTTTCGCGATAGGCGAGATCGACGCTGATCTTCTGCGCCTCCGTCAGCTGAAAATCGCTTTCCGAGGCAATGCGCCAGAAGTCGCTCTTGATATTTGTGCCGATGCCGACGGACAGATCGGGAGTGTTGCTGTGGCCGGCCGAAAAGGCGATCTGGTGCGACCATGCGAACAGATCCGGTACGTTCATCAACAGGCCGCCATAGCGGACCTCGCCCGTGTAGCTGTGGCCGATTTCGCCAGATCCGGAGCCGAAGTCATTCGAGCCGACAAAGCGCAGTCCGAGCGCCTGGCCATTGCGGAAGCGGTAGCTGCCGCCTGCCTCATAGAAAACCCTGCTATCGGCGAAAATGCCTTGCGAGGCGCTTAGATCGATGTAGCCGCCGCCTGCGAAAAGCGTCGTTTCGACCGTCGGGCGCACAAGAAAGCGCCCACTGACGCCGATTCCGGTCTCGTGGATATCGCTGTCGAAACGATCCGTAACTGTGAACGCCGAAAGCAGCAGGCGCAGCGAATCGATCCCACTGTTGGGTAGCCCCTTGTCCCAGGTGATCGCGGCGTTGCCGTGGATGAAAGTCTTCTCGCTGCCCGGAACCGACAGGTCTTCCGTGAAAAAGCGCTGTGTCGCCGTCAACGACCCTGAAAGGACGAGAGCGTCGGCGCTTGGCGTGCCGAGGTCCCACCGGACAAAGCCTTCCGCCCGCCCATAGGGCGAGACGAAGCTGTCGTCGTCCTGCGCCCCGCCGGGCTCAAAATCGGTAAATGCGCTGAACACGCCGCCGGTCAGGGCGAGTTCCCAGGTGACGCCACGCAACGCGCGCTCGATGCGGGCGAGCAGGCGGACGGCTTCCTGCTGCTCACTTGCGCTCAGGCCACCGACTTCGATGCCGTACTGCACCTGCCGCCGGGCCAATTCATAGGAGCCGACGTGATAGTACAACCGGCTGGCCGCAAGCCGGGCGCGCGCATCGCGGGGATATTTGATCAGATACTGCTCGATTGAGGAGATCGCCTGATCGTATTGTCCCGCGTTGACGGCAACCGTGACGAACTGGGCGAGCGTTCCGTTGTCGGACGGACTGGCGATGCGGGCCGAAAACGCATCGTCATATGCCGTAAAAAGACCTTGTGCGCCGGCCGGCAATACGCCGGTACAAAGCAGCGCCGCGGCGAAGCCGAAGATCGTTCGAAACGAAGATTGCATGCCGAGAACCCACCCCAAACCCGACTAGTGCGAAGGATTTAGCACGGCTCCAAGAAAAAGGCGACTGAACTGTCACCAGACCATGCGAGTCTCAGCAGCTGTTGCAGCGGCGCAACAAACTATCGGGTTTATTCGTATTTCGGTTGCGCTGGTTGTCAAAACATCTTCTCAGCGTTGCTGTACATAATTGAAGTATTCGGCACCAGTGGCAACTAACTAAAATCATCATCAGTGGCGGATCGCACAGCCGACAAGATTAATATTGTTCACGCGATTCTGCGCGTATCTGGTCACCGAATGAGGCTTCAAGGTCACTCACGGCTCATCCAAAGGTCTTCCGTCGCGTTGCGCAAGGGGTCGGAGAGCTGCCGGAAGGTGCTTCTCACGACGCATGCGCGATGCGGCATGGCTCTTGCTATTTCGTTGACCGCGACGAGGTCAGCTTATCGCCCCCGACTCTCAGGGACGCGTCACCGGACGCGTCTTGCTACAGCACGAGCATGGTGGCCAGTCCCAGCATCAGGCCCATGCCTACAATATCGGTTACGGTGGTGAGGAAGATCGCCGAAGCGACCGCCGGATCGGCGCCGACCCGGCGCAGGCCCAGCGGGATCAGCACGCCGGAGATTCCGGACATGAGGCATGATCCGGACATGGCAAGCAGGATCACAAGTGCCAGCATGGGTGCCTGGGCCGCCGACTCCGGTTGCCGCGAGGCGTAGAACCACATCGCCGCAGCCGCAACAAGGCCGACGAGCACGCCGTTGGCGATCCCGAGCGCGCCCTCCCGCATCACCAGGTGCAGCTTCGGTCGTTTGTCCACATCCCCCAGGGCAAGGCCACGCAGCGTCATAGCCAGTGCCTGGCAGCCGGTGTTTCCGCTCTGCCCGGCCAAGACCGGGAGGAACGCCGCCAGGGCGACGATCTTCTCGATCGTGCCTGTGAATGAACTGACCACGAAAGCGGCCATGAAGGCCGTCAGCAGGTTCAGCTGCAGCCACGGATGACGCTTCAAGAAGGCTGAAAACAGCGGCGTAAAAGAACGCTCCTCCTTCTGGACACCCACCATCTGGCCAGACTGAGCGGAAATCTCGATGATTTGCTGCTCGAACAAGCGCCAGCCGCGAACCTGCCCGAGCAGCCGGTTCTCCGCGTCCACCACCGGATAGACAGGGTACTGACGGCGTACTGCTGCCTTGCAGGCGTCGCTCAAAGACAGACCGACATTAAGGGCGAACGGCCTGGGCAGCATGATCTGATCCACCGTCGCGTCCGCTTCGCTCAGCATCAGATCGCGCAGGACCACCAGGCCAACCAGCTTATTGCCCTCGTCCGTGACGTAGAGATAAGTGAGCTCGGTCGGCACCTGGGCGCGTCTGACCGCCTCCACTGCGGCGGCAACCGTCGTCGCCACAGGAACGCTGGCGGGAATCGAGTCCATCAGCTCGACGAGCGAATCGGGGACCGCGAAATCCTTGCCACCGCCATGAGACCTGATGGGCCGCATATGCGGTGGCAAATGCTCGGCCACCTTACGGGCGTGCCCGTCCGGCAACAGCTTTAGTGTGTCGCGGATGAACTCGGGAGATTCTCGGGCCAGCAATTCAGCTGCGTCATCAGGGGCTCGAGCACGCAGCGTGCGCACCAACTTCTGAACGTCGTTCTCTTCTTTCATTTGCTACGGCCCCCAATTGAAAGTCACATAATATGTAAAGTATCGGATCGCACCAGTGCGGAAATACAACAGCTTCTTTCGGCCCCAGCAGTCCGTCTGATGGCTCTCGAAGTTATTGGCCTCTTATGAGTTGATTTACGCCGACTGACGTCAGCAGTGACGCCGCAGACGCCATCTCACCCTGGGGTGATCCGGACCGGCCCGGAATTCCCGGCTGGACTCTTATGGGCCGTCCTTCATATGGGCAACGTCGTTGCAGTCAGCTTCAATTCAATCTCTGCCAATGGCGGGTTGGAGAGTCTTGCAGCGGATCTCCGCAGCGTTGCCGATAGGGGCGTCGAAGCCGTCGAACTGGGATTGACGACCCTCGACCTCATAGCGGTGGCCGTGTCGTCCCTGAAAGAGCCGAGAGGCTTGTCGCGCTGACCGGCCAATTCGATTTCCGCTGTTCGGTTCACGGCGTCGTCTCATCGAACCTCATGGACCCTGCGGTCAGCCGCTACCAGATTGATGCTGCAAGGGCCCTGGTCGAACTCTGCGATCGGATCGATGCGCGCGTGCTTGTCGAGCATAGTGGGCATTTTCGCGCCGACCAGGTTCTCGAACGAGCCGGTGCGGAGGAACGCGAACGCGAAGCGTTGTTCGAGCTTGCCGAGTTCTGCAAGCCCTATGGTGTGCGCATCACCTTCGAGAACCTCTTCGCCATGGAACCGGTCAGTGCCGGCAGACCCCGGCCGAGGTGGCGCAGACGGTGAAGGCGGTCGGCCATCCCAACCTGGTGGCGCTCATCAATTTCAGCCACACTTATATTGGATCCACCCATCGCGGCTTGACCTTCCGCGAGCAACTGCGGGCGATGGCACCAGTGGCAGGGCACCTGCATGTCCATGACTCCTTCGGGCGCCCGCAGGGCTCCCACAGGACCTATCTCCCGCAGGAGGATGCAGCGCTGGGTATAGGCGACCTGCACATGCTTCTCGGCTGGGGCGATATCGAATGGGATGACATCTTCAGTGAGCCGGCCTTCTTGCCGGGGACCGTCCTCATCATGGAAATCGGATCCCGCTGTCGCAACGAGCAGCCTGATTGCCTGGCGCCGGGCAAAAACCCTCACCGCCTTGAACAATCGCGCTGAGCGCGGAGCGGCGGAGTAAAGGTCGAGCACTTGGCTTGGCCGCTCCTCGGCCGTCGAGCGGGGCAGGGGCCGGAAACATCCCAATCACCAGCCAATGGCCAGCCGGGCAGTCGACTGATTTTTGCTCTGTGCAATCGCTTGCCTCCTCACCACCTCGGCTCTCAGCTTCGCCGGGGATGCTCTCGCATTCCGGGTGAGGGCAATCGATCCGTAACAATGAAAATCGTAAGTTGAGCTGGCAGATGGACATGCGCAACCACCATCGAAGACATGCCGGAGGTGGATGAACGAAGCCTTTGCCGTCCGTTTGCAACAAGTTATTTACTTTCTAGAGGGCGTGCCAGCCGCACGCCAGGCCCGCCGCCATTTTCGGGAATGAATTCCACGCCACCGGCCTCTAACGCACGCTTCAGTGCTTCGATCGTCACCTGGTTGGCCTTCAACATGCCAGCGAGTGGCTCAAGCCGCTTAATGGTCGCGACCGACACTTTCGACTTTGCGGCGAGGGCTTTCTGATCCCATTGCAAAAGTGCGCGGGCTGCTCGCAACTGCTCACTCGTTATCATCGTTATACCTAACGCATCATTTGATGCTAAAAGTCTTGACTATACCGACGGTTTCGTTTAAGACTGTAGAGTGGATAATGCGCTCGCTCAGCCCTGGACAACTCGACCGGTGGCAGGACGAGCGCGTGTGAAACGGCCGAATAAGGTGGTGCAACACCTTACCCGGCCTGACCACAACCCTAAGCTTTTGAGGAGCTCGGATCATGGCTGATTCCGACAATATCACGAGTCTGCCATTCGTCACCCGCAGGCGAGTGCTTGCGGGAACCGTGGTGGCTACTACCGCGTGGACGCTTGAAAGTAACGCGTCCGCAGGCGACGTCCGAACGACCAATGTGCCTTCTGACCCCGCGCTGGCGCTTCGGCGGGAATGGCAGACAGCCCACAAGTTAACCAATCGGCTTTGCCGCAGGCAGCAGCGCCTGGAGACCAAGCTTGTCGAATGCGTCGGCTTTCCTTGTGTGGACGTCCGCCTGCCCGATGGCGAGGAACTAACAGTCTACTCGATCGAGGCGCTCGATCAGGTGCTCGGGAACGGGCCGGATACCGCCGCTCTCCGAGAGAGGGCCGAATCTGAGTTTGCTGCGCATCAGGCACGCTGGGATGCGGCTGCTGAGAAGACCGGTTACATTGCTGCCCTCAGAGCCGAACGCGAAGCTGGCGAGCGGACGAAGGATCTTCTGGAAGCCTTCTCAACGACCCCCGCTACGACTCTCGCCGGTGTGGCATGCAAGCTCGATGCCGTATTGTGTGAGGGCGAGGCCTGGGAGGAATGCTCCGAATTTCCTTGGCCGCAAATCCGTTCAGCGCTCGGTGACCTGGCGCGCATCGCCGAAGGCATTGGTGCTGACCGAGTGCGGCGCCGAAGGATCCCTCATGACCAAGCTGAAACTCTCCGCCCTTCCCGATGACCGTCCGGTCAAGATCACGGTCGAACTGCCCGGCGCCGTTCATTGCGATCTCGTCGCCTATGCTGAATTGCTCGGCCGCGAGACCGGACAGATAGTCGCCGATCCGGCAAAGCTGATATACCGATGCTGACCCGGTTTATGACAAGACAGAGCGTTTGCCAGAACCCGACGAACCCTGAAGCCGGGACGAGTGTTCCGGGTTTATGCCGGTCGGACGGCCGTCAGGGCGAATACCGATCACGCAGGAACTCGATGAAGACCGGCAGTGCAGGATTGGCGTTATCCGGGCGCCAGCGGGCAAAATTGTAGATCTGGACTGGCTTGATCCCGATCCGCAGCTTACGGCAGACTGCACCTTCAGGAATAATATTGGCATCTCCACCGTGGATCAGAGCGACACCAAGACCATTTTCGACAAGGCGCAGAAGGATGCCCGCACTGACGTGATGTTCAACAACTGCGGGAAGCTGTACACTGCTTCCAACAGCATCGGCTAGGAGAAATGCTTCGCCCCTGCGCACTAGCAGCGTCTCCTGGCCTAGCTCCGACCACTCGATCACGGAATTGCTTGCGAGAGGATGATTGGAAGCAACAACGACGGCTAAGGTATCGTTCCACAATCTCAGTTCGAATGCGCCGCCAGTAGATCGGGAGGAGGAAGTGACGGTGACGTCGACGTCCGTCTCGCCCAAGGCAACCCCGAATTCAGGGTGAGATCCTTCGATCAAGCTCACGGTCACATTTGAATGACATTTCCCGAACTCGAGGACCGCATCCAGCGCTCGCCCGGCAAGGATGAGCCCGTTGGCGCCGATGCAAAGTCTTTGGTGTTGGTCTTTGAACCCGGTCCTAGCCAGCGTCAGAGTATTGTCCAGTTCGAGCAGCACGGACCGTAGACGACCAAGGAAACGCTCGCCGGCCGGGGTCGGGCCCACGCCGCCGGCATGGCGATGAAATATTCTCGTTCCCATCGCGTATTCGAGATCGCGTATGCGCCGGCTGAGCGCGGTGTGATGGATCCCGGCGCGCCGCGCCGCGCGCAGAAAGCTGCCCTCCTCGGCGACTACAAGCGCATAATTGAGAGTCGCTAGTTGAATGGAGCTCCGCATCTCTGCTCGACGTCTAGGTGGCGACAAATCGCACACGTTTGAGCGCTTTTGGCCGCGGCGGGCTATCATCAAATCTCAGTATTGACACTGATGAGGCCACCGACGCCTCTTATGAAAGAAACCACGGACGTCAGGTGGCGTGCAGCAATCTCTCGCGATCACCGGGAGCGATCCCGAATGCGCATCGGAGTAGACGAACTCGAGTGTGTGTATGCTTTGCGCCGCCTTCACCTGAGGGGAACATTTAACCTTGAGTGGCACTCATGGTCGGCCACGGCGCCTCGCCGTCATTCATGCTGCGTCGGTACGGTGGGTCCGCTGACAGGGGAGGGCTCGCACGAGCCGATCAGCCATGGCAGGGCGCTCGCAGCGATGATCCCGAAGGACACTCACTCGAAAGAGACCACTCGTTTTTTCGCTCATCTAATGGACGGCTCGCCCGCTAGCTCCAGGGACAACACCGGCCAAAACATCTATCTCGGAATTCCGGTGCTTGAACAAAGACAAAGCGGCGGACCGTCTCGAATTGAAGGTCCGCCGTTCCGGGTCGTTCAGATCACAAGGAACGAACCTGCCGTAAGCGACAGACCTGGAGAGAGAGTGGCGAACTGTATTTGAGCTGCGCCGCCGATGCCGTCGCTGTCGAAAGAGAGCGCTCCGGTTGAACTGTTGTAGATGATATGGTCGGAGCTATCATGCGCAGCCGTGCCAGCAAAGAAAGCATCGGATGAAAGGCCGCCCAACTTAAGCCCGGCAAAAACGGCGTCGTCGAGCTGGATCTTGTCCTGGAGCTTGTTGAAGTCGGTGACCTTGTCGATATTGCCGGCTCCAAGAGCGCTGTTGAACACGAAGGCATCATTGCCTCCGTTACCGGTCAAGATGTCGGCACCTCGTCCGCCGTTGATGACATTGGCGCCGGCATTGCCCAGGATGGCTTGGTTAAGCTCATTCCCAGTGAGATTGATCGCCGTTGTGCCCGACGGATTGACGGTGGCGAGAAGCTCGATCTCCTGCCCGGATAAAAGGACATGGCTCACCGAGGCGAGAACTTTGTCAGTGCCACCATCAACCGCCTCGTACACCCTATCGCCGGCGTTATCGACATAGTAGGTGTCGTTGCCGCGGTAGCCTGCCATCATGTCACCACCGCTGCCGCCGTCGATGACATTGGCGCCGGCATTGCCCAGGATGGTTTGAGCGAACTCGTTGCCGGTGAGGTTGATGGCTGTGGTACCTGAAGAGTTCGTTGTACCGAGAAGCTCGATCTCCGAGCCGGCCGCAAGCGCATGACTTACTGAGGCGAGCACCTTGTCGGTACCGCCGCCCACCGCCTCAATGACCTTGTCACCGGCATTGTCGACAAAGTAGGCGTCGTTACCACCATAGCCGCTCATCGTGTCAGCGCCGCCGAGGCCGTTGATGACGTTGGCGCCGGCGTTGCCCTGGATGGTCTGGGCAAACGCATTGCCAATGAGGTTGATTGCCGATGTGCCGGACGGGTTATTGGTGGCAAGAATCTCAATCTCCGAGCCGGCCAAAAGGGCATGGCTTACAGCAGCGAACACCCTGTCTGTACCATCGCCCACCGCCTCGACCACCCTGTCGCCGGCATTGTCGACGTAATAGGTGTCATTACCGCCATAGCCGACCATCTTGTCGGCGCCGCCGAGGCCGTTGATGACATTGGCGCCGGCATTGCCCTGGATAGTCTGGGCGAATTCATTGCCGTTGAGATTGATTGCCGTCGTGCCGGACGGGTTATTGGTGGCCAGAATCTCGATCTGCGAGCCGGCCGAAAGGGCATGGGTTATCGAGGAGAGCACCCTATCGGTACCGCCGCCCGCAGCCTCGATCTCCTTGTCGCGGATGTCATCGACATAATAGGTGTCATTGCCACCATAGCCGATCATCGTGTGGCCGCCGGCGCCGTGAAACACATCGTCGCCGCTGGTGCCATACAAGGTGTCGCTTGTGTCGACGGGAGGCGGTTCGGTCCCAGTCGTTGCGAGGTTGTGCTCCCGGAAAACGGCTTGTAGTTCCGGAGAGCTCTCTAATGCGGTGTCGCCGTTCTGCGTTCCCCATTTGTAGGTGTAGTCGAAGGCAGGTGACGGAACCAGCTTGGCCCAATGATCGATCATGATTTGCATCTGTTCGGCGGTGGGCATGACCTGTCTGCCGCCATCGGAAGTCTCCCAATTGCCGCCACCGAAGGCCTGATAGACCGGAACGATATTGCTGATCGGGATGCCGGATTTCACCGCTGCAGCCACGGCTCGGTCGATCATGTCGTAGTCGACCGTGTCCGTTCCCGTGCGCACCGGATAGGGGTCTATTCCAAAATAGTCGATATGCGTGTTGGCCGGATTGTAGGTGTTGGTAAAATCCGGATTGGTCGGGGATCCCATGTTCATCATGGTGATGAAGGTCTTGGCGCCTGGAAAATGCTCATGGATCCAGTCGGATTCCGCCTTCAGGTTCTCGGCGGTTGCATAGGTGCCCCACCTGCCCGTGGGATCGGGCTCGTCAACCAGATAGAACCCAAACACATTCGGATTGCCGAGGAAGGGGGTCATTTTCTCGATGAAGGATGCGGTTACGCCCTCATGCTCATTGAGATAGACCAGGCCTTTCATGCCATCCGGCAATGCGTCGACCAGCGAAACATACTGAACGTCAGCTAGATTGAAGCCGGCGGTTGCGATTTCGGTGGCAGAACCACCCGATGCATAGTGCAGAGTTGCCATCCATAATCCCTCATTTTGATTCGATAGCGCCCCGCGGATGTCTGCCTACTAGAAGGTGTATATTAGCGCCAAATCACATACCTGCACGCCCTGATAGAATGGTTGATCGCCAATAGGATTGCTGCACGGAAGGAGAAAGACCAATGGGAATATTTCAATAGATATCGAGAATATGCTCATGTTAATGCTGCAGAACTATCCAAATTACTTTATTTAATTGGAAATAGGTAGTTCATGCCCTAAAATGTAGCCTGCGTGTAGCGGAATTGAATTGTGAATTAAATTTCTCTTGGCCATTTGCCTGCCCGTTGAGAGATCAGTCAAACGTTTAATCTAAGAGCCAAGCCCCTCCACAGTCTCATTGCCGCAACCAATTAGTTGTGGACAATTCGCAGGTGTCTGCCCGCTCGTCGCGGGATATCGGTCGGCAGATCCGGTTTCCGACATCGGAGGGGCCGAATCGGCTTATCCGCCGGTCGCAAGGAGGCAAGTCGCGTCAGAGGTTGTGGCGGAGGGGCTGATCGTCATGCCTGGTAGCACAAGCGGGACAAGCTGAGGCGCGAACTCGGACCGGCAGCTTAGCACTCCAGCGATGGCGAATTGGCCTAGGTGGGCACCTAGCGTCGACACGTCGCGTTTGGAGTTCTCCCAAGAGACTCCGCGTGGCTGACTCCAGTAGGAGTTAAGTTTGGATGCATACGGCGTGCTTTCGCTGTAGAAAAATCAACACGGCAAGGCTCTGGCCTCCCTTCGCCGGGCTGGAATGCAGGCTTCCTGAGATGCCGCGAGATGGCCGGAGCCCATTCGCGGCGCATCAGGCGCGTTGGGTGGGATGCAACTGCCGTGGAGACAGATAACAGCGCCGCGCTTAGGGCCGAGCGCGAGGCTTGTGACCGGGAGGCGGATCAGCTGGAAGCCTTCTCAACCACGCCCGCCACTACGCTCGCCGGTGTGGCAGGCAAGCTCGATACCGTGTCATGCAAGGGGAGGCTTCGGAGGAATGCTCCGAATTTCCTTGGCCGCTAATTCGCGCGGCGCTTAGCGATCTTGTGGCATCGCCGAAGCCTTCTGTGCTGACCGGATGCAGCCTCGAAGAATCCGTCATGACCAAGCCGAAACTCTCAGCCATTCCCGATGACCGGCCGGCCAAGACGTCGAACCGCCGGCCGCCGTTCGTCGCGATCTGGCCCGCCTATGCTGAATTGCTCGGCCGCGGAGCGGCCAGGTCTTGGGTCGGATTGTGGCGTTGGCTATAGCGCTGCGTTGAAAGTTGACCTAAGTGCACTGAAGTTGACTGAGACTAGCCCTCGTCTTGCTAACACTTCAGAAAATCGTGAATTGACTCCTCCGCTGCGCGAGCGCTTGTTGCACGGCAACAGTCTGGAGTCCGCCGTGTCAGTTCCAACAACGTTTCCGGGCAGCCCCCCGAAGACTAATACCTGTGGCAAATTGTGCCTCCGTGGGCGTGAGCGCGCATTCCGGTCGTCGACAACAGGTCCATCCATTCTAACTATTGGCCGAGCCGCCAGCATCCCAACATCGACCTCCTCCCTTGAATTTGATCCGATCGAGAGGCTCACATTTTCTGGGCAGTAGTCAAGCACTGGATTGAGGTGCATTCACCGCTCTCGCCTGACGCACTTCATGTTCATGTGGGGTTGCTGATATTCCTACCTATTGCGTTTGGGCTTCGTCGGCCGATCACAGCTTGGTGGGTTGTACTGGCTTTGGAAGTGGCCAATGAAACTGTCGACTTGATCTCGCTCCACACCGCCCAGAACCATTACCGCATCTACTGGGGCGATAGCTTCCTTGACCTAACGAGCACGCTGCTATGGCCGACGCTCGTCCTGATCCTCGTCAAGAGGAGGTTGCGGAACGATTTGATTGCCATCCCTTTTGGCGCGTACGGACGTGGCCTCGCCAAACTGCAGCCGGCTGACTAAATTGGCCACATCCCGCGCAGGGAGGCAGCTTGTCCAGAACGTAGGTGCCCGGTCACGTAGATTGCGAGTAGGCTGAGATTTGCGCAGGTTGGATTCTTCACTGATTGGCGCGGCTCATCGCGGGTTTTGACGCTTCGTAGGTTGTTAGGAGATCGCCTGTAGGCCATCGCGGCACAAGCCCAGCCTCATCGAGATGTCACCTCTCAAGGCGGCACGCCGTCGGCCGTAAACATAGTGTACAAAGCACCGGCAAAGAGTGGCTGCTCGGCTGCTACGCGCGGAAGCATCGGCCGTTCACCGGTCCATCGAAGCATCGAAGACGCAAGGTGCCGCGAGATTCCCATCTCCGCGGATCGCAGCAACCGCAAAGGGATAGCCAGTTCGAGGTCGCGCGTACCCTAGCCGCTCGGACGGTTGGCTGGGTCGAACAAAGCGAGCTGAACGTCGATGATCGGCATTTGATCTGCTGTGCCAGCAAGCGTTGAAGTTAGCAGGACTAAGTCGGAGAAGAAGCTTGCCGGGTAAATATCCGAGAGGTTAGCCCCGGTGGACTCCCCGTTAGAGCCAGTGAACCCATAATTATACGCTACCGTCGTCTCGCGTGTGCCAGGGGTCTTCAGATCAATTACAACCATAAAGGCGCCAGAGCTGCCGTTCGGCTTGATCGTTAATGTATTGTTGCCGTCGGTGCCGCCGCTGTAAGCGCGCACCACCGTTACTCGAAGTCCAGTCATGACTCCGCTCATAACATGGGTCATCGTTGCACCGCCCGAAAGCTGTAAGCTTCGAAGTTCAAAACTCTGCTTCGGGCAGACGACATAGTCGCGCACAATTGTTTTGCCAGAACTCTCTATATTTGTTGACATAAACGTTTTGAAAGGTTCTGAATCGATTATCAAACGCTCAGATCCAATTAAATTCTTCCGAAAATTCACAGCAATAATTGAGCAAATGCCGTTTCCATCACCAACGATGCTCGTTACTCGTCCGAAATTAAAAGTCCTAAGTCCAAACCCAGTTGTCTGGCGTACGCGAATAAGTTGTCCAAGAAAGCACATGCTCGCAAAGATTCGAGCCGCCGCTGGCGCAGTGACCAGATTTACGCTTATAGTTTTCTTGGTGCCATCCCAAGCTACCCCCCTGCTGCCCAATGTCAAATATCCGCCGCCCTCCTGAGTCAGTCCGCGCGCATAGGTCGGCGGATATGTCATCGTGCCGCCAAGGATGTTCAGGTTTTCGCAGAAACCCACGCCGGTTTGGATGGACGACCTCACGGCCGACGATGCGCGATCGGTCGGATTAATGATGGTCAAGTTTTTTGAATTAAGGCGCCAGCCTTTATGAAAGATAGGGCGGTTGAAAATCATGTTTTCAACGCCAGTTCCGCTTGCAACGAGCCCCGTGAATTCATCGCAATTCGATAAGCAGGTCGTGATCAGCTTGTCGACTTCGCCGCTATCGACTGTGATCTTGCAATTGTTGGTTTCTAAGTATTCGCCCTGAGTCCGCAAGATCCAGTTGCAAGTAACATTGCGAAGAACAACCTTTCTCCCTGATATCGTGATGCAATTATATGTCTGACGATTAGAGAAGGAAAAGGTTAAGTCTTCGTATTCGTGGTCAATATCGAAAACGTTGCCGTTTTGATCGATGCTGTAGATTGACGCCCGTCCATCGCCATTGGCGTAGGAAGCCTTATATGGGAAGTTCTGGCTATGCGCGTACTTCAGTTCGCGATCGAGAATGATCTTACCGGTCGTCGGGTCAGATGAAACTATTTTAGCATATTCAAAATAGCGGGCGTTAAACGGGAAGCCCGCAAACTGCTGATCGAAGCTGGCAACAAGGAGATATCGACCGGCAATGAAGTTCGAAGCATCCGCGGGCGCGAGGCAGGTTACGCTAGTGTCAGCAATTGCCGTAGTCGCGATCCGATAGCGGTCTACGTCGAGGTTAATTCCGCCCCTGTGGTAAGACGTGACGTCAGCACTAATAAGGCCGAAAACGGAGTTTTGACGGGAAAGCCCGAGATTGTGCAACCGCGACCCGTGACCATGGACACGCAGGTAAGGGATTTTTTGTACCCAACGCGGGTTGGTAAAACCATACACTTTGCTGCGGCCGAGATGGAGATGCACGGCAGTTCCGGTGGGCCGTGCAAGCGCCCACCCGTTGAAGGCGGCAAACGCGCCATCGTCGTTGGCGAAACCATCGCCCAGGGCACCGAACTGCTCGATCTCTACGCGAGCGTCGCACAACTTGAAACCTCGCCCGTTAAGACTCAGCGCTGAGGTGCGAGGGTTGGCTGCCGAGTAAGCCGCGTCTACAACTGGGTCGTAAACATACTTTGCGGCCCCCATGCCGAGCATCGAATAGCCGCTCGTTGTGATGGCGTCTATGCCGGCTGGGATCGTTAGATCTGAGATGGTCGTAAACAATCCGACAGACATTGCATCACCGCCGGGATCGCTCTCGAAATTCTGGCCGTCCAGAAATTCAGACGCGCTCGTGGCCGGACCGATGCCGACTATGGTTGCAGCGCAACCAGACAAAAACGACCTCCGAGTGGTCGTAAAACCTGCATTTCCTGGCGAAACCGATCGATCGAGAGATATCATTTTTCAACCACACGTCCCAAAGTGCCGACGGACTGACCACTTCAATATTTGGTATCTTCGGAAAGCGGATATGGCATTCAAAATTGACTTTTTGGTGCCTCGCAACCAGAAAGGATGAACAGCCTCAGACGGACTCTTGGTGCGGTTGGAAAGGTGACCGTTCCGGTTCCGTCGCCGTTCAGTGTCACAGTGTAGGCTGACGTGCTAACAACCGTAGCGATTCCGTCATCCCCATAGACTCGACCGACACCTCGGTTATTGTCTTGGCCTGAGATGTGAATGGGAATGCCGTCGCTAGTCCGTCAGTATAGATCGGCCCGGTGACGTCGAACCGGCCATCTAACCGGACTCCTTTTCGAAACGGTACGCAACTAGCAGGCATAGCCCCGCAGTGTCAAAGTTTGAAATTGCTTCCGCGTGAATGGCCGTCCGCCGTAAAGCGGCCCTGTCTACACATCCATTCAATGCACCTCTGCGTTCTGCAATGCATGCCGAATGAGCCTTCGTCCAGGATTTAGTCCGCTAGACACCGCTCGAGTTTTGCCGGTGTCGGTGCAGGTTGAGAAACTATTGGTTCCTGCCTGATCATAAGAGTCCGGACCGGGATTCCCTTTTGCCTGCCCGTGTGCGAGTCTGGCGCATGCGCACAGGAATCTCCTCCACCGTCTCGCCTTCTGACCATCGGCGTTCGGTTGCCTTGGTCAAAGACTGTAACAGCCCGCAGAAGCACGTTTGGCGCGCCGAGATCGTGTTGTTGAGCGCCGATGACCTTGCCCCTCTTATCTAATCCGGTTTGAAGTTCGTTCTGGCCTATCGAGAGGACCAGGACATGAAACGTAGCCGCTTCTCTGAAGAGCAGATCATCGGAATTTTGAAGGAACATGAGGCCGGGGTATCGGTTGCCGATCTGTGCCGCAAGCACGGGGTCAGCGACGCCTCGATTTACAACTGGAAGGCCCGCTTCGGCGGGATGGATGTCTCCGAGGCTCGGCGACTGAAGGCGCTGGAGGACGAGAACACGCGGCTGAAGCGGCTTCTGGCCGACGCCATGCTCGACAATGCCGCGTTGAAGGATCTTGTGGGAAAGAAATGGTGACGCCCGCGGCCAAGCGGAAAGCTGTCGCTTGCCTGAAGGAAGGCTTCGGGATGAGCGAACGGCGGGCGTGTAAACCCATCGGCTGTTGCCGCATGACGGTTCGCTACGAGACCAGCGGGCCGGACGACCGCGAGCTTCGCGAGCGGATGAAGGCGATCGCGCAGCAGCGTCGCCGGTTCGGCTACCGGCGTCTTCTCGTGATGCTGAGGCGGGAGGGCCTGGTCGTGAACCACAAGAAGCTGTTCCGGCTCTATCGGGAGGAGAAGCTCGCCGTTCGCCGCCGACCGGGCATTGGACGGACTGAAGCAGAAAGAAGATAATGAAATGGATAAGATAGAGCGGCATCTTGCTCTTGCTCCTACGATGGACTGGATGAACGTGGCGATCAACATCTCTCGGATGCGTTCGTGATAGCGGCGCAGCAGCCGCCAAGGCTCAGATAACAGGACATCTGTTTAGAAAACAAAACATCAGATTTGATACCCGGCAGGCGACGTGCTATGGCTCCAGAGCAGAAGGAACTTGCGCCATGACACGCTCGACCGCTCAAAGCGCTTTGCGCTATCCACTCACCATTATGCTCGGCACCGACGCAAGCGTGAGATTGCTCCGGGAATTATCCCGGCACGGCGGCTTGCTTTCTTCACCGTTGCTTGCGGCTCGTAGCGGGCTTGCGAGGGCAAGCGTGTGGTCTGCTCTCGCAACCTTGGAGGGGATTGGCATCGTATCTTCAGAGGGAACGGGCAGGGCTCGTCTTTATCGGTTGAATGATCGCCATCCACTGGCGACATCACTGGAAACCCTCTTTGAGCAGGAGGCGCTTAGGTATTCCAACATTCGCGCTGTAGTCACTGAGGCGGTCTCCGCAGTTCGGCCGAACGTACTCGCGGCCTGGATTTACGGCAGCGTGGCGAGGGGCGAGGACCGTCCAGACAGCGATCTCGACATCGCAGTGGTTACGCCATCCGAAAAGCTAGAAAGCGCGCTCCAAGAGATCCGTGAGGCACTGGTGACCCACGGTGAAGAGCTTGGCTTCAATCCCTCGGTGGTGGGACTCACTCCGCAGGATGTGGCGAGGCTGTCGAGCACGGGAGACCCTTGGTGGGGTGGCGTCGAAGCAAATGCCCTGCTCGTCTTGGGTCCACGCCCGGACGAACTCGCAACAAAAACTCGCCAGAAGGCGTTGGCATGACCAGAAGAGGTGCGACGAAAGCAGTCGAGACAGGCTTTGGCGAGGGGCGATTACGCATCGCCCGCTCATATTTGAAGGCTGCCCGTTTGGAGGTGGCAATGTCTGAAACGGGTGACATCGGCAATCCGGCTATGTCGCAGATCGTGAATGCGGCAATAGCATACGCCGATGCGCTCACTGCCCGATTTGCAGGAACGATCAACCGCGCGGATCATGCGGCCGTGGTGAAAACCATGCGTGATGCGCTTGGAAATCGCCTTCCTGCAGCGCAGGCCAGCAGGTTGCGGAGCATGCTCGATGAGAAGGACGAAGCTCAATACGGAATCAGGGCAAAATCACTAGCCGAAGCCGAGAGCCTGCTCGACAAGTTGGAAAAGTTCGCGGAGTGGGCGGAAAAAGAACTGGAAGTCTGATTAGCAATGGAGGCGGCATGTCGCTTATGGCGACCTGAATGTTACTTCAGCAGTTTGATCAGCACTGTGAAAGCCGCGTCGATGTCAGCGCGAACCGCGGCCCGGACAGCTTCCGCGTTGCGATCTCGCAGCGCTGCAAACATCTGCTGATGGTGCTGGTTGGCGGTCGAATAATTTCCAGAATCGTGCAGCATGTTGAAATAGGGACTGATCTGCAGCCACAGGTTCTCGATGATGTTGAGCATGTTTTCCGAACCCGCGGCTCGATAGATGGAGAAATGAAAGGCGTAGTTGGCCCTGAGGTAGGATTTGACGTCTCCGGCGGCATTGGCCTGTTCGAGTGCGTCCAGATGCTGGCGCAGCAGCGCCACGCTGGGATCGTCCATTCGCTCGGCCGCCCATGCGGCGGCGATCGCCTCGATCTCAAACCTCACGTTCCTGAGATCGATGAGTCGCGCGCGGCTTAATGCCGGTATCCCGATCGAACGGCCCGAAACCACCATCAATGCGTTGGCGGCGCTCAGACGCCGCAGGGCCTCGCGAACCGGCATGGGGCTGACGCCGAAAGCGTCGGCGAGGCTCTGCACCGTCACCATTTCACCTGGAACGATACTGCCGTCGAGGATCAACTCGGTGACGTGCCGGTAAACCCTGTCCTGCAGGGTTTCCCTGGACAGCGGCGTGATCTCGACGCCCGGCTTCCTGAATGCCGCCCCAGCCATCTGTGCCTACCTTTCCCCAAACGGCGACGCTCTTGTCCTACCCGGCGCCTGTGCCCGGAATGCAAGGTTCAGATTGCCGCGTCAAGCGCCGGCGTATCCGGCTTTGATACGGTCAGCTGCATCGAATGACAAGGAGCACGTTTCGTGCCCTTGGGAGGCATTTGGTCGTCTGAACTGGGAGGAGTTTCGAATGGGTATCGGATCGAAAGCCCGGCGGCTCGCGCTGCTTGCCGGCATGGCTGTTTGCGCCTTTGGGATGTCGGCGGCCGAGGCGGCCGGAAAGCACAAAATATTTCTCAGCATGAGCTTCATCGGCAATGATTGGCAGGCCGAGGCCGCCAACATGGTCAAGGCGATGGCGTCGCACAAGAGCATGGCCGACAAGGTCGACCTCCAGGTTCAGGTGGCCGGGCCGAACGCACAGCGCCAGATCCAGCAGATCAACGCGATGGTGCAGGCAGGTGCCGAAGCCATCGTGATCTTCCCGATCTCGCCGACAGCGCTCAACCAGGTGGTGAAGAACGCCTGCGACAAGGGGGTAAAGGTGTTTGCCTATGATGCCGAGATCACAGAGCCCTGCGCCTACAACGTCCATATCGATCAGGAAGAGGCTGGCCGCGTGACGGCGGAGTGGCTGGTCAAGAAGCTCAATGGCAAGGGCAACATCATCGCAGTGACCGGCGTTCCCGGCACCTCGGTCGACGATCTGCGCACCAAGGCCGCAAAGGAGGTGTTTGCCAAGCATCCCGACATCAAGATCGTGGGCGAGGCTGTCGGTATGTGGAGCCAGGCGGTGGCTCGTACCGAACTTTCCAAGATATTGGCGACGCGCAGCTGGGACGACATAAATGGGCTGTGGATGCAGGTCGGCTGCTTCACCGCCAATTCCATGCAGCTCGAGGCCGGCAAGAAGAGCAGCGAACTGCTGCCTTGCGCCGGCGAGGGCTCCAATGGCGGGCGCATCCAGATGCTGCCGGAGGGCACGGAGGTCGAGGGCGCAGCCTCTCCCTATGCGCCGCTCGGCGCGCCGCGTATCTCCTATGCATCGCCGCCCTATTCCGGCGCGCTCGCCCTCAAGCTTGCGGTCGAGGCGCTTGACGGCAAGGAGGTTGCCAAGAAGACGATCCTGCCGCTGCCGGTCGTCACCAACGACACGATAAAGCTTTGTGACGAAGGCACCTGGGCGGAGATGAAGGCTGGCTGTAACGCCTTCAAACCGTCGCTAGTCTCCAACCCCGGCTGGTTCGCCTCGATCTTCTCCGACCAGACACCTGAAATCGGTCTCGCGGCCGCCCTTGTCGGCCAGCCCGAGGAGTAAGGCTCTCCGAATGGGGCGTGGGGTGCTTTGGAGGCACTCCCACGCACCCCGTGCAGGCCGGGACTGGGATCATGATGTCAGCGCAATCGACAGCTGTCGGCATAGAGGGCGTCCGCAAGGCGTTTGGCGCGACGGTCGCCCTCGATGGCGTCTCCTTTGAGATCGTTTCGGGCAGCGTGCACGCGCTGCTAGGCGAAAACGGTGCCGGCAAGTCGACGCTCGTCAAGCTGCTGTCGGGACTGGTGCGGCCCGACGAAGGGCAAATCACCGTTCTTGGTGAACCGGCGCCACTCGGTTCGCCGCGCGCCGCGCACGCCAAAGGCGTGCAGACAGCCTTCCAGGAAATGACGCTGGTGCGCGATCTCAGCGTTCTCGACAACATGCTGCTGCCCTACGCGCCTGTCGGCCCGAGCGGCCTGATTAGGCGGGCGAGCGCGCGCAGGGCGGTGCGCCAGCACATTTCAGATCTCGGCTTTTCGGTCGATCTTGATGCCGAGGTCGCGACCCTCGATCTCGCCGTCCGCCAGAAGATCGAAATCGCGCGCGCGCTCTATCGCAAGCCGCGCATCCTCCTGCTCGACGAACCGACCTCGACGCTGTCGGGCGGCGATGTCGAATGGCTGGGCGGCATCATCGCGCGACTTAAGGCCGCCGGCACGACGGTCGTGTTCATCACCCACCGCATGCGAGAGGTGCGGGCCTTCTGCGACACGCTGACCATTCTCAGAAACGGCCGTCACATCGTGACGGCGCCGGTTGCCGACGTCCCGGATGGAGAAGTGATCGAAAAGATCATCGGTCGCAGCATCGCCCAGACCTTTCCGCCGAAACCCGAAAGCGAGGCGGTCTTCGGTCCGCCGGTGCTCGGCGTACGCGATCTCAAGGCCGGCATGA
Organism: Mesorhizobium sp. M1088; assembly: GCF_040318575.1. Classification (NCBI taxonomy): domain Bacteria; kingdom Pseudomonadati; phylum Pseudomonadota; class Alphaproteobacteria; order Hyphomicrobiales; family Phyllobacteriaceae; genus Mesorhizobium; species Mesorhizobium sp. M1088. The sequence goes on along the minus strand of NZ_JAMYMO010000033.1, from coordinate 9,406 downwards.
AGCTCGACGGCGTCGGTTTCGACCTGCGCAAGGGCGAGATTCTCGGCATTGCCGGGCTTCAGGGCATGGGCCAGCTCGACCTGTTCCTCGCCTGCTTCGGTATGGCCGAGATCGAGCGCGGCCATATACTCGTCGACGGGCGCGAAGTTTGGCTCGGCTCGCCCGCCGATGCGCTCAAGGCCAACATGGCGATCGGGCTGGTGCCGGAGGACCGCAAGACCGAAGGCCTGTTCCTGAAGCTCTCGGGCCGGCAAAACGTATCGCTGCCGGTCGTCGCGCGTTTTACCCGATTTGGCCTGATCAGCAGGCACGAGGAGGCGCGGGCCGTCCAGTCCGCCTTCTCGGCGGTCGAGGTCGACCACCGCGCCATGTGGACGAGGGCGGGGGCGTTTTCGGGCGGTAATCAGCAGAAGATCGCCATCGCCAAATGGCTGGTCGCCGAGAGCCGCATCCTGCTGCTCTTCGACCCAACCCGCGGCATCGACGTCGGCACCAAGCACGAGCTCTATGTGATGATGCGCGACTATGTGGCGGCCGGCGGCTCGATCCTTCTGCATTCAACCGAAATTCCCGAGCTGGTCCATCAATGCGACCGAGTGCTCGTCCTCTATGACGGTCGCCTGGTGGCGGAGCTTGCCGGCAACCACATCACGGAAGGCGCGATCATGCGACCGGCGCTGGGGCAAGGCGAGTTGGTCCGGGAGGCGGCGGAATGAGCGTGACGAGTTTGCCCGCCGCGGCACCGGCCGCGACATTGACGCGGCTTCTCGCGCGGCACAGCGGCGCGATCATCGCGGCGATCGTCTTTGCGGTGCTCCTGCTTATCGTCGATCTGGTCAGTGCCGGGCGGCTCACCTATTTCGACATTTCGTTTCTCTCCAGCGGCGGCGCCACCTCGGCGCTGGCGGCGATCGGCCAGACGGTGGTCATCCTGTCCGGCGGTTTCGATCTGTCCGCCGGCGCGGTGATCTCGCTGGTCAATGTCGTCCTGGCAAAAGGTATGGATCCGATGGCGACCGGCACCAGTGTCGCGCTGTGGACCTTGGCCGGAATTGGGGTCGGCATGCTGGTCGGCGCCTTCAACGGCTTCTTCATTGCCGTCCTGCGCATGCAGCCTATCGTCGTCACGCTGTCGACCATGTTCATCCTGCAGGGAGTAACGCTGCTGGTCATGGACAAGCCGGGCGGCTTCGTCTCGCCCGATCTTGGCGCCTTCTATCTCGGTGATGCTATCGCCGGTTGGATACCGATGCCGCTGGTGGTCATCGGCGTCGTCCTGCTCGCCTGGTTCTGGCTCAAAGGCACACGCTTCGGGACCGCGCTTTATGCCGTCGGCAGCGATCCGGACGCGGCCGCTTCGGTCGGCGTGCGCGTCGTTCTCGTGCGCTTCCTGGTCTATGTCATAGCCGGCGGCTGCTACGGGCTCGCCGGCGTCTTCATCAGCGCACAGACGGGCAGCGGCGATCCGCTCGTCGGTAACCCGTTGTTGCTGTCGATGTTCGCGGCGGTCGTCGTCGGCGGTACAAGGCTGGGCGGCGGTCAAGGCGGGCCGGTTGGCACCGTCTTCGGCGCCTACATCCTGATGATGGTCGTCAACATCCTGCTCGTACTCAACGTCTCGGCCTATTATTCGACGATCGCCGAGGGCACGATCCTGATCCTTGCCGTGCTTGCCGGCTCGCTGTCGCATGGCTCCGTGCTCGCCCGCCAACTGCGTGCGCTGCGGGCGCGATTGGCCGCATGGCGCGCCGGAATGCTGCCCTCGCAGATCGATCGCACCGACCGGCGGCTGAGGATCGCGCGTGGCAGCACCGACGATCAGCAGGCGCCGCAGCCGGCCTTCCATATACGCAACGCCGAGACGCTGCGTTATGCGCTGCCGGCCTATGTCTGCCTGGCCGTGGTCGTGATCATCACCCAAATCTGGCTCGGACGCGCCATCGTCAACGTCACCTACTGGAACTCGCTTTTCGTGCTGTCGAGCTTCCTCGCCGTCCTGGCGCTTGGGCAAGGCAGCGTAATCCTCACCGGCGGGCTCGACCTGTCGGTGCCGTGGACGATCGGTCTCTCGGGCATCCTGCTTGCCGGCATGGTCAACGGCTCGGATGGTGCACTTGCCTATGCGCTGCCGGCGGTGCTGCTCACAGCTTGCCTGATCGGTTTTGCCAACGGCATCGGCATCGTCTTCCTCGGCATTTCGCCGATCGTGATGACGCTGGCCACCAACGGCATTCTGCAAGGCGTCGCGCTGCTTTACTCGCAGGGTACGCCGGCCGGCTTCTCCTCGCCGATGCTGCGCTGGTTCATGACCGGGAAGGTATTCGTTGTGACGCCGGTGGTGCTGTTCATGATCGCCTTCGTCGTGTTTGCTGTGCTGCTGCTTGGCCGCACCCCTTTCGGCCGCCGGGTTTATGGCATCGGCAACAGCCTGCGCGCGGCCCAGCTCTCCGGCATCGCGGTCGGGCGCACGCTCATCCTCGTCTATGTGCTGTCGGCGGTCTGCGCAGGGCTCGTCGGCATCATGCTGACCGGCTTTTCCGGCCAGGCCAGCCTCGGCATGGGCGACGATTATCTGCTGCCCTCGATCGCCGTCGTCGTGGTCGGCGGTGCGCTGATCACCGGCGGGCGCGGCCACTATCTCGGCATGCTGGGGGGCGTGCTGCTTTTGACGGCGTTGCAGATGCTGCTCGCCGGCACGACGCTGCCTTACGCGACGCGGGCGATCCTGTTCGGGCTGGTGGTGCTCGCTGCGGTCATGGCGCTGCGCGAAAGGCGAATTCAATGAAAGGAATGGAATAATGAGCTCCAGCGCACCGGCATCGGCGGACGAATTCCTGACCGGGCTCAAAGGCCAACGCGTGCTGGTCACGGCGGGTGCCGGCGGCATCGGCTTTGCTATTGCCGAGACGCTGTCGGGGCTCGGCGCGCGTGTCGTGATCTGCGACATTTCCGACGAGGCGCTGGCCGCCGCTCCAGAGAGGCTCACACTCGCCGGCGCAGTCAAAGCGGACGTTTCACGCGACGACGATGTCGACCGACTGTTCGAGACCATAAAGGAGAAGCTCGGCGGGCTCGACGCCCTGATCAACAATGCCGGCATTGCCGGGCCGACCGGCGGGGTCGATGAGATCGATCCGGCAGACTGGCGGCGCTGCATAGATATCTGCCTGACCGGCCAGTTCCTGTGCGCGCGCCGTGCCGTGCCGCTGATCAAGGCGGCGGGCGGCGGCTCGATCGTCTCGATGTCTTCGGCCGCCGGCCGCCATGGCTACGCGTTCCGCACGCCGTACTCGGCTGCCAAGTTCGGCGTTGTCGGCCTGACCCAGAGCCTTGCCAAGGAACTCGGACCGCATGGGATCAGGGTCAATGCCATCTTGCCCGGCATCATCGAAGGGCCGCGCATCGACAAGGTCATTGCCGACCGGGCAAAGCAGCTCGGCGTTTCAAACGAGGAGATGACACAACGCTATCTGCAGAACATCTCGCTGCGCCGCATGACCAGCCCATACGATGTCGCGGCGATGGTGGCCTTCCTGCTTTCCGATGCGGGCATCAACATTTCCGGCCAGTCGCTCGGCGTCGACGGCAACGTCGAGACACTCTGAGGGGGAGATCATGGCGAAGGTAGCAATTGTCGGAAGCGGCTTCATCGGGCGAGCGTGGGCGATAAGCTTCGCTCGTGCCGGCCATGATGTGCGCATGTGGGACCAGGCGCCGGCCGCGGCCAGCGGTGCGCGCGACTATATCGCTGGGGTGCTCGGCGACCTTGCCGCCAACGATCTGCTGCGGGGACAGGCGGTCGATACCGTGCTTGGCCGCATCACCATTGTGGAGGAGCTTGGCGAGGCCCTGGCCGATGCCGTCCATGTCCAGGAGAACACGCCGGAAAACCTCGAGGTGAAGCGTGACGTGTTCTCCCGCATCGACGCACTTTCCGGTCCGCAGGCGGTGATCGCCAGTTCCACCTCGGCGCTGTTGCCGTCGAGATTCACCGATCATCTTGAGGGGCGCCATCGCTGCCTCGTCGTGCACCCGATCAATCCGCCCTATCTCATCCCGGCAGCGGAGGTGGTGCCGGCGCCATGGACCTCCGCCGAAACGGTGGAAAGGACCCGCGCGTTTCTTGTCGAGGCGGGCCATGCGCCACTGGTGATGAAGCGCGAGCTCGACGGCTTCATCATGAACCGCTTGCAAGGCGCGCTGTTGGAGGAGGCGTTTCGGCTCGTCGCCGACGGCTATGCCAGCGTCGAGGACGTCGACACTGGCCTGCGCGACGGGCTGGCGCTGCGCTGGTCGTTCATGGGTCCGTTCGAGACGATCGACCTCAATGCACCGGGTGGTGTGCGCGACTATGTCGAGCGCTATCAGGCGATCTATTCCAACATCTTCCCGCAGATGCTGCGCCGCGTCGACTGGGCCGGCGAGGTCATGGAAACGGTCGAGGCCGAGCGTCGCAAGCGCCTGCCGCGGGAAGAACTCGGCGAACGGCAGGTCTGGCGCGACCGCCGGCTGATGGCGCTGGCGGCGCACAAGAAAAAGTCGGATCAGGAGTTTGGACAATGACGCAAACAAGCCGCAAGCCCGGCGCCCAGCAACCCAGCGGCAAGGTCATTATCACCTGCGCGGTGACGGGGGCGATCCACACGCCGACTATGTCGCCTTATCTACCGATCACGCCGGACCAGATCGCGCGCGAGGCGATCGCGGCGGCGGAGGCGGGTGCGGCGATCCTGCATCTGCATGCCCGCGACCCCGAGACCGGCAAGCCCGACCAGACGCCAGAGGCGTTCGCGCGTTTCCTGCCGCGCGTCAAGCAAGGCACCAATGCCGCCATCAACATCACCACCGGCGGCAGTCCTTACATGAAGGTGGAGGAGCGTGTGCGCCCCGCCGCCCAGTTCAAGCCGGAGGTCGCCTCGCTCAACATGGGCTCGATCAATTTCGGGCTCTATCACCTCGCCGACAAATACGAGACGTTCAAGTTCGATTGGGAAAAGCCGCATCTGGAAGCGACGCGTGATCTGGTCTTCCGCAACTCGTTCAAGGACATCGAATACATACTGGCAACCTGCTACGACAATGGGACCCGCTTCGAGTTCGAGTGCTACGACATCGCCCATCTCTATAACCTCTCCCATTTCGCCGATCGCGGGCTGGTGAAGCCGCCGTTCTTCGTGCAGTCGGTGTTCGGCCTGCTCGGCGGCATCGGCACGCACCCGGAAGACGTCGCCCATATGAAGCGCACCGCCGATCGCCTGTTCGGCGACCAGTTCCGCTGGTCGGTGCTGGGTGCGGGCGCCAGCCAGTTGCGCATCGCGGCACAATCGGCAGCGCTTGGCGGCAACATTCGCGTTGGGCTCGAAGACAGTCTTTGGGCCGGTAGGGGCAGGCTTGCCAAGTCGAATGCCGAGCAGGTGGTGCTTGCCCGCAAGATCGTCGAAGGCCTCGGCATGGAAGTGGCAACGCCCGACGAGGCCCGCGAAATCCTGTCATTGAAGGGCGGCGATCAGGTCGCGTTTTGACCGGTTTCTGCAAGGTTCGAACAGAGGAGGACGGCATGAAGATCGAAGTCGTGGTGGACGTGAAGACCACGCTGGGCGAGGGACCGCTGTGGGACGTTGAACAGGAGCGCCTCTACTGGATCGACAGTTTCGACGGGCGTGTGTTTCGGGCAACCGCCGACGGTAGTGAGATCCGTTGCTGGGACGTGCCGATGAAGATCGGTTCGATGGCATTGCGCAAGGACGGCGGCGGCGCTGTGGTATCGCTGCAGCGCGGTTTCCATCTGCTTGATTTCGCCACCGGCGAGGTGACGCCGATTCACGATCCGGAGCCGGACAGGCCGATGAACCGGCTCAATGACGGCAAGGTCGACCGGCGCGGCCGCTTCTTCGCCGGCTCAATGGACACGATGGAAGAAGGACCCTCCGGCGGGCTCTACCGGCTCGATCCGGATTTCTCCGTTACCAGAATAGATTCCGGCATCATCTGCTCGAACGGTCCGTGCTGGAGCCCGGACGACCGCACCTTCTATTTCGCCGACACCTGGACCGGCGAGATCTGGGCCTACGACTACGACATCGCAACCGGTGCCGCCACCAACCGGCGCACTTTCACGCGTGTCGATACCAGCCGGGGAGGGGCGGCTGACGGCTCAACTGTCGATGCGGAAGGATTCCTGTGGAACGCGCTGGTCTATGATGGCAGGCTGGTCCGCTACGCGCCCGACGGCAGCGTTGATCGCATCATCGACATGCCCGTCAAGAAGATCACCAGCGTCATGTTCGGCGGGCCGAGGCTCGACACCCTGTACGTCACTTCGATGGCCAAGCCGCCGCTGCCGCGCTTTCCGGGCGACGGAGTTTTACGCGGCAGCCTTTTTGCCATCACCGGCCTCGGCGTAACGGGAGTTCCCGAGCCAAGATTTGCCGCGTAAATCGGTGCGTAATGGCGATGTCCTTCCTGCCTGCTTGGTGCCACCCCAACGTCCCGCCGCAGGGCAACTGGCGCTGGAAGCTCGTGCCCTGCGGTTCTGATGGAACCCACAATGAGAGGCTTGAGGTGCCTTCGCCTGACGTGCGCGCGAACGTGTCCCTGGAGAAACCATCAACCGAGCGTTGGAAACCTGCTCGCAACAAGAAATCCACCCATTAGCAACTCCAACGCATCGAGTGCCTCTTCGTCCCGCAAATTGGTCAGAGCTACGCTGTCCACCAAGACAACCTTTTCATTGTCTATGTCATAGACTTCCCAAAGTCCGTCCCTGATCCTTCGGATGGCGTGTCGACGCTCCATAAGCGGAACCTAATACTCGAGTCGCGGCGACGTTGATAGAAAATTCGGGCACGAGCCGATCATAATAGTGGAAAACCGCAGGTCGCCCTGACGATGCTCTTGCGATTGAGTCCACGAAAAAGCGCTTCAGAAAACGAAGAGCACCGATGGCGGCAGCACGACAGGCGGTGCGCCGGCTATCACCAGTCCTGTGTTGAGGGCAGGTTGGTTTCCGCTATCAACCGCTTCGTCATCGACCACAAGCTGCAGTCATAGCCCTTCGTCTGGACCGACGATCCCGACAAAATCATCACGGCCGCCGCGCGTGCACCAGGTGCTGGAGTCGATCCATAGCATTGACTATAGCAGTGTGGCGGTCCGCGAATGTCCGCTCTCCCAATAGGCAAGTTCGACCCCAAACAGACGTCCTCGTCAGTCTTTCGCTAGTCGACACGCAGGCCTCGATGGCGACGACGTCCGTGAACGACAGGATTGGAGCTTTCGGTACTGACATACGGTTCTACCTCAGGCAAAGAGCAAATCGTGGACTACGGCGCCCATCAGGACAACGATTGCGAGCAGGGAGACTGCAAAAGCGATCGTGCGCCAAGGCTGCATGGCCTTCAGATAGACTATCGAATGTACGATCCTGGCGACTACAAAAATTGCGAAAATGGGAATTGCAATTGCTGCCTTTCCTCCCGTGAAAACAAAGAGCAGGCCCAGCAGCAGAAATGGATAGATCGTGGCCTCGGCATTGCGGTGTGCGCGCAGGAGCCGCGCGACAGTTGGCGGGTCAATTTCTGACACGGGTACACCATAGCGAGCCCCATCCTCCGGATTGATTGCCACGCCACCCTTCGCGCGGATCGCCCCGCTGGAAGCCCAGAGCATCAGAAGATTAAGGCATAGAACGACGCAGGTGATGGCATACGCCACCAGAGCCGCATCTGCCGCTGTCCAGATTGATTGTTGCATCTAATGTTACTCGCCGCTGCTCGGAGCAGTTGACGGAGAGCTGGATGTCCGTTGTGCCATCGCGCCAATATGTGCGGCAAGGTTGTCCAATGTCTTGGCCGTTCCGGTGTCGATGCCCATTTTCAGATATTGCTCCAACCGTTCCGCCGAGCCGCACTCGATCCTCACCGTCAGAAACGTCTTGCCGCCAGTCTCGTCGAGAATGACACGCCCGATCGCCCCCATTGCTTCGAAGACGAGATGACGCGGCGGTGCGATCTCGCGATAGACGCCAGCGAACTGGTTGGCGCCAGGGGGATGCCGGTTGACGAACCTGAAGGCCCCTCCCGGACGCAGGTCGATCTCGCATTGTGCGAGCGGTTCGCCTGATGGATCCCACCAGCATGCCACATGCTCCGGCTGCGTCCATGCCTCGAAGACCTGTTCACAGGGCGCAGCAAGCACGCGCGTCAGAATGATCGTGTGCTTGTCCCGGTCGAGTATCAGGTCGGTGTTCGCGATCCCTGCCAGCATGCTACTTCTCCTTTTTGCCCATTTTTTCGAGGTGGCGATCCAGATTGTCGAGCCTGTCTTCCCATTGGCTGCGAAACGGCTCTACCCAGTCGGCAATATCCTTGAGAGCCGTTGTCACCAGCTTGCGCGGTCGCCGCTGCGCATCACGTCCGCGTTCGATGAAACCCGCATCCTCCAGCACCTTGAGATGCTTGGAGATCGTGGGTTGACTGAGTTCGAATGGTGCCAGCAGTTCCGACACCGTGGCTTCGCCCGTCGCAAGGCGGGCCAGGATCGCGCGTCGCGTGGGATCGGAGAGGGCCGAGAATGCCTTGCTCAGACGGTCGCCGGTGGGTCCATATATTGCCATATGACTATATAGCCATATGGCGATTAACGAGTCAAGACCTTAGATAAGAGGCCGTCGGCTAGGCACGACGATTGCCTCGGGTGGGCGGGCTTCTTTTGCTTACCCTATCCGAGGAGTCCGATGGGTATGTCTGGGGAAGCCGCTCCAGATTGCCAATCGTTTTCCTGTTGAGCTGCATACCGATTGCCTATTCGGCACCGGGCGGAGATGTTTCAATGGCCAGGACCTCCAAGCCGTCAATTTCTTGCATCACCTTTCCAGCGATGCCTTGCAAGTCGCCGTACATCCCCGCGGTCGACTCGATTACGCCTTGTATTTGAGCCTCCCGCTTGGCCCACAGGCGTGTTGTGGCCTTGCGTTCCTTGGCCAGGTCCTCCTGCATATCAGAGAACTTTTCGACGATGGCCTCGACGCGATGGCGGAACCGCGGACCGGTCAGATAGCCATAGACCTGCTCCATTTTGGTGGCTTGGCCGTCCTGGGCGAGGCGGGAGTTCGCCAGCTCGATGAGTGATTGTCGCAGCATGATTGCGATCGGCATCGCGCATTTGGGATGGGCGACATAGACCCCGTCCAGAAGATCGAAGGTTTCCACACCGGCAGGCAGAGCTTCCGAGATCATAAGCGCAATGTCCGCCTTTGCGGCCCGCTGATCAGCCCTGAGCTTCCCCAACCAACCCTGGCTCCATTTCTTGGTGCGTTTCGATTCCCACAAAATGGCGCCGCATGGCTGGCCGGCCGGTCCGACGACGCGGTGCAGGACATCTCCGCCGAACTCACCCTTGGCAACCG
>NZ_JAMYMO010000032.1:0-70748 GCF_040318575.1 Mesorhizobium sp. M1088 | reverse complement strand
ATTCATGGCGGAACTTTCCGGACGCGATAGCCGGTAAACGGCCGCGACGGTTCAAAGTTCCTCGATGGCTTTTTGAATGCCTGCAGGCTATCTGCGCCTCAACCTGGCGTTTTCCTTCTGGGTCATGTGGTCGGCGGTGATGAGCCGCTTCAACGACCGCATGATCGCCCCGCGCGTCCATCCCGCCTCAATCAGCAATCGGCGATCGCCTGGAAGCCGGGCTCCATTGCCTCCTGGCAATCGATCTCGCGGTCGGCATAGTCTCCCTGTCGTATTGGCGCTCTGATCATCAGATCAACACGCTGCTTAGAGATATGCTTCGGCATCAGCCCGGTGCTCAAAGCAGAACCAATGGGATGGCCGCCTCGGCTTGGTGAACCCCCATCCGGCATCCTTGCCACAGTCGGGGTGCTCGCACGTATGGTGCTGAATGTCAGGCCGCGTGACGGGCTCCATGGCACCGGGAAGGCGGATCAGCTCGTCGTTCATCGGGATGCTTTCAAAGCAGCGAGCCTTGTGCAGGCGCCTGCTTCGTGCCTTCGTGGCACGAATATGAAAATCCGACCCCTTGCGGACCATTCCCTGATGGGAGGTTAGGGGAACGTCGCGACCCCATTCCGGACCTCTAGAATGGTGAGATCCAAAGGCCCGTTGGTATGGGACACAGACGTTGGCTCAGCTTACGGAGCTGACAAAGTTGCGCCTTAGGAACAAATTTCTTTAGGAACCTATGAATAAACGTGACCTGTTATTCTATTAAATGAAAGTATCGCCGCCAGCATCGCGAATTCCCTTGAGCATGTGATCGTTGTCGGCGTCGTTCCTGTAGGCCCGCCATCTCACAAATGCGGCGGTGAATCCTGGCTCAACTTTCTCGCATTCTGCCAAGGCCTTTTCCGCCGCAGAGCGCTTGCCGAGATTGGTCAAGCAAACCGCTAAGAATAGAAAGGTCAGTGCATAGTCAGACCGACGACTGGCAGCTCGCTGCAACCAAGCAAGTGCGTCGGCGTACCGCCGGGCGTTTAGGTATGCGCCGCCCAACCATGTCATCGCGTAATGCATTCTGGGCTCTAGCGGGTTGAGCCTCAATCCGGTTTCAAGGAACGGGATGCCCTCTTCGGGACGTCCGGCGACGTCCAGGACGTTCCCTAAAACCACATAGGCGAGCGCGTTGCTCGGATTGCAATCGATCGCCCGTTGGACTTCTTCGATGGCGGCGTCGTGCATTCCGGACCACATGTACCCCAATCCTAAACTGAGGTGCGCAGCCGAATCGCTGTCATCGAGCGAGACAGCCTTTTTTGCCGCGTCGACGACTTTCGAAACGGCCGCCGCGTGGTCATCGACCTGCTTCAAAAAAATCTCTTGAAGATACGTTTGTGCGATGCCGGTATATGCTTGCGAGTAGGCGGGATCGATTTCCAAGGCGCGCCTAAACATATCGCGGGCCTGCTTGTGCGCCTGTCCGGTGAATTGGTGCGCTAGCCCCAAACCGCGCAAGTAATAGTCCCAAGCACCAACGTTTTTAGTTCCGGGAACTGCCATCCGGCGCGTTTCGGCCCTCGTTATCGCCGGCTCCACCACTGCAGCGATCTTTTGGGTTAGCTCGTCTTGCAATTCAAAAATGTCGGTCAGGTGCCTGTCATATTTTTCCGCCCAAACGTGATGGCCCCTGGCGGCATCAATCAATTGGGCAGTGACACGAATACGACTTGCAGCTTTCCGAACACCGCCCTCCAGAACAAATCGAGCATCTAATTCGCGGGCTATCTTGCGAACGTCCACAGCGGAGGATTTGTAGGTAAATGTTGAATTGCGGGCAATGACAGGAAAGGTTCGCCAGTGAGACAGGGCTGTAATAATGTCCTCTGTTAGGCCATCGACGAAATAGTCCTGCTCTGGATCGCCGCTCATATTCAGGAACGGCAGGACTGCGACGGCTGGCCTGTCCAATACATTGACAGGCTTCTGGATTGCTTTTAACGCCAGCTTCATTCTGTAGACGTGAACCGGCTCGGAGATGTTCTTGAGTTCTTTTTCGCCGATGTCTTCGAAATCAACGTTTAATTTCTTCTCGACCTGCCGACGGACATCAGCCGAAATGGCTATTCCGCCGGGCGCCGCGAGACCTTCCAATCGAGCGGCGATGTTGACCCCGTCACCAAAAATGTCTTCGCCGTCGACAATGACGTCGCCGAGATGGATGCCTATTCGGAATTCAATCCGTTTATGATCGGGCCCATCCGCGTTCCGCTCGGCTAATGCTTCCTGAATCTCGACGGCGCATTGGACGGCGGCAACCACACTGGCGAACTCGACGAGAAGCCCATCGCCAATTTCCTTGACGATCCTACCTTGGTGTTCGGCGATTTTAGTGTCGATCGGATCGGAGCGAAGCGATTTGAATCGCTCGTGAGTCCCCACTTCGTCCGAAGCCATCAGGCTACTGTAGCCGACCGCGTCCGCAACAAGGATAGCAGCTAGTTTGCGCTGCACATGGCCCTTGACCATTTCTGCTCCGTGACGGGTGCGAGAATGCTCCAGTCTACTTTGTAAAAAATGAGCTGTGGAGCGATTGTTCAGCCCGCGCTGAATGTCGCGCACTCTGCCGTCTTGCTTTGTCTAGATCGGGGTTTCGGCGCTGCCTGCTCTTTCCGGTACGCCTTACGACGGTTTAGCGGAATGTGGGCTGTGATTGTGCCAGGATTGTGATAGTCGAGTCACCGACTGTGGCTAAGTTGGTTAGCAAAATCAGCAGGTTACGGTGCCAATAAATTTTGAGGTTCGAGTCCTCGCCTTCATCTTCGTCTTTCAGGCGCCGAGATAGCAGCCAGCCCGCCCGCCTGCGAAGCTGGGGGACGCCGCTCGTCGGCAAAGAATTGTTCCGGCATCGCTGGCTGGGCGATACGCACCAGATCGCTGAGGGCCGAGCGAATTTGAGACCAGGGAAATTCGGAGCATTCCTCCCAAGGCTCGCCCTCACGCAACACAGCATCGAGCTTGCCTGCCACACCGGCGAGAGTCGTGGCAGGCGTCATTGAGAACGCTTCCAGCAGATCCTCCGCTCGGTCGCCAGCCTTGCGCTCGGCCCTGAGCGCGGCAATGTACCCGGTCTCCTCGGCAGCGTCATCCCAGCGTGCCTGATGTGCCGTGAGACCAGCTTCGGCTTTCTGGCGGAGAGCAGCCATATCCGGCCTTCTGCCTAGCAATTCATTGAGTGCCTCAATCGAGTGGACCGTCACGTCCTCGCCCTCGGACACGCGGACGGTCACACAAGGAAAGCCGACGCTCTCGACAAGCCTCGTCTCCAGTCGCTGCTGTCTGCGACAAAGCCGCTCGGTCAGCCGGTGGGCCGTCTGCCATTCCCGCCAAAGCGCGAGCGCTGGGTCGGAGAGGGACACGTTCGTCGCGGCAGCGTTGCCGGTGAAAGTACTTTTTTCAAGCATCAAAGCGGTGGACGCGATCATTCCTCCCGCAAGTACTTGCCTACGGGTGACGAAAGGGAGACTCGTGGTATTGTCGGAATCACCCATGATCCGAGCTCCTAACAGCTTGGTTGTGGTTAGGCCGGGCTAAGCGTGTCAGCGCTCAGCTCGGCCGCGTTAGGGAATCTGATCATACAAATTGATTGACGTCAATCGGATTGTAGCCCATGGAAAATGCGCTAACGATAGAGCAGTGTCGCGGCGCTCGGGCGATGCTTGGGTGGAGCCAAGACGAACTAGCTAGAGCCGCAAAGGTGGCTCGGCAGACGATTGCGGATTTTGAGCGTGGGGCGCGCATTCCAATTGCCAACAACCTGATAAGTATAAGGCACACACTTGAGAGGGCCGGAATCGAGTTCCTGTCCGAGAATGGTATCCGTTTAAGACCCCGCATCTAACAAACTGTTTGCTACTAGGCTTGGCCAATCGTTGCCGGCGATAGTTGCGAGCCAAAAGTGCCACGTGATGGGCGCTTTCACAGCCCCAGCCCACGCTTTCTGCCGAAGCTCCAGTCGATGCCCCCGCTGTCTTGCACGAGCCCGCTGATGTGCTGGCCGACGCGCTTGTCGAGCATCGGCTGCCAGGGAACGAGCTGAAGCCCGAGCCCGTTGTCCAGCATGGCAAAACGCCCGCTGGCAAGGCGGACCGAGTCAAGGAGGGTGCCGCCGACATAGTTGCCGGGCTGAACGGGCGCGAAGGTAAGGCCGCGCGCAGCGGCGATTTCCTTACCGACGCGCGTGACCTCCTGGAGTTCCAGCGTGGCAACAAGGTCGCGCGCGAAGGTAATGGTCCCGCTGGTTGGATCGCGTTCGGCATGGGCCATCCCGACGAGCTGGGCAGCCCGTTTGTCGAGAGCGTTGTCGACGTCGAGACCAAAGCCTGACCGGACCAGCGGCATGGGATTTTTTGCCGTAAGCTCCCGGTCGAGCCAGGTGGCGCCATCGCTGCCGACCTGCGCGTCAAGATCGAACGTCGAGAGCACACGCAGGGAGAAGTCCTTCTCGGCGTTGCGGCCATCATAGGCGATGCCGCGCTCGGACAGGTCTTTTGGAATGCGCCAGTGGTCTTCATCGATACGTTCGACGTGGCCGGCCCGGCGCAGCGCTTCGAGACGGCGGACATGGAAACGGACAAAGGCGTCCGGGTCCTTGCCCTGCTGCAAAAATGTCTCGCGGATCGCCTCCAGGTGTTGGCTCGGGCGATAGATGCCGTCCTCGCCCGCTACGCTGCTGATGTTGCGGTCGGCCGCACGTGGCTCCTGCTTCGGCAGCACCGGATCGAGCGCCACGATGTGGCCGCGCTGGATGTCTTCGAGCTTTGCCGCGTCGGCAGTCTCGACATAGTGGGTGCGCCCGTCGACGCCGTCGATGACCAGCGACAGCCGGTCGCTCATCTCGTCGCCGGCAAGACCCTTGGCGAGCACGCGGCCGACGACCGGCTCGGTGATGGTCTGGCGGTGCATGACATATTGCGCCGGACCCCGCTCGTGGGCGAGGCCGTGCTCGTCCAGCGCCCGGTGCATGGTCTTGATGATGTCGTTGCGCTCGCCAAGCGCCCGCAGCGTGCTTTCAGCCCGGTCGGAGATCAACCACCGGCCGGGCTCGATCTCGTTCGCCAGGCCGAAGTGCTGCAGCCTCTTTGCCCGATCGATCAGCAGGTAGCGGTTGCTGGAAATGGTGTAGCTGTCGCTGGCATTGGGACGGAGGTCGACCAGATCGTGCTCCTGCTGTTCGGCGATCAGCATGCGGTCGAGCCGGGTCAGCCGTTCGGCTTCCACCTCGCTGGCCAGCTTGCGGGCGACCTCGATCTCGCTTTGCAGCCCGAGTTCCCGTTCGACCAGCTCGCCTGCCCGGTGACGGATGCCATGGGCGATGTAGTCGCCGGCGATGTTCAGGATCTTGCCGTCATCGGTGATGCCGCGCACCAGGACGTGGGTATGCGGATGACCGGTGTTGTGATGGTCGACAGCGATCCAGTCGAGGCGCGTGCTGAGGTCGGTCTCCATCTGACGCATGAGATCGCGGGTGAAGGAGCGCAGGTCTTCCATCTCGGCGGCATCCTCCGGCGCGACGATGAAGCGGAACTGATGCCGGTCGCCGCGCCCGCGCTCGACGAAGGCCTTGCTGTCGGCCTCGTCGTCGAAGGCCGAGTACACCCTGCCCTTCTCGCCGTCCCTGGTGACGCCGTCGCGCTGGAGATAGCGCAGATGCGCATCGACAGCCTTGCTCGTCGTCGCGAATTTTTGGGCGCGCCCGGTGATCCCCTTCCCTTGCTTCGGCAGCTTGACGACGCGCGCCTTCACCACGACGCGACGGGAACGAAAGCGAACGCCATTGGAGTCCTGCTTCCACCTACCGCCGTCCTTCGGCAAGTCTGCCGCCACCTTGCCGCCGCGGCCCCGCGCGTTGAAGCGGCCGCTCCCCTGCCCGTCGTTCCTGCTTGCGCCGAGGCGATTGGGATTGCCGCCCTGCTTGCGGATGGCAATCTCGACCTGGCGCAGAAAGGGCAGCGTGCGCGAATTGACCGGCGTGCTGCTGCGCCGGATCCGGCCAATGCGAACCTCGAATCTGTCGCTGTCACGATCTGCCATGACGACAGCATCGGGAGTCGGATTTGGTGCTTCAAGGTGGCCGGAGCGCCGGGCGTTCTACGGCGCGCAAAGACTTGCTGCGGCGTAGAACAACCGATCGCACATCGCTGCGGCATCACACCTTTGCTTTTGAGATCAACAGGATAGCGAACCAGCCGGCGCCATCCGCACCTCGCGCGATTCCGCCTGGCGTCGGCACGAGCAGGAAAAAACAATGTGCAGACAACAACTTACGAGCAAAGCGAGGGCGAGCGCCAGCTCGCTTTATCTTGCCGTCCTAATCGGGCCCCTAATGTCAACTACAATAATGGCTTTCCAGCTGCATGACATCTCCAATTCTGCTTCATAGTCACTGTAAACTCGTGCGCACTTCTTGCAACCACGCTTCCCTCGGCAGGGTCCCTGCTTTACTACGCGCTCGGCTCAAATCAGCCGTCGCATGCTCTCCTTCGGGCCGTATTGATGGCCTCATGACGAGACGGTCCTAGCGATCACGGCGCATTCATCCCGGTGGCGGGCGGATGCCGGCAAGATAGCGGACTCAGTCTCATCCAACGCCCTGCCAGGGCGCCGCCCGTGCGCACGGGAACTCTTCGAACTCAGATCTCAGGACCTCCTCTAAACTGTCGAGACGCGCCCATCGTCAAGCCGTTCTCAGCGCCTTCAGCGTCGCGCGCATCGTCGGCGTGACAACCGCCCCGGCGCCTGGATCGAACACCCTGCCGTCAACCCACATACGGTGCAGGATGGCGGCAAGCTTGCGGGCGACTGCTGTGATCGCGCACAGCATCGAGCGCTTCTTGGCGATCTTGAGCCCCCACCCCTTGAGTGCCGAGCCGCGGCGCGAACGCAGCAACATGGCCGCTGCCGCCTCGCACAGCGCCTCGCGTGCAGTCATGTCGCCCTGCTTCGTGATGCGTCCCGTGAAGTCGATCGAGCTGCCGGACTGATGACGTCTCGGCGTCAGGCCAAAATGCGCGCCGACAGTGCGGGAGCGGCTGAATCGATGCGGATCATCGATCGCAACCTTGTACGTCAGGGCAGCTACCGGTCCGACCCCAGGCACGGTCATGAAGCGCCGGCAGACAGGATCGGCAGCGACCGCATTTAGCAACATCGTGTGCAATCGATCGTAGCCCTCAAGGACCGCGTTACGGACCGCCAGCAAGCTGTCGATCATCCGTTCGAAGACGAAATCGGCGCCGTCCAGCAGTTCGCGCGCGCGGGCCTCGAACTCGTGCCGGCCGATCGCGCCAACCTTCAAGCCATGCACCCGCAGCGAGCCGCGAATGTGGTTCTCGAGATCCACCAACTTGCGCTTGAGAAGCTTGCGATTGGCCAGCATCGTGCGAAACCGCTGGTTCTCCACGCCCTTGACGTGGACGGCACGAAACCACGCCATGCGCATCATCTGCGCAATGCCGCGCGCGTCGTTCTTGTCGGTCTTGTTGCGCATCGCGCTCAGGCTCGTGCGCATGTGACGGGCCTCGACGACGATTACCGGCAGCTTCCGCAATAGCAGCTCACGCGCCAGCCAGACGCCTATCGAAGACGCCTTGATGCCGATGCGCTGAGCGCGCTCCACGTAGCCCTTCAGTGCGGAGTGGAGCGCGTCCGGATTGCTCTCCACCTTTGTCTCGAATACGATCTTGCCGTCGCAATCGACGATGCAGATGCTTGTTTCATCCAGCGATGCGTCAAGTCCAATGTAAACCGGGTTGTTCATGAATCTGTCCTGACTGCAGTGAACAAATACGCTGTCAGGCTCTCAGATTCCTTGCGCCGCTACCACTCTCGGCGGTCGATCTTAAGGGCGAGCCCGATTAGGAGAGCCGTCCCTCTTTGTTTGCATGTTTGCACGCCCTCTCGCCCTCTCTCGCCGTCAACCCTCCCACTGCAACCCCCGCAACGCAATAAGCCGAAATGCATTCGACCGGGAATGTCACTATCAACGTAACGCTGTAGAAGGGCGCTGGACCAAACGGCTATCTGCGGCGGGTCTCTCGCCAGACAGCGGTTCCACCGACAAGTTATCCAGCCGTGGCTCGACCGCAGTTAAGTCAACTACGGCAAAGTTTGTGGAAGGCTGAATGTTGGGCGGATGGATCGCCGCGAGCACTGTCTCTGCCGCAACATGCGCGCCACAGTCGCCATGCATTGCAAGGACATTCCGGGTGTCGCCCGTGCGCGCGAAAACCAACCAATGAAGTGCGTTCGCCCTGCTGCATCCTCGCCGTGAGCGCATCGGAATGGGAACCGCAGCAATGATCAGCGGTGCCCGTTTCCTAGCGTAATCGACCGTCTCGCGGCGGTGGGCGGCCGGCGCGACATGCTCTTGATTTCGCCATGATCGGAATTGTAGGCGGCGAAAACGCCGTCGCAGCCGAAGCGGTCGAGCTTCTCGCGGAGATGCGCTGTACGTGCAAACATATTGTCACGCGGTTGACAACGGTCGTCGCCGACGCGGACTTGATGCGCAGCTCCTGCCATGTCGGCGGCATGATCTGCATCAAGCCCATCCTTGCTGCACACCAGATGAACATCGCCAACGCTCTCGACATGCATTATGACGCGAAGCAACCGCTCGGGCGATGGCGAAACGTTTCGCGGCTTCCCGGATATGTCGCGATCATGGATCAGCGGATAAAATCGTGCTGCTGGAGCGCTCAGCCGCTCACTATCCGCTCAGGTTCTGCGTAAACAACCGACGCTGAAAGGGTGAGCCAAGCATGCAGACATCATCGTCATGCTGCTGCGGACGACAGTGCATATATCACGCTTCTGATGCGTCGACAGCCTGCGGCCGTGCTCGCTTCCGTCAAGAGCAAGGCTTCGCCGGCCGGACTTGCTTGCCGCAAATTGCGCCGCGATGGGCGTTCTCCGCCATTGGCAAGCGTCCGGCCGCCTGACCTTCGCTGCGCGCGGCGCCCGCCTGACGGGCGATCGGTCGAAGGGCTTGACCGACGCCCGATCGATCGAAGAGCTTGACGCAGCAGAAACGCAGTCGGAGCACCCGACCAGCTTCGTTCATTGCGCCTCGATAGCGGCTCCAAAACAGACTCCGTGCGTCCTTGTTGGCGTCGACTGGAACAGATTGGGGCGGACCGGTTGCGTGAAGACGGTTGTCGATCGAGAGAGATAAGCGCCGACCTTGTCGCGGTGCGATTCCACGCTGCACCAGCCCTCCATGCCTTCGCAGCAGACGCGATGGTCAGGCGCGTTTTCGGCACGGTTGCTGCGAGCCTTCACGGCTCGATCGGGGCCGGATCGTTGGAAACATTCGGCACTGGAAAGGTGGCGTCGGCGCCCAATAGGACCGCGCGACCGATGATCGAAATTTTGGAAGCACGGAAATAGCAAAGCTCAGGTCGTCGCATAATCCCACGGGTGAGAGGCGGTGCCTCGCCCGGGGTGAGGCACCGCGTGTCGATCAGCGGGACCAGATGAGCTTGTGCTCGCCGTTGTCACTCTGGACCAGGGTCGCGTAGACCGGGGCCGTGAAGGAGGGGTCGTCGAGCTTGACCGAAACGTAGTCGGCGCCGGTGTCCTTGGCTGCCTTTCTCCAGCCTGCGCCGAGTTCGACGCCATTGGCGGCGACCCGGTAATCGGGGCCTCGCTCGTTGTCCTTGGCGACGGGCCGGATGGTCGCCTTCATGTTGACGTTGAGGGTGCGGATCGTGCCGGTAAAGGCGCCATCGTCGCTGCGGGTGAAGATGCCGATTTGAGCCATTGTGGTATCTCCTTACTGTTCCTCGAAGCCGCCCAGCGCGGCCTCGATAGCGGTCTTCAGGGCGACGGGACGGCTGGCTTGCACCCGTAGGGCCGCAGCGTGAGCGGAGGGCGGCGGCAGCCGAGCTTCTTGGTTCGCGAGGAATGCGCCTCAGCGCAGGGGAAGAAGGTCAGCGAAGCCGTTGCGGGCCTCAGGCCGGTCTGGCGCCAGACCAGCCATGCAGAGAGGCCGCCTGGGCAGCTCCGGGGCACAGTCGCCCGGGAGAGACCGGCGCGGACCAGCTCCGCCGCGGCAGAGCGGCAGAGCACGCCCGCACACGATCCGCCCCGCCATAGCGCCAAGGCGGCCACCGCCAGGGCGATGGCTATGACGGTCCTCTCCACGAGGAGCTACTCGGCCTTGAGCCCGATGATGAAGCTGGCAAAGCTGGCCAACACGAGGGACTGCTCACTGAGGTGTCGAGCCGGTACAGCCGCACTCGTCCTACGGCGCTGCGTGCGCCAGCAATGAAGCGATCAACGCAAATGGCGCCCTGAACCGACCGCGACGCAACTCCGGCGGAAACGATGACCTCGACCGTCTCCAGCTCCAGATTTTCGCTAAGATCCATGTGGAGGTAGACTTCGGTCGTGCGGATGTCGGCGTGACCGAGCCACAGCGCCACCTTCCGGATACTTTTTGAAAGGCGTGCCCACTGTAGGACTTTGGAGACTTCCGTGTCGGCCCTTTGGTCCTGAGCTTTTCAAGTTCCAGTCTGCCTTTATGCGACTTTCGAAGCACAGATCGTGAACATAAGAGGCGCACTGAGGCATGTTCTTGTCGTCGACCGCCTTTTTGGCAAGTTTCCGGCGATGAGCGCATTTGGTAGACGAGTGCCCGTCGTTCTTGACGTATCCCGCAAACGCGGAGCATATCAAGTGCTCAAGTTCTCGCGTAGAAATCGAAAAAGTTCTCTGATATGCAGGAGGACCTCGCAAAGGAACGCAAGGCCACAACGCGCCTGTGGGCCAAGCGGGAGGCTCAAATACAAGGCGTAATCGAGTCGACCGTCGGGATGTACGGCGATTTGCAAGGTATCGCTGGAAAGGTGATGCAAGAAATTGAGGGCTTGGAGGTTCTGGCCATCGAAGCATCTCTGCCCGATGCCGAATAGGCAATCGGCATGGAGCAACAGAAAAAGATTGGCAATCTGGAACGGCTAGCCAGACGAACAGGGGACGGACCAACACGCGCACGACGCGGGATGCGTTGCCATGGCCGCTGTGCAGAAACAGGCATCGCGATAGTGCCCAATGCATTCGTTGCGTTTGGCGCAAACCGCCACTATGAAACGGACAATTTCGCCGACTGTCTTTCAAGCCGCCATGAGAGTTTCGTGACAGAAGAAGCTGAAAGCAATGCCGACAACCTGATCGAACTCACTGCGACGTCGTCTCGGCCTATGTCTCGAACAATCCGGTTCCGGTCGGTGACTTGCCGGCCCTCATCAGTCAGATTCACGCCGCATTGATGGGCACCGCCGGCGGCGGTGCTGCGCCGGATAAGTCCCGGGCTCTCAAGGCTGCCGTGCTCGATCAAGAAATCGGTCACTCCGGACTACATTGTCAGCCTTGAGGACGGGAAGAAGTTCAAGTCGTTGAAACGCCATCTCGCGACCCACTACAACCTGACGCCCGACGAATATCGCACCAAATGGGGCCTGCCAGCGGACTATCCGATGGTCGCGCCGAACTATGCCGCAGCGCGCTCGGCATTGGCCAAGACGATGGGGCTCGGCCGAAAGCCGAAAGAACCGGAAAAGCCGGCGCCGCTGAAGCGGACGCGCAAGAAGACCGCGGCCTGATTGCTGCAGATCCATCGGCCTATGTAGCCCGGACACAAAATAGGCGGGAGTAACCAGCCTTCCACAGGCGAAGCTGGGGTTGAACGCTTACCAAGGGTTGCCGATCAGACACTCTCAAGTTTTGGTGCGAGAATAAAATCGAAAACGGGCTCGGGCTGGTCAGGCTTTGGTTCTGGCAAAACCCGGGAAGTTACGGCTGCTTCGGCATATTCTGCAAGCGCGGCAGGTGTCATCCCGAGCGCAGTCTCAAAGAGCCGGCTCGGCACCGTCACCACCTGACGAAAAAGCGCGGCAGCTCTTGTGGCATGGCGTACGGCAGCGACCCGCTTTCCCTCGCGTATTTTTACCCCGGCCGCCGCCAATAGGATCAGTCCCTTGAAGAACAGGCGGTGCTGGGTGCTTCGTTTCGCAGCCTGTCCCAAGCCTCATGGGCTTCCCAGTAATAGCCATGGTTGAAAAGGTCGATTCCCCATCGAAAGACATCCGAGCCTAACGCTTCCCCAAGGGCGACGGTCACGGGATCGTTTCGGTAGCTATGGCCCAAGGGATCACGTACCGGATGCGGATGTTTGCCAGGCAGGTACGCATAGGTCGGAAAACTCTTTTCGGGCAGCAGGCGAGGACGAGACATCGGCCCAGCAAGCATGAAAGCGCGTTGATGGCAATTCATGTCACATGGAGCTGACGGCATAGGCTTCGTATGTCAGAGCTGAGGCCATGGATCGGGCTGAGTTCCGGTTTCTGGAGATTACAGACTGCCAATTATGCGACTTTCGAAGCACAAATCATGAACATCTGTTGAGCCTGAACTTGCTAACTCAACGTCGGCTTTGCGCCTTATGTCAGACGCTAGAGTCACCTTCTTCGTTGCCTGTAAGCAGACATTCGATCGACCGAGGCGATAGTTGACTTTTCCATACGTCCATTTGGACAACCGCTATCGCGCGGGGTCGCCTTAGATCGAATGGTGGCGAAACAGCCACGTGTAACTTGCACCCAGCTAGGCCTTGCGAGCGAAGCCGGAAAGCGCAGGGCAAGCACTTGGCCGTTACGCGCGATCAGCACCAACACCGCGATGGCCGCCAGGTAGGGCAGGGCCCGATAGCTGCTCCGAGGGGGCCTGAAGGCCCGCGCCTGTCCCTGCAGGATCGTCAAGCCGCAGAGCAGGACGCGCAGCGGGGCGCCATGTCGCGAACATTGCCAGCGCCAGCGCTATCCAACCTTTGCCGGCGGCCAGTCTGATTTCTCGTGAAGCAGTCACTAAAGCAGTCAGCCCGCCTGCGGCCGGACGGCCGCCGCGAGAGCGCTTATGCGGCTGCGAGACCGGCAGCAGGATCCGCCGATGATCACGCTTTACCATACGAGCCGTCCGGCAATTGCTACAAGTTGCTCACAGCGGCTATTCCCTGCTCGAAGCGGTCTCTTCGACGTTTGCGGGAGATCATCCGCCCTTGCAACGGTCATGGACCTTCGCATTGCCTGACCGATACTTCCGTTTGATGGTCGCGCAGGCCGCGGCGGCGCAATCTCGTGTGCAGACGCCGTGTGGCCGTCCGCCGATCCACGGGGCCAGCGGCGGAGGCGGCCGATATGGCCGTGGCAAAGGCGATCAACAGGAGACAAACATGAGCACAAACATGAACGTGGACGACATTTCCGCTCGACCGGGGCCCGACGAGCTGGTTCCATCGCGCTACGCACTTAAGATCGGCGAGATTGACGTGCTCGTGGTCAGCGATGGGATCCTACCAATTCCAGCCCCGACCATCGCATACAACGTCGACCCGGCCGTCCGGACAGCCTGGCTGGAGGACGAATTCCTCTCGCCGGAGACGCTCGAGTGGCCGCTGAACGTGGCTGTGGTGCGCAGCGGCGAACAAACCATACTCGTCGACGCTGGGCTGGGGGCGGACCCGGAGTTGCACTTGCCGCGGGCTGGGCAGTTGATCCATCGACTGAAGGCCGCCGGCATCGATCTGGCATCAGTGACTGACGTGGTGCTCACCCACATGCACATGGACCACATTGGCGGGCTGCTCATCGACGGCGTGAAGGAGCGGCTGAATCCGCACCTGCGGATTCACGTTGCAGCCGCTGAGATCAAGTTCTGGGAATCGCCCGATTTCTCCCGCGTGTCCATGCCGCAGGGGTTTCCAGACGCGCTTCGGCGGGCAGCCAAGCGATTCGTCAATGAGTACCGCAGCCAGCTGCGCCCGTTCGAAGACGAACACGAGGTGGCGCCGGGGGTGGTCGTCCGTCGCACAGGCGGCCACACCCCCGGGCACAGCGTGGTCCGTCTGGCGTCAGGCGGCGACCGGCTGACGTTCGCCGGGGACCTCGTGTTCCAGGTCGGATTCGACCATCCCGACTGGCACAACGGCTTCGAACACGACCCCGAGGAGGCGGCCCGCGTCCGCGTTAGTCTTATGCGGGAACTCGCGGCGAACCGCGAGCCGCTGGTGGCCACTCACCTGCCGTTCCCGTCGGTCTGCCATGTGGCGGTCGACGGCGACGCCTTTCGTTGCGTACCGGCGGTTTGGGACTACTGACCGCTTGCCGGGTGACGACCAACCTAGCCAATCTCCGTCGAGAGCCACCTCGCCATGATCATCTGTTCATGCAATGTGTTGAGCGATCAGGATGTCCGCTCCGCCGTCGAGGCGGGGCGGACGCGCTCGATTAGTCAGGTCTATGGCTGTCTCGGCTGCAGTCCCAAGTGCGGCCGTTGCGTGCGCGGCATCCTGCAACGGCTGCGCGCGGTCTTCCCAATCGTGACTCGGCTGCCGCAGGCCGGCTTTCTGGGAGTGACGGCCGCTTGTTGAGTCAAGATCGAACCACGACGAACACACGAGTTTGAACAACTGCTCGAGCGCCAAGGAGTCGCGGGTTGACGAAGGGGGCACGGACGCTGTCGCGCTGCAAAATGCGCGAGGCTTCGATTGATAGAGCGTTACCGCTTCCCCACACTCGCGGATCCCTGCGATTTTTCCATGGACATGATGTATTGTCTCGCTGCTGCTAAAGAGCAGTGGCGAACGGGAAAGTCTGACCGTAGACCGACTACATTTTCCACGACGCGAGCCGCAGCTTTGCGCTGCGCATCTCGGTCGAAGAGTTCGATTTTGCTGTTTGGCCGAAAGTCGCCCTCGGCCGACCTCACGCTGCTGATGAATGTGGCCTTCTGATCGCTCCCTGGCCGCATGTCGGTTGGCTAGCAGATGAGACTCTGTCTCCTTGCTGACTAGAGTCCCCAATCTACGGATGCATCTATCCTAGACCTTCGCATGACATGACAGATGCTTCCGTTCGATAGTCTGGGCCTGCGCCCCGATGCATTGTCCGAACGACGGGAGCTGATGCGCCAGCGGTTGTCCGCTCGGTCAGGCAATCAACGCCGAACGCGAACGAGGAAGTCGTCATGAAGATCGTGGTAATTGGTGGCACCGGGCTGATCGGCTCGAAAACAGTTGAGAGGCTGCGTAACAAGGGCCATGAAGTCTTCGCCGCGTCACCGAACGGCGGCGTCAACACCATTACCGGCGAAGGCCTCGCGAAAGTGCTCGCCGGAGCGCAGACCGTCATCGACCTGGCAAATTCGCCCTCCTTCGAGGATAAGGCAGTTCTGGAGTTCTTCGAGACTTCCGGCCGGAACTTGCTCGCAGCAGAAAAGCTGGCGGGCGTGACGCACCACGTCGCACTTTCGATCGTGGGGGCCGAGCGTCTGCCCGATAGCGGCTATATGCGCGCCAAGATTGCCCAGGAAAAGCTCATTCGGAGCTCCGGCATCCCCTACACCATCGTCCACTCGACGCAGTTTTTCGAGTTTCTTGGCGGCATCGCGCAGTCAGGAACGGTCGGCGACATCACCACAGTCCCGAGTGCCTATTTTCAGCCAATCGCGTCTAACGACGTCGCGGACATCATGACCGAGGTTGCGCTCTCGCCGCCGGTCAACGGCGCGATCGAGATCGCGGGTCCGGAGCCGGTCCGCATGAGCGAGCTTGTCGCGCGGTTTTTGAAGGCTACGAACGATCCGCGCAAAGTTACCGCGGATCCCCATGCGCGATATTTTGGCACGCTGCTGGACGACCACTCGCTCGTGCCAAGCGACCATCCGCGCATCGGCACAACGCGCTTCGAAGACTGGTTCAGCCACGCCTCCCTGCACGGATGATATGTGGCCCGCGCGCCTCAAGGTCAAGCAGGACGAGACAATCCTGAAGCTCAACCTCCTTCGGGTCCAGCTATGAGACCGGCAGAAATAAATGCAGGAAATGATGAAATGCCTTACTATGTAAGAGAACAAGCTGACGGCAATGGTTCCTCTGGATTCTACGTCTACAACGACGAGAAATACATCGCCGGCCCGCGGTTCGAAGGTTGTCAGGCTACGAACTACATCGAGACACTGACTGACGGCCGCTATATAGCAAAGGCTGACAGAACCACGGTCATGCGAGGCCGCAGAAGTAACGGCAAACTTGTACTGCGCGAGAAGCGCGATCATCAACCCCATCTGCTCGCGCCGCGTCCCCTCGGCGAGAGCCTGATCCCCGGCCGCCCCTCCCATCGGCTGGCGATCCCCAATCACAACTAGGAGCCAAGACAATGATCAGGACTACACTCCTCATCGCTGCTGTCGCAGCCATCTCCGCAACCGGCGCTCTGGCCGACGATTCGCACGGCCCCAGGGCCACGCTGGTCTACGACCAGCCGCTACCCAATGTTCCAGGCAAGAGCATCAAGGGCGTGCTTGTCGAATATGAGCCCGGCGGCAGTTCCCAGGCGCACACTCACGCAAAGTCGGCATTCATCTATGCCACGGTCCTCGAAGGAGCAATCAACACTCAGGTCAATCACGGTCCGATAAAGACTTATCGGGCCGGCGAAAACTTTTCTGAGTTTCCGGGTGATCATCACACCTTCGAGGAGAATGCCAGCAAGACGGAACGCGCGCGCATGCTTGCCGTGTTCGTTGTCGATACGAACGACACCAACCTGACGACATCCGAAAAATGAGCTCGACAGCAGGCGATCTCTCGGAGGATTTTGATGCAAATCGAACAACTCAACTCGATGACGAAGGCTCGGCTGATGGTGCTCGACGCCAATGCAGCGGTGCAAGTCGCTGCTCTTTCGCTTTCGAAGCCCGGTATTGGTCTCGTCGTCGTGTGTGACGACAATGGAGCGGCTGCAGGCGTGCTAAGCAAATCCGACCTCATCCGCCACCTCACCGGCGCAGGATCGCCGACGCCGCCGGCCGCACAATGCATGGATTTCCGTAGGGTGCAGTCGGGAATGGTGGGACTAGGTTACTGAGGTGAGTCCATCAGTCCAGATTCAATTGCTGAGCAAGTTGCTGCACGAAGCGCCAACAATCCCCTGAAGGGAGGTCTGCGCCGTGACTGATCATATTGTCCTCGTGGTAGATGATGACGAGCGCGTTCGGGAGGCTCTGAGCGAGTTGCTCGCTTCACACGGACTGCGTGCCCTCGCCTTTGGATCGGCTGGGCGCTATGTCAGCGCGGACAAGCCAGACCTTCCAGCCTGCTTAATCCTCGATGTCGAGTTGCCGGATATCAGCGGGCTCGATTTGCAGAAGCAGATCGCGGGAAGGGATCATCCACCGATCGTCTTCATAACAGGGCATGGCGACATCCCGTCATCCGTCCGGGCTATCAAGGATGGCGCGGTAGATTTCCTGACCAAGCCTTTCAGCGATTCTGATCTCATGGCCGCAATTCGCGTGGCGATCGCCCGCGACCGAGAAATCAGATCGGAGCGCGCTGAACTTGGCGTGTTGAAGCAGCGCCATCAGGAACTCACGCCACGCGAGCGTGAGGCGCTGCCGCTTGTGGTGAGTGGCCTGCTCAACAAGCAGGCCGCCGCCGAGCTTGGGATCAGCGAGGTCACTTTGCAAATCCACAGAAGAAACGTCGTGCAGAAGATATGGCAGCGTCCCTTGCCGATCTCGTGCGTATCGCCGAGCGACTGGAAATACCGATAACCCACTCGCGCCGGGCGGCAGGGAGTGAGCGTGAGTAAGCATAAACCTATTGTGGCGGTGGTCGACGACGATCCAAGACTTCTCGAGTCAATCGAGGAGCTCCTCGAATCCGCTGGCTATGTGGCCCGCAGCTTCTCGTCGGCGCAACAACTGTTGATCTGCGGGCTAACGGGGCTCGATGTGCTGATCACCGACATCGGAATGCCTGGCATGGATGGCTTTGAACTTCGTGACCTGGTGAACAGGGCACGCCCGGAGCTGCCGGTCTTCCTGATCACAGGTCGTCACGAGATAGTCGATCAGGACCGAGCGAAGGGGATGAGCGGGTTCTTCCGGAAGCCCTTCGATGCCCACGCCCTACTTGCGGCCATCGGCGAGACTTTGCGCAACCATGACGCGGAGGACGGATATGAGAGTTGACCAGCCGCTCTTATGGAGATCGGCGCCGTTATCGCAGCAGCGGAAGGGTGAAGCGGACCCGGTGCTCGTCATTATTGTCGATGACGATACGTCTGTTCGGGAGGCCCTGTCGGAATTGATCCTGTCGGCGGGTTTCCAGCCAGTCTCCTTTGCCTCGACCCGCGAATTGCTTGACTCCGATGTGTTGGACAGTCCAGGTTGCCTCATCGTCGACGTGCGCATGCCAGGAGCGAGCGGTCTCGATCTGCAGCGTCATCTGGCCCAAAACGGCAATCCCAAGCCATTGATATTCCTGACCGGGCATGGCGACATTCCGATGACTGTCCAAGCGATGAAGGCCGGCGCGGTGGATTTTCTCACCAAGCCTGTGCGGGACCAAACCTTTGCACTCATCGTCGTTCGAACATAACAAGAACACGGTCGCGCTGCGATGGCGATCGAACAGAGGACCGATGTGCAATGACTATCGATTGATGGTGGATGTCGCTTCGATCGTGGAGGACTTCGCCGACCTCAAGATCAAGATCCGTTTCGGCGAAGGCGCGCCGAACATCGAGGCGCGCGAAGACATCAAGATCACGGACATGGCGCCGATCATCAGGACGATCGAGGGCGTGCTCAGCGAAGGCGATATGGTGCAACGGCGCTGGAGCTGGCCCGGACCGAACAAGCGGCCCGTTTATGATTTCCGTTCAGAGGGCCGAGAGTTCTCGTCGAACCGGTACCTGATCGTGGCGGACGGCTTCTACGAGTTCACCGATCCGGAAGACCCCAAGAAGAGGCGCAAGGACAAGTGGCTCTTCACAAAGAAGGAGGAGCCGATCTTCTGCATCGCCGGCATCTGGCGTGAAACGCCTGAGGTCGGCGAGGCATTCACCATGCTGACGATGGAGCCAGGACCCGACATCGCGCCCTACCACGACCGGCAGATCGTAATCCTCGATCGCAGCGCGTGGGCGGATTGGCTCGACCCTTCGGTGTCGGCCAAGTCGCTGATCAAGCCCCTTTCACCCGGCACGCTGCAGGTGGAGCAAGTCGGATGAATGAACCGGTCGGCGACCGATGCCGATCAGGGATGGGGCACGGAACGCACCACCTGCCGGGCTGGCTTATCCTGCCGCTCACCTTGATACGAAACCTGACGCAGGAGATTGTCTTCCGTCCAGGTGAGATAGGCGACCTCGACCACCATTTCAGGCCTGACCCAATGGACGCGCGACAGCTCAAGCGGCGAGCCGAACCGGCTCTCACGTGGCGGTGGCGCGTCGAGGGGCATTCGAGCTGCCTGAAGTGGTCCAAGCCGGCCAGCCAATCGCTTGAGCTCTGCAACCGTGATGCCCGTGCCGGCGCGGCCAGCGTACATCAGACGCCCATCCTCGGTGTAGTGGCCGAGAAGCAGCGAGCCGATATGCGGGCGGCTTCCCGTCGGATCGGTCCAGCCGACGACGATGAATTCCTCTCTGTTGAGACACTTTGACTTGACCCATAGCCCGCGATTGCCGGATGCATAGGCGCTGTCGATCCGCTTTGAGATAGCGCCCTCGAGTGCAAGCCGGCAGGCGTGCTTGCGGAACGCAGGCCCGTCGCCGATCACGTGGTCGCTGAAGCGCAGGCCGGGCATGTCGTTCGAAAACAGGCCTTCCAGCCGCGCCTTGCGAGCGATCAGCGGCAGCTTCGCAATGCTTTCTCCGTTCAGAAACAGAAGATCGAAAGCAAAGAAGGCAAGATCGCCCGTGTGGCCCTCGTCCATAGCGGCCTGCAGGCGGCTGAAGGAGGTCACGCCGTCGGCCCGAACGGCGCACAGCTCCCCGTCGACATATGCTTCTTCCACCGGGAGCGCGCGCAGCGCCGCTATCGTCGCTTGATAGCGATGCGACCAATCGAGGCCGGTGCGGGTGAGCAAGCGGATGTCGCTGCCGTCGATCCGCGCGTGCATGCGGTATCCGTCGTACTTGATTTCGTGAAGCCAGTTCGGGCCGTCGGGCGCTTCGTCGGCGAGGCGCGTGAGCTGGGGCTTGATCCATTTCGGCGGATGCGTTTTGTTCGGCTTTGTGGGATTCACCGTCTTGCGCGCCAATTGAGATAAAGCGTCGTCATGTGGGCGAGACTACCACATGATAACCGCCGCAGCTCTATCGGAAATCCCGCGTCTTCACCTTGATGCGGTCGATGTGCTCGTAGGGATCGACGATATCGCGCGTTTTCGGCATGCCGCGCGGATCAACGCCCGATCCGCCATGATGGGCCTCGTCACCGCGGCCGTGTGGCAATGGAAATGGCGTGTCGCGGTTTCCGACGCTGGCGAGTTCGGCCGAAAGATCGGTCAACTCGTGGGCAACGAGATGCACCACCTCCCCTTCCCGCTGGATGCGGCCGCGCACGCCGAGCATGGCCGACGAAAGAAGCACGCGCCGGAATTTCTCGAACACCTTGACCCAGACAACGACGTTGGCGGCGCCGGTCTCATCCTCCATGGTGAGGAACATGACGCCTTTGGCCGAGCCCGGCCTTTGCCGCACCAGCACCAGGCCAGCGGCCTCGAGCCATCGTTTGTCCCTCGCCTGCATGGCTTCCTGGCAAGTCACGATGCGACGCCGGCGTAGATCGGCGCGTAGAAACGACACCGGATGGCTGCGCAAGGTCAGCCCGACATGACCGTAATCCTCGACAACCTCGCGCCCGGCCGTCATCGGTCTGAGCGTGATGACAGGCTCGTGGATTTCAGGCACCGTTTTCTGTTCACGGGACGTGGCGGCCGCGAACAGCGGCAAAGGTTCATCGCGCAGCGCCTTAATCGCCCAGAGCGCATCGCGGCGGGCAAGGTTCAGATCCGGCAGAAAGGCGTCGGCCTCGGCGAGCTGGACAAGGGAAGCCGCCGGCACGCCGGCGCGGCGCCAGAGATCGTCAACCGAGACGAAGGGCTCATCGGCCCGCGCAGCAATGATCGCCGCCCCGTCATCATTGGCGAGACCCTTCACCATGCGCAGACCGAGGCGGACAGCGAAGCGATCTTCGGCATCGGTCGGCTCCAGCGTGCAATCCCAGCGGCTTGCATTGACGCAGACCGGACGCACCTCGACGCCATGATCGCGAGCATCACGCACGATCTGGGCCGGCAGATAGAAGCCCATCGGCTGCGAATTCAGCAACGCGGCACAGAAGACATCCGGATGCCAGCACTTCATCCAGGATGAGGCGTAGGCGATCAGCGCGAAGGAAGCGGCGTGGCTTTCGGGGAAGCCGTAGCTGCCGAACCCTTCGAGTTGCGAGAAGGTCTTTTCCGCAAACTCCGGGGTGTAGCCGTTGGCGATCATCCCGTTGATCAGCTTGTCGCGGAATTTCGAGACGCCGCCAGTGTGCTTGAAGGTGGCCATGGCGCGCCGCAGCTGGTCGGCCTCGCCGGCTGAAAAGCCGGCGCAGACCATCGAGACCTGCATCGCCTGCTCCTGAAACAGCGGCACGCCGAGCGTCTTGCCTAAAACGCGCTCCAGCTCCGGTGTTGGAAACGTCACCTCTTCCGTCCCGTCGCGCCGGCGAAGATAGGGATGGACCATGTCGCCCTGGATCGGGCCGGGTCGGACAATCGCGACCTCGATGACCAGGTCGTAGAAGGTTCGGGGCTTCATGCGTGGCAGCATCGACATCTGCGCGCGGGATTCGATCTGGAAGACGCCGAGTGTGTCGGCCTTCCTGATCATGGCGTAGGTGCGCGGATCCTCGGCCGGGATCGTCGCCAGGTCGAGGGCGATGCCCTTATGTTCGGACAGGAGATCGAATGATCGTTTCATGCAGGTCAGCATTCCGAGCGCCAGCACGTCGACCTTCATGAATTTCAGCGCGTCGATGTCGTCCTTGTCCCACTCCACGATCTGGCGATCCTTCATCGCCGCTGGCTCGATTGGCACGAGATCGTCGAGCCGGTCATGCGTCAGGACAAAACCGCCCGGATGCTGCGAGAGGTGACGCGGCGTGCCGGCAAGTTGCGCGGCGAGTTCAAGGGTCAGCCGCAGCCGCCGGTCGCCGAGATTGAGATTGAGCTCGCCGGCGCGCTGCTCATCCACTGCTTCGCCATGGCCCCAGACCTGCGAGGACAGAAGTTTGGTCATGTCCTCGGGCAGGCCGAGCGCCTTGCCGACATCACGGACAGCACCCTTGGTGCGATAGCGGATGACGGTGGAGCAAAGTGCTGCGTGATCGCGCCCGTAGGTTTCATAAACCCACTGCATGACGATCTCGCGCCGTTCATGCTCGAAATCGACATCGATGTCGGGCGGCTCGCGCCGCTCCTGCGAAACGAAGCGCTCGAACAGAAGGTTGTTGCGTTCCGGATCGATGGAGGTGATGCCAAGCACATAGCAGACGGCGGAATTGGCGGCCGAGCCGCGGCCCTGGCAGAGGATGTCCCGGCTGCGGGCGAAGCGGACGATCGAGTTGACGGTCAGGAAGTACGGCGCATATTTGAGCGTCTCGATCAGCCGCAGCTCGTGCTTCAGGATCTTGATCACCTTGTCGGGCAAGCCCTCGGGGTAACGGCGGGCTGCACCTTCCCAGGTCAGTTTTTCCAGCGCCTGCTGGGCGGTGAGACCCGGCATCGTTTTTTCCTCGGGGTATTGATAGGCGAGCTCGTCGAGCGAGAACCGGCAGCGGCCGGCGATTTCGGCGGTGCACGCCAGCGCCTCGGGGTAACGGCTGAACAGCCGCGCCATTTCATCGCCCGGTTTGAGATAGCGATCGGCATGACGTTCGCGCCGGAAGCCGGCGTCATCGATGGTGACGTTGTGGCGAATGCAGGTGACGACATCCTGCATCATGCGGCGGGCCGGCTCGTGGAAAAGCACATCGTTGGTGACGACGGTGGAGACGCGCATCGCGGCCGCCAGGTTAGCCAGCTCGTAAAGCCGGAGCTGGTCGTTCGGACGCCTGCGCAAGGTGAGCGCCAGATAGGCGCGATCGCCGAAAGCCTCGCGCAGCCGCCGCAGCCGGACGGCGCAAAGATCATCGGCTTCGTCCGGCACGAGCACCGCCATCAGTCCCTCGCCATAGGCGACGACATCATCCCATTCGAGATGACACTTTGCCTTGCCGGCCCTGCCCTTGCCGAGCGACAGCAGGCGGCAGAGCCGCGAATAGGCCAGTCGGTCGGTTGGATAGGCTAGGATCGACATGCCGTCGGCGAGATCGAGACGGCAGCCGACGATCAGCCGGACGCCTGTCGTTTTGGCCGCTTCATGCGCGCGCACGATGCCGGCAAGCGAATTGCGATCGACGACGGCGAGCGCCTCGATGCCGAGCAGCGCCGCCTGCGCAAACAGCTCCTCGCAGGATGATGTTCCACGCAGGAACGAGAAATGCGAGGTCACCTGCAACTCGGCATATCGGGTGGCGCCTGTCATCCGAAGATCCCGTGAATGAACCATTTGTGCGATCCGGTCGCGGCATCCTCCCCGTCGCCGGCACGGAAGACCCAGTAGCGTTCGCCGTTCTCATCCTCGACGTGAAAATAGTCCCTCACCGCCGCGAGCTCGGCGTCGCGCTTCCACCATTCCCCGAACACGCGTTCCGGACCGTCCGCCCGTTTCACGCGCCGGCGGACGCCGCGCCAGGTAAAGGTCACGGGCGGATGGTCGGGAAGAAGTGCTACCGTCTCGATCGGCTCGGGTCGTGGCAACAGCCGAGTTGGGCGCGGCCAATGGCCGGGCCAGCCCTCGCCGGTATCAGGCGCCATCGGCGCGATACGTTGAACCGACCGTTCGGGAACATCGCTCTGCACCGGGGCGAAGCGATAGAGCCGGTTCTCGCCGACACGGTTGGCGAGGATGTCGATCACATCCGACACATCGGGTTCGGGCGCCTCGGCGAGCGCGGAAATCATCTGCTTGGCCCGCAGCGGCTCGGCAACGGTCGCGGCAAGCCGCATCAGCTCGATGCCGAACCCTGGATCGATAGTTTCTATTTTATCTGTGAGAAGCCGGGTCAAGCGCTTCGTGTCACGCACCGGCATTGCAGTGCCGATACGGATCGCCTCGACGCGGTTATCGACACGGAAGAACAGAAGATCGAGCCGGCGTGCGCCAAGCCCTTGCGTCTCGAGTGAGGCGCATAGTTCGGCGACCAGCTTGCCGGTATAGCGGGCGATGGTCTCTGCCGCGCCGATCGGCTCGGCAAAATTGCGGCGTACCTCGACGATTTCCTGCGGTCGGATCGGTTCTATCGGTTCATTCACCCGCCCGAACGCCTGGTCAAGGCGGCGACCGGGTTCCGGTCCGAAACGCAAGGCGAGCGACGCGCGTGGCGTAGCGGCGAGGTCCGCAATTGTCTCGAAGCCGAGCCGACGCAGACCATCGATCGTCACGGCGGGTAAGCGAAGCGCCGCGATCGGCAAAGGCTGGATCGCCTGTGCGATCTCACCAGATGGAACCACAAGGATCTGCCGCGTGCCGAAGCGCGCCAGCGCGTGGGCTGCACCCCATGTATCAGCGAACGCGGCACGCGCGGCTAGACCGGAGCCGCCAAGTCGCTCCACCATATCGGTGAGCATTGCCGCCTCGCCGCCGTGCAGATGGTCGGCGCCGGTCGTATCGATCACAATGCCGTCCGGCGCATCGGCAGCGACGATCGGCGCATAGCGACGTAGCGCCCACAGCGCCAACCGCTCGAGCGCCATGGCGTCGGCATCGGGCTCGGCATCATGGACGATCAGGCCCGGGACCAGCGCCTGTGCCTTGCTCGCCGGAATGCCTATGCGCAGGCCCGCTGCGTGGGCTGCAGCATCAGCGGCAAGCACGACACGGCGGCGCCCGTCACGGCCGATGAGGACGAGCGGCGTCTCAGGCGGAGGCGCGGCGGCGCCCGATTTCCTTCTGAAGCGGTCTGTCGGCCACATCGGAAGGAAGAGCGATACGACCCTTGGCATCGCAAGCCTCCACTATGAAATCTGCACTCTCTCCTGCACGGCATCGGATCAGTTCAACGTGCCAGCGCGCCCGTCCAATCCCCGGCACCGGCAATGGTGTCGACGGCAGGACCGACACCCGCCAGCGTGTCTCGGCGGCGGTTGGCTGCTCAAAATCCGTTGCCTCCGTCTGCCGACGCCAGCGGCGAATGGCGATGCCGATGGCGCCGGAGCTTTCGGCGGCAAGCTGCAGCCGCCGTGAGACCGTCATCGAAAGCCGGGCAATCTCGGCAACGACAGCGCCAAAACCGCCGCGAAGACCCTCTTCGAAACAGGCGAGAACGGATTTTTCGTCGCCGGCTTCGACATAGATTACCCGTCCCGGAGGAAGGCCGGCCTGTTCGATTGCAGGCGCGAAAAGATCGGGCCGGGTAACGCACCACAGCACCTTGCCCACCGTGCGCGCGGCAATACCGGCAGCGAAGAGTGCCGCGGCTGCGCCATCGACGGCGCCATTGCCACCGCCTGCGACCTCGTGCAGACCGCCAAAAGCCAATCCCCCTCCCGGCAGAACCCTGTCAATCGCGGCCACTCCGAACGGCAAAACCGTACGCTCGCGTGCATTTCCGCCTTCGAGGCGCGCGATGCGTTCTCGAAGGTCGGAAATGGCAGCAGGGGGCGCCGATACACTCATCTGACCCTTGAAACGCGGAAAGCCTGTTATATGTTCTACATTTGTTCTCGTCTTGGTTAAGAGGCAACCGGGACAATGTCGTGCCCCTGCGGAAGGAGGCATTCGAGGCTCTCGGATAGTCCAGAGCGCGGGCCATAGGGCCATATACTTCAATGCGAAAATGCGAGTTCCGTTTGTGGAGTTTGGGCGCCGCGGATGTCCGAAAATTGTAGCATATTTCGGACATGCCCAAAGTTAAGCCCGATGCCGATCTTCGCTCGCGCCTGTTTGCCCGCATTGAGTCCAAACCCGACGAGGTCTGGACCCCCGGCGACTTCGCCGATCTCGGCGCACGCGCCGCCGTCGACAAAACCCTGCAGCGCCTGGCAACCGCCGGGGAGCTGCGCCGGATCGACCGAGGCCTCTATGACCGGCCGCGCACGAACAACCTGACTGGCCGCGCCACCGTGCCGGATTATCGCGCTGTGATCCGCGCCGTCACGCGCCGCGATCGGGCGCGCGCCGTCATCGATGGAATGACGGCCGCCAACGACCTCGGCCTGACGACCGCCGTCCCCGCCCGGATAGAAGTGCTGGTCGATGCGCGGTTGAAGCCAATCAAGCTCGGCACGCAGGAAATCCACTTCAAATACGCTGCCCCTAGCCGCCTCTATTGGGCGGATCGGCCGGGGATGCGGGTCGTCCAGGCCTTGCATTGGATGCAGGACATGCTGACCCAGAAGGGCGAACGGAAGCGTATCCAGGCGACGTTGCGCCGCGTGTTTGCCGACCCAAAGCACGGCGAGGCCATTCGCGAGGATTCTGCGGGCCAGTCTCTCCGCCGTGCCGATCTGGATGCAGGAGTTCCTCCGCGAAATCCTGAGGGCGGACCCGCACGAGGCGAAGCCATGAGTACCGATGCTTACCGCCAGATCATCGCGGCATCCCCACGTGACCGGCTCGACCTGTTCCTCGCCACGGCCAATCGGATCGGAGCTCCGGTGGGCAATGTCGAAAAGGATTTCTGGGTCTGCTGGACCCTCAATTCGCTCTACCACGAACGGCCTGAGGGGGAGCCGCGGATGGTCTTTTCCATATCGGGGATGACGCTTGCCAGCGTGTGGCCGTCATAAGGATTGCCGGGCAGTGCCTTTGAATTCCGTCCCAGGCGCCGATAAGCAATCGACTAAGCAGATGGGGGTCACGAGCGCGGTCAACACGGCCCTTCGCTTGGTCGAAGGCGAATGCCGCGGCGAGCTCCTCGGTCTTGCGGCGATATCGCTCGACAAACCAGTCATGTGCGGGATGCTCGGGTGCGGACGACTCGGCCGACAGGATTGCGAACAGCCTGAGTATTCCTGGGCGTTCGAGGCCCGAGCGGGCCCGCTCCAGGGTGGCATGCGCGACTCCGTACTGCGCGCGGGCAGCGCCAAAATCGAACATCTCGTTGCCATCGGTCTTGTCCGCACGCTCAAGCACGGCTTCGAGAGTTCAAACTTCGTCCCGAAGTGGTGGACGATGCTGGTCAAGCTCAAATCCAGCTCACGAGCGATGTCGCGCAACAGGGCGAGGCAAAAAGACCTCGGGGTGATTAAGGACGAAGCCCATGTCCGATAGGCCCGCAGCGGACTTCTCTTCAGAAGAGGTCATTTCGGTCATATCCTAGCGGGGCAGCAGATTGGTGGCGGCGAGATCGATCACCTCATCGCCGCGACCGCTCATCACGGCGCGGATCATCCACAGGCCGAAGCCCTTCATTTCGGCGCTGGTGATCGTGGGCGGCATGGACAGCTCCTGGGTGGCGCTGACGACATCAAGCAGGGCCGGTCCGTCATGGGCCAGAATGTCGGCGACTGCACCGGGCAACTCGCCCGAATCCTCGACGCGGATGGCATGGATGCCCATGGCCCGTGCCATGGCGGCAAAGTCGGGATTATCCAGCGACACACCGGTTTCGAGAAACCCGCCCGCTTTCATTTCCATGGCGACAAAGCCCAGTACGCCATTGTCGAGGATGATGATCTTGACCGGCAGATTCTGCTGGCGCAGCGTGATCAGGTCGCCCATCAGCATCGAGAAGCCACCGTCGCCGGCGAGCGCGACCACCTGGCGGCCGGGCTGCGCCGCCTGGATGCCGATGGCTTGCGGCATGGCATTGGCCATCGAACCATGTGCCAGCGAACCTACCAGCCGGCGCCGGCCATTCATCTCGAGATAGCGGGCCGCCCAGATGGTGGGCGTGCCGACATCGAAGGTGAACACGGCATCCTCGGCTGCCAGGTCACTGACCACCTTGGTCAATATTGCGGATGGATCGGCCCGCGCCCTGCGGTGCCCGCGGCCAGATCATCGAGCCCCTTGCGTGAAGCGGCGTAGCGCTTGAGCGATTTATCCAGATGGGCCCGGTCTGTGCGCGCCGGCACATGGGGCAAGAGCGCGGCAATCGTCAGCCCCACATCGCCGACCACGCCGACGTCGAGACGTACCCGGCGCCCCAGGTTCTCGGGTCGAATATCGACCTGGGCTATTTTGCATGTAGACGGCAG
This sequence comes from Mesorhizobium sp. M1088, assembly GCF_040318575.1. Taxonomy (NCBI): domain Bacteria; kingdom Pseudomonadati; phylum Pseudomonadota; class Alphaproteobacteria; order Hyphomicrobiales; family Phyllobacteriaceae; genus Mesorhizobium; species Mesorhizobium sp. M1088. Next base: position 42,562 of record NZ_JAMYMO010000032.1, on the reverse strand, counting down.
GAATTGCTTGTAGGGGAAGTCGGTCCCCAGCATGACCAGCAGGTCGCAATCGTGCATGGCCTCATAGCCCGAGGCAAAGCCGATGAACCCGGTCATTCCCACGTCATGGGGATTGTCGTATTCGACATATTCCTTGCCGCCCAGGGCATGGACGATTGGCGCTTTCAGGGCCTCGGCCAGCGCCATCAGCGGCGCATGGGCGCCGGCACAACCGCGACCGCCGAACAGTGTCACCTTGCGCGCCTCGCCGATCAGTTGCGCCAGCGCCTCGATGTCGGCATCGGCGGGGTAAACCTGGGGCAGAGACGGCAGCAGACTTTGCCGGCTGGCGACAGCGCGAGCCGGGGCGTCGCGCAGGGCGACGTCGCCGGGAATGACCACGACGGCAACGCCGCGCATGCCCACGGCAGCGCGAATGGCTTTTTCGAGCACATATGGCAGCTGGCTCGGATCAGACACCAGTTCGCAATAGTGGCTGCATTCGGCGAAAAGGTTCTGCGGATGTGTTTCCTGGAAATAGCCGCTACCGATTTCAGTGGTCGGAATCTGCGCCGCGATCGCGAGTACCGGCGTGCGGCTGCGATGGGCATCAAACAGACCATTGATCAGATGCAGATTGCCCGGGCCGCATGACCCCGCACACACTGCGAGTTCCCCGGTAACCTGGGACTCCCCTGCGGAGGCAAAGGCGGCAACCTCTTCATGCCGAACGTGGATCCATTCGATCTCGTCATGGGTCCGCAAGGCATCGGTAAACCCGTTCAGACTGTCGCCAACCACGCCATAGATCCGTTTCACGCCGGCGGCGGCCAGTGTCTCGACCATCAGTTCAGCAACATTCCTGCTCATGGCAAATCGTTCCGGCTCGGTGGCCGCGCATAGCGGCGGCGTGGTGAAAGGTCAGGCCCTCAAGGGGCAGTGGCGCCGGACTGGCCGGCACCACCGTGCAAAGTCAGGCGCGACGGTTGGATTCGTAGAGGAACCACACGCGGCGCTCGGTTTCGTCGATCCAAACTTCGATCAGGCTGGTGGTCGCAACATCGTTGTACTCATCGGCAGCACCGTGGCAGGCCCGCAAGATCACGAGCAGCTGCTGGTTGTCGCTGGCCAGTTCGGCCAGCATGTCGCCGGGGGTAACGAAGGCGGCATCATTGTCGGCAATACGCTGTGTGCGGGCAATCTGGCCGATCGAACGCAGGGTGGTGCCACCGAGCTTGCGGGCCCGCTCAGCGATCACATCGGTCATGGCAAAGATTTGGTCGCCCTGCTCGTCGAGCATCAGGTGATAATCGCGGAAATGTGGCCCAGACATATGCCAATGGAAGTTCTTGGTCTTGAGATAGAGCGCGAACGTATCGGCCAGCAGGGCCGTCAGGGCGGCCGAAATATCATGGCTGGCGTCATTGCCCAGGTCGGTGGGGGTAAGCAGGGGTGCGGTCAGGTTGCTCATGTTGAATTCCTTCTGGTTGGGTAGGCGTTTGAAAGGGGAACGGCGGCTAGATCACGGGGTCGATGGGATTGGTGCGCGGCACGAGGAGCGGGTCGATCTCTGTGAAGGGAAAATGCGGCAACTGGTCTTCCGCAATGCCAAAGGACTGCGCCAGCACGCTGCGCGGAAACACATTGATCAGCGACCGGTAGCCGACGTCCCCGGGCGATACCTGGTCAAAGAAGATCAGGGCGTGGAACGTGCCCGCTCCGATATTTTCGATGTGGTGGGGATAGGCCGGCGGGATGAAATACACGTCGCCCTGCGTCACCGTGTAGGTATCGATCTTTCCATCCGGATCCAGAATGGTCATGCGGGCGGTGCCCGCCGCGACATAACCCATTTCGGCGGTCTCAGGATGCCAGTGCGGCTCGCGCGCGCCCCGATCGGTTATCCGTACCGAGAACATGGCAATGTCGCGCAGCGCTGGCCAGAGGGCGGCCTTGGTCGTGTGGGCGGTGCCGGCCGGGAAATCGATCTGCGGCGGCGTGGCCTCAACGCTATACTTGTAAGCATTGACATGGCGCGCCTGGCCCTCGACCAGGGTGTGGCCCTGCACAGCAACGATCTCAAGGTCAGCCTGCTGGCGATCAAAGTCCTCGAAGGCAGCGCTGGGCAGGTCATAGGTATTGCCCAGAACCGCATTGCTCATGGCGCCGAAGGCGGCCTTTAGGCCGAAGTCTTCGGGATGTTCATGGGAAAAAGCGAGGACGAACTCGGCAGGTTCGCTGCCGATGTTTTCGATACTGTGCATCGCCCCGCTGGGCACGAAGAACATCTCGCCCTGGCCAACCACAAAACTCTCACGCTGGGCGTGGTTGGCGGCGATGGTGATGAGTGCCTCGCCGCGCAGGCAATAACCCAATTCGTGCGCATTGGCGTGCCAGTGCGGCTCGCGCACCCCGTTTGGAGCCAGGCGCAACCCACGGATCGACAGGCCTCGCATGATCGGCAAATCGCCTGCATCTACATGGGTTATCGAACCCATCGGGCCGTCGAACCGTGGCTGGCCCGATAGTGTTGCAACGTGGCGGCTGGTGCTCTTGGTCATGGTCATCGTCTCATCCCCTCCTGGTTTCAAACCCGATGGCCACAAATTACGGCGGCCCCACTCAGCGCACTATCGGACCCTGGTTTGGCCGGCTCATACGTGCGTATAGGGCGACGGCTTGCGGTCGCTGCGGCTAGGTTCTGGCCAGCTATTTCCGAGCGGGGCGCTGCGCGCGCCCAGGAGCATGTTGATGCTGACCAAGAACGACGCCAGCGCTGCGCAACGCAGCGACACGGGACTATCGGTGATGCTGGCGCTCGTCGCCGGCTATGTCGATGTCTGCACCTTTCTGGCATTCGCGGGCTTCTTCGTCGCCCAGGTGACAGGCAGCTACGTCGTGGCTGGATCAGGCCTCTTCGGCGACGGTGACGGTCTGGGCGTCAAGGTGCTCGCCATCCCCGTTTTCCTCCTCGCTGGCATGATGACCACCGCCATCGTTCGACTATCCGGACCGCGTCAGCACCTGGCGATGGTCGGCTCGCTCGGCCTTGAGGCCGCGCTCCTGTGCGGCCTCACCATTGCGAGCCTGCACGACGGCGCGGACCCCATCACGGCCGGGCCGGCCCTGTTTGGTCTGGCGGCGATGGGCCTCCAGAGCGCGACCGTGCGCCTGCTGCTCCCCAGCTCGGCCTCTACCAATGTCATGACCAGCAATACCACCCAGATGGCGATTGAGCTTGTCGACAGCTGCCGCAGCCGCCGGCCCACAGTCAGGCTGCTGCAGACCGGCAGTGTGATGCTGGCATTTCTCGCCGGCATCATCGCAGGCGCTCTCGCCCATCGCGTCGCTGGTCTCGCCTGCCTTGGCCTTGCGGCTCTGGCGCTCTGCGCGCTGGTGGCCCGCGAAATTCTTGTGGTCACCGCAAAAACGCGTCCCCACGCCGGAAGCCTATGATATGTCTCGGCCATATGTTCCGGCTGGGGGCACCATGTCACGCTATGCCTTTCTCGCGGCTATCGTTCTGGCCACAGGCATCTTCATCTTCGATACGCTGACACCGCTCAATATCGCCGTCGCCGTGCTCTATGTGGCCGTCGTCCTGCTGTCGCTCAACTTCACCAACCGGCGCGGTACCCTGCTGGTCGGAGCCGGCTGCATGGGCCTGACCATCCTCAGCTTTGCCATTACCCACAGTGCCGATTTCGAGGCCGGCGCCACAGCACGTGGGCTGTTCAGCCTGGCGGCCATCGGCGTCACAACCTTTCTGGCGCTGCGGCTGGCCTCGACCATCACGGTGATCGCCGACAGCGAACAGCGCTATCGCTCGATCTTCCGGGCGGCCGGCGTGGCCATTCTCGAGATGGACTTTTCGCCCCTCAAGGCGCGACTGGAGGCCCTGCGGGCCGAAGGCTTCACCAGCGTCGCGGCCATCGCGCGCGAAAGGCCCGATCTAATTGGCGAGGTCACTGGCCTGATGCGGCTGATCAATGCCAACGACCGGACGCTGACCATGTTCCGCGCCCCCACCCTGGCAGTATTTGCCCAGCGCCTGCCGTCGCTGATTCCGCCCGAGATAGCGCCATCGACCTGGCGACTTCTCGAGGCCATCTGGTCGGAACAATCCAGTTTCGAGACCGAAAGCGTGTTCGATACCGTCGACGGCAAGCGGCTCAATGTTCTGTATACCGTGGCCATGCCAACAGACCGTCCGGCGCTCGACAGGGTATTGGTCAGCTTCATGGACGTCACAGCCAGGCATCAGGCCGAGAACGATCTGCACCAGGCGCAGGCCGAGCTGGCGCACGTGTCGCGCGTGGCGACCCTGGGCGAACTGACCGTTTCGATTGCCCATGAGGTGAACCAGCCGCTGGCGGGCGTGGTGACCAATGGCGAAGCCGGACTGCGCTGGCTGCGGCGGCCCGAGCCTGATCTTGCCGAGGTTTCCGCCGCCATCGAACGCATGATCGCCGATGCGCGCCGCGCCAGCGAAGTGATCAAGCGTCTGCGCGCGCTCGCGAGCAAAGCCGTGCCACAGGCCGCGCCGGTCGATGTCAACGAGCTGGTGCACGACACGCTGGGAGTGGTGCAGCGCGAGATCGCCGGCCACCAGGTCAGCCTCAAGTTGGCCTTGGCGGATGGGTTGCCACCGGCGTTGGGCGATCGCGTGCAATTGCAGCAGGTGCTGATCAACCTGATCGTCAACGCCATCCAGGCCATGGCCGCGACAGGCACCACCCAGCGCGATCTGACCATCCGTTCGAGACCCACGGACACTGGATTGTCCGTTGAAATCACCGACACCGGCCCGGGGTTCAGCAGCGATGCCGCCGCAAAGCTCTTCACGCCCTTTTTCACCACCAAGGACGAAGGCATGGGCATGGGCTTGGCGATCTGCCGCTCGATCGTGGAGGCCCATGGCGGCACCCTGCGGGCCCACTTGCTTGCAGAGGGCGGCGCTGCGTTCGAGTTCAATCTACCTGCACATACGGAGACACAACCATGACGGCTGTCGCACCCACGGTCTTCGTCGTTGATGATGACGCCTCGCTCCGCGATGCCCTCGATAGCCTGTTCCGCTCGGTGGGCATGCGGGTAGAGCAGTTTGCCTCGCCAAACGACTTCCTGGCACGGGGCCCGGTCATCTCGGAAAGCTGCCTGGTGCTCGATATCCGCCTGCCCGGCGTCAGTGGCCTCGAGTTCCAGACCCAGCTGGCCCAGATGGGCAACGCCATCCCTATCGTGTTCATGACCGGCCATGGCGACGTTCCCATGTCGGTCAAGGCAATGAAAGCGGGCGCCCTCGACTTCCTGACCAAGCCCTTCCGCGATCAGGACATGCTCGATGCAGTTTCGGCGGCCCTGGCGCTTGATCGTGAGCGCCGTGCCGGCGATGCCCAACTGGCCTCCCTCCGGGCGCGCCATGCCACCCTGACCCCGCGCGAGCGCGAGGTGATGGATCTGGTCACCACCGGCCTGATGAACAAGCAGGTCGCCGGCGAACTGGGCGTCAGTGAGATTACCGTCAAGATCCACCGGGGTCATGTCATGGAAAAGATGGCCGCGCGTTCGCTTGCCGAGCTGGTCAAGATGGGCGAGGCCCTGCGCCCGTCAGGGTAGCGCCGACGACACTAAACCTGTGTATGATTGAATTGGTGCCCCGGTGGGCGCATTTGCATGGCATTGGCGCAGCGCGCTCGAGTATGCTGCGCGAGGAATTTCAATGTCACACGTCAAGACCATTGCCATTGTCGACGATGACCCTTCGGTGCGTCAGGCGACATCCAGCCTGATCCGCTCGCTAGGCATGCACGCCACCACCTTTGCCTCGGCAGAGGACTATCTTGCCGCGCTCGGCACGTCCGATGTCAACTGCCTGATAACTGATGTCCAGATGGATGGGATCGGCGGCGTGGAACTATCCCAGATCCTGCGCGACCGGGGCAATGCAACGCCTGTCATCTTCATAACGGCCTTCCCCGACGAGCGTATCCGCGAACGGGTCATGGCCGCCGGCGCCATTGGCTTCCTGGGCAAGCCCTTCGAGAGCCAGATGCTGATCGACTGCATCGAAACCGCCCTTGCGGCGTGAGGTCGGCTTCCCTCTGACGCGTGTTCCACATGCAAAAATGGCCGCCCGACACGGGGCGACCCTTTCTGCGATACTGGCAGCACTTGCCTAGCGCTGGCGTAGCGCCCAGGCCATGCCCAGCGTGCTGAGCCCTTGGAAGATCAGGTCCACACTCAGGATGGCGCCCAGAAGCCACAGGCTGACCCCGGGCCATGCCAGAAGGACCGCCAGACCAGCCAAGGCGGTCACCGTTCCCACGGCAGCGAGCGACCAGGAAGGACTGCCCTTGTGTTCAAGCGCGGCCGAGCCGATGCGGGACGCGCCGCCAATCACCAGCAATACGCCGATCAGCAATGTCAACCCGGCACTGGCCAGCAGCGGGTTGGTAAATGCCAAAACGCCCGCGACGGTGTAGAGCACGCCGCCAAACGTCCAAAGGATCTTGGCCTGCCAGCCCGGGGCGGTGAAGGCAAAGCCCACCTGCGCAAGACCGGCAATGATCATCATTGCGGCAATATAGATGATCGAAAAGACGGTTGCGAGCATCAGGCTTGCGCTGGCCAGCAGACCGGCGACGAGCAGGGCCAAGCCCAGCATAGCCAGCCAGATCCGGCCGTTGCGGGGTTTGTCGGAAACAATGCTGCTGGCGGTTGAGGTGGATATGTCGTCCATTTTCATCTCCTGTCTTCAAGGGTTGGAGGGACGGTCTGGTGCAATGCGTACCCGCGATCAGCCCGCGTCGGCGGCGATGAACTCCGCCTCGACATACCGTCCTCTCGATGACTACAAGGATCGCATGGGCACCGTCGTGGGGTCTGTCGTACGTGTAGGCGGCCCGGACGTGTCTTGGTTTGATTGCCTCATACGCAGGTATGGGTCGCCCGCCGTGGCAGGAGGTCGCCCGGCCGCAAGGCCTGCCGAGCATCGGTTAGGCCGGACGGCTTTTGACCCATCAAGGGGCAGAAGAGCGGGCAGCCAGCGCGGCATGGATCTGGGAGATTACGGCAGCCCCTTCGCCGACCGCCGCAGCAATGCGCTTGGTGGAGCCTGCCCGCACGTCGCCTATGGCAAACACGGCCGACATGGAGGTCTCCAGCGGCAAACGACCGGCCGGCGGCGGGATGGCAGCCATACCCGCACCCGTCACAATGAACCCGTGGCTGTCCGTTTCGACACAGCCGTCCATCCAGCTAGTGTTGGGATCGGCGCCGATGAACAGGAACAGGTGTCGCAGCGCCAGCCTGCTGTCCTGCCCACTCTTCCGATGGCGCAGGACCACTGCATCGAGCCCGGCGACCTCATCGCCCTCCAGCGCCGACACCTCGGAGCTGGCATGCAGCACCACATTGGGCAGCGATGCGATGCGGTCGATCAGATAGCGCGACATGGTGGCCGTCAGATCGGGCCGGCGGATCACCAGATGCAGCTTTTTCACCCGCGGCGCCAGAAAGGCCACAGCCTGGCCAGCGGAATTGCCGCCGCCAACCAGCGCAATCTCCTCGCCCTCGCACAGCCTGGCTTCAATGGGGGACGCCCAGTAGGCGATGCCGCGCCCCTCAAAGGTCTTGAGATTGGCAAGCGGTGGATGGCGATAGCGCGCCCCGGAGGCCACCACCGTGGTCCGGGCCCGGATGACCTGCCCGTCAGACAACGTCAGGGCGGTCAGGCGCTCATCCGTCAGAGACTTCAGGGCGGTCACCGACTGCGCCAGCGCTATTTTCGTGCCAAATTTGAGCGCCTGGCTGAAGGCGCGCCCGGCCAGCGCCTGGCCGGAAATGCCACTGGGAAAGCCGAGATAGTTTTCGATTCGGGCCGATGCGCCGGCCTGCCCACCAATGGCATTGGCCTCCAGCACGACTACGCTGAGCCCTTCTGACGCGGCATAGACCGCCGCCGCCAGTCCCGAGGGACCAGCACCGATGATGGCCGTGTCATAGACGACGTCCGTGTCGATGGTTGGCGATATGCCGATGCAATGCGCCAGCGCAGCGTCGTCCGGACAGCGCAGCGTGCTGCCGTCGGCGCAGACCACCAGCGGCAGAGTGGCCCCGCCGGGCTGCATCTGCGCAACGAAGGCCCGAGCCCTCTCATCAACTGATACGTCCAGCACGACATGGGGAAAGCCATTGCGGGCCAGAAAGCCACGCAGGCGCACCATGTCCGGACTATTGGGGTCACCGATGAGGATCGGTCCCCCGCTGCCGGCGTCGATCAGCGCAGCCCGCCGAAGCATGAACGCACGCATCACCATTTCGCCAATATCGGCCGAACCGATCACCAGCTCCCGCACCTGCGCCGCCGTCAATAGCACCGCCTGACACCCCTGCGCACCGGCGCGGCCGCCGGCCAGCGTCGGCTGCCCCGTCAGCTGATTGATTTCCCCGCTGAACTGCCCGGGGCCAAGCGTCTGGATCAGGCGCTCATGGTCGAGGCCCGCATGCGAAAAAATGTCCATCGTGCCGGCGACGATGAACCAGGCAGGCGCGTCTGTCGCGCCCACTGCATAGGCCAGGGCACCTGGCGTCAATGTTGCCGGGGCACCGCCGCTCCGCCGCTCGACCACAGCGAGTTGATCAGCCGTCAGGGTGGGAAAGCGTCGATCCTCAGTGGTCTCGCTGGTAGCCATGGCCCAAACCCTCCTGGCAATAATTCAGTAGTAGCGGGGGATTGGCCCCAGCTGCGGCGTCTGGGAAGGCAGATCGATCATCATCTCGTCGACATAGCACCAGCCCCAGCCCTCGGGCGGATCATAGCCTTCGATGATCGGGTGACCGGTATGGTGGAAATGGGCGGTGGCATGGCGTCCGGGCGACTGATCGCAGCAACCGACATGGCCGCAGGTGCGACAGATGCGCAGGTGCAGCCAGCGCTGCCCGGTCCTAAGACACTCCTCGCAGCCGCGGCTACCGGGTGTCACCTCGCGTATGGTCTGTACATGCGTGCAATGGCTGGACATGGGAGTCTCTCCTGGGGCCGAAAGAAAGTGGGCCACACAGCGGCTGCGTGGCCCCGGGCGCTGATCAGGCCCTGATGAAGGCGAGCACGTCAGCATTGAATTTTTCGGCCTCCGTTTCGGCCAGACCATGCGGCGCGCCGGGATAGATCTTGAGCTCGGCGCCTTTGACGATCTTGGCCGTCTTGAGGCCGGCCGCTGCAATCGGCACGATCTGGTCAGCATCGCCGTGTACGACCAGCGTGGGCTTGTCGATCTTCTTGAGGTCCTCGGCGTAGTCGACCTCGGAGAATTCGCGGATGCAGTCATACTCGGCCTTGATGCTGCCCTGCATGCCCAGCCGCCAGAAGGTGTCGCGCAGACCCTGGTTGACCTTGGCGTCTTCCTTGTTGAAGCCGTAGAACGGCATCGACAGGTCCTTGAAGAACTGCGACCGGTCGGTGGCCGTTCCCTTGCGGAGTCCGTCGAACGCCTCAATCGGCGTACCCTCGGGATTGGCTTCGGTCTTGAGCATCAAGGGCGGCACGGCACCAACCAGCACCATCTTGGCGACCCGTGCCGTGCCGTGCCGGCCAACGTAATGGGCGATCTCGCCGCCGCCGGTCGAGTGCCCGACCATGATCACGTCCTTGAGATCGAGCGCCTCGATCAGCTCGGCCAGATCGTCGGCATACTGGTCCATGTTGTTTCCGGCCCATGGCTGGCCCGATTTGCCGTGGCCGCGGCGGTCATGGGCGATCACGCGGTAGCCCTGCGAAGCAAAGAACAGCATTTGCGGCGCCCACGCGTCGCCGGCCAGCGGCCAGCCATGCGAGAACAGGATCGGCTGACCCGTGCCCCAGTCGGTGTAGGAAATTGCCGTGCCGTCGGTGACCTGAAAAATGCTCATTTTGCTCTCCACTGTCGCGAACCCGCCGGTGCGGCCGGTTGATAGGGAGAGCATCGGCCAGACGATGATTTGGCACCATTCTACGAGTGGTTCGTGGCATCATACTTGTGTATGCCTGTTGATTTCCGCCGAGAAGTGACCCGCCTCTTAATTGGGTTCTTGGTCAAATGTGGTGGTCAAGGGTCTGGGTTTCTCCTTCGGTTTTGGCGGCGCATGGGCCGAGCTGTTCTTGAAGCGGAAGCTGTCGTTTCCGGTCTCGAGGATGTGGCAATGATGGGTGAGCCGGTCGAGCAGCGCCGTCGTCATCTTGGCATCGCTGAAGACGCTGGCCCATTCACTGAAGCTGAGATTGGTGGTGATGACCACGCTGGTATGCTCGTAAACCCTGCTGAGCAGGTGGAAGAGCAAGGCGCCGCCTGAGGCACTGAACGGCAGGTAGCCGAGCTCATCGAGGATGACCAGATCACAGTGAGCCAGGCGGCCGGCAATCTGACCAGCTCGCCCCTGCATTTTCTCCTGCTCGAGCGCATTGACCAGCTCGACGGTCGAGAAGAAGCGGACGCGTTTCTGATGATGCTCGATGGCCTGCACCCCGATGGCGGTGGCGACATGGGTCTTGCCGGTACCAGGGCCACCGACCAGAACGATGTCATTGGCTTCCTTGAGGAAGTCGCAGCGATGAAGCTGGCGCACCAGGGTCTCATTGATCTCGCTGCTGGAGAAGTCGAAGCCATTGAGGTCGCGATAGGTCGGGAAGCGGGCGGTCTTGAGCTGGTAGGCTGTCGATCGAACCTCACGCTCCGCCGTCTCGGCCTTGAGCAGTTGCGACAGGATCGGGATGGCAGCCTCGAAGGCCGGAGCACCTTGCTCGGTCAACTCGCCTACGGCCTGGGCCATGCCGTGCATCTTGAGGCTCTTGAGCATGATGATGATCGCGCCGGCGGCGGGGTTATGGTGCATGGCGGGCCTCCGAGGCTTTGCGCAGAGCGTCATAGCGCTCGACATTGACCTTTGGCTCATTGGTCAGCATCAGGGCTTGGGGCGCATCGATGGTCGGCGGCGTGATGGCTTTGCGGTCAACCAGGCGGTGCAGCAGGTTCAACACGTGCGTCTTGGTTGGGACGCCTGGAGCGGCTCACTGGCGGAGTCGCCAATGAGGGTTGGAGCGTGCAAGTCGGTGGGTGGTTTGCAGCCGCCCGCCTTGGCACGCGGAGCGACGCTGATCTGGCTTTGGAGACCGGGCTCCTCCAGCACCTCGGAGTATTAACCCGTTGTGGTGCGCGGGATCGATCCGCGCTTGTCCACTGTCCCGGGACTGAGGACGAGACTCGAGGACTGCGGTTGCTAGCGGCATGCCGAGCCGCAGCTGTTTGTCGCGACCAAGTTGGAGGCATACCGCGGACGCGGCCAAGGCGATCTCATCGCCAGCCGCGATGCCGAGGACATTCTGCTTTTGGTCGACGGGCGGGAGGAGATCGTCGAGGAAATCGCAAACGGCGAGCCGGAGATCCGGGCCTACATCGCCGAACAGGTTACCATGCTGCTCGCTGATCCAAACTTCGACCATTTCCTGGAGGGAAACATTCGCGGACCAGTGGGCCGCACCGACATCGTCTACGACCCGGCTGGTCGCGATCAGCACGCTGGATCTGGATATGCGCTGACAATTCCAGACTGCAGATTATCCGACACTCAAAACGGGTAGATTGCCCCATCACCACCGCCGAGTCCGACGTTGTCGGCGGCGAATGGAATGGCGAGGTCACGGACGACACAGGCTGCGGGAGGCCACACGGGACGTGATACACGACCTCCACTTTTTGTCACACCAACTAACCGTGCGCTATTCAAACTGACGCGACTGCGGTGTAATCTAGCGTCAATTCGCGGCAACCAAGCTTCAAAATAGAGGCCATATCGCTGCCAACGCTCAGCGCAGAGCGCAGCAGGAGAACCGCGATGAACCAGCAGGCGAACCTAGCCGATAATCTTAAAACTCTATGCGAGCAGCACGGCACCGTATCGGAAGCATGCCGAAAGTTGGGCATCAATCGTCAGCAATTCAATAAGTATCTCGCCGGAACTCACGCGCCGTCGCAGAAGAATCTCCGCTTGATCGCGAATTTCTTCGGATTGAGCGTCGATGTCCTGACATACAATCCGCATGACTTCCAATCGCTTGTCGAGGGAAACCACTTCCATCTGTTCAAGCGGATACAAAAATCGCCTAAGATGATGATGTTTATCACGGAAATACTGTCCGCGAATGCGACAGACGCGGCAGATTTTCTTGGGGCCTACGAACGCTACCACTACTCCTCCATCTACAAAGGTCAGATACTCAGGTCAATATTTTATCTCTATTCGAAAGACGGGATATTGATGCATAGCTACGTTGAACGGTTCCCGAACCTCGATGGCTCTAATAAGATTGACTATATTTTCAAATACCACGGATTCAGTTTCTATATTTCCAATCGCCTGTTCTCAATCGATTTCGAGACCATCCAACGTAACGAGATGACATTCAGCAATCTCGCCTCAATCGACCGAAATTCGAAGAAGTTCATGTTCGGGGTAACCAGCGGAATCGCGGCGAGCATGGTGCGACAGCCGGTTGCGCAAAAGGTGGCCATGCATTTTGTGGGAGACCGGAAGACTCGGAAAGGCGACCTGCGCCGTGCCACGGTGCTTTCACCGAGCGACGCTTCGATACCCAAGGAAGTGATCACCTATCTTACATCCGGAACGTCGACGATAGACTCCATTTGAGATTGACCGTCACCGCTCAAGCGAAGTGCGTCAGAGTGCTCAAGTGTCATGCCGCCTGCGAAATTGCGCTGAGCGCTGCTTGCGGGTGAAGTCAGCTGCCGTCGATGCCTGTCAGCCGCGCGCGTCCACGCCAGTTGGTGGGTGCAGATGGTAAGCACCATCGCAGACGTGCCGGAGCCGCATATGTCGAGAACCGTCAATTCCTACATGATGCCGTTCTCGAACGTAGCGCATCTGTCTTTAACGGACAAATTCCGGGCGACGCAACTTGCCGGCTTCAAGGAGCTGTCGCTCATGCCGCGTGACGTCGAGAGACTGATCCAGGGCGGCAAACCGGCATCGGACATCGTCGCGGAGGCCGCGGATCATGGTGTGCGCATCACCCGGCTCGACCCGTTGAACACCTGGCCGCGGATCTGGCGCCCGGATAATATGGACGAGGCCTACATCGCCACAGTTAACACGCCACCGGACCAGTTTTTTCGCCTGACCGACGCGCTCGGCTGCACCCATGCGAGCCTGAACGCCACCTTTCCGTTGAATGCAATGTCGACAGACGAGATCACGGAGCACTATGTGGCGATCTGCGCCCGCGCGGCTGCGCATGGCCTGAAGTGTGATCTCGAATTCATCCCGCTGTGGGGCGTTCCAACGCTGGAAATGGCATGGAATGTCGTCCGTGATTCCGGCGCGTCGAATGGCGGGCTGGTGTTCGACGTCTGGCATTTCGTGCGCGGAGGCTCCGACATTGGGCTCCTCAAGACGATCCCCGGCGACATGATCCATTGCGTGCAGGTCAACGATGGCCCTCTGGCGCTGCCGAAGGGGGTGACGATCAAAGACAATTGCTACGACCGCCAGTTTCCTGGCGACGGTGAATTCCCGAATGCCGAAATCCTGCGAATCCTGGCGGACACAGGCGGCCTCAACCAGGTCGGACCCGAGGTGTTTTCGCCTACGCTCACGTCAATGAGCGTCGAGGACGTGGCGCGCAAGTCTGCGGAATCGACACGAAACGTGCTTCTGGCCGCAGGTCTGGCGGTCTGAGCTTGAGAAAAGGCTCGACGGGTTCGACCCGACGCCACGCCCACTCACTGACTGGACGAGGTGTTTCGTTGAAACGGCAAGAGCGAGCCAATCAGGCTCCAATCTGGCATTCCTTAACAGCGGTGCAAACGATGGCGACGAAAAACTCGGCCATTTGGAAGGAGGATTTGTGACAATTCAAATTTGCGTTGTAGGCCTGGGCAAGATCGCACAGGATCAGCATCTGCCGGTAGCTGCCAAGAACGCTGACTTCAACCTCGCAGCGGTAGTCAGTTCGCGCGGCTCTTACGGAAATGTGAAAACCTTCAAGACTTTTTCGGAACTCGTCGCAAGCGGGATCAAACTCGATGCCGTCACGCTGTGTATGCCTCCGAAACCGCGCTTCGATATCGCACACCGAGCAATCGACGCCGGATTTCACCTTCTTCTCGAGAGGCCGCCGACATCGACAATCGGTGAACTGGAGGCACTGCTGGCCCATGCTGCCGCCCACAAACGCATTGTCTTCACAGCATGGCATTCGCAACACAACGCGGCGGTCGACGAGGCAAAACACCTCCTTGCTGGTTTGACGGTCCGCCGTCTGCATGTGTCGTGGAAGGAGGACGTCCGCTACTGGCACCCTGGTCAAGAATGGATCTGGGAGCCAGGCGGGTTCGGCGTGTTTGATCCTGGCATCAACGCATTCTCCATCATCTCGAAAATCATGCCGGTTCCGATCCTTGTAGCCGATGCGCTCCTGATGATCCCGTCGAACAAGGCAACACCCATTGCTGCCTCCATTCGCTTCAAGTCGCCCATTGGGATTGACGCCGATTTGACCGCCGAACTCGACTGGCAACAAACCGGTGAACCATCCTGGGACATAGACGTCGAAACCAACGAAGGCACGACTCTTCAGCTGAGCAACGGCGGGACGCAACTCCGTGTTAATGGCGAGGTTACTCTCGCCGGTTCATCGTCCCAGGAATACGAAGGCATCTATGCCCATTTCGCCGAGCTGTTGAAGTCCGGGAAATCGGATGTAGATTCAACGCCGCTACAACTGGTCTCCGACTGCTTCATGCTGGGGCGACGGGTCGACGCGGACCCGTTTGTCTGAAGGCGACACTTGCTCGGGTGCGCCCAACCCAAGCCATCTGACTGACTGAATCCGCGATTGGGTCGTGGAGTACTTTGTGGACAAGTCGGAGGGCACTCGTCGCCGCCCAGTTCTTCTGCGCCCGCCCATCTGCACACACAAATGCGCCCCGCAGCCGGGCTGTCCGGACTACGGAGCGCACTTCGCCTTGGGAGGCAATCGAACCCGATTTGGATCGGGGTGGCGGATAGATAGCGGTGGACCTAGTGGCTAGATTGTGTCGGGTTCCACAGCCGCATTCCTGCATTTGCCTCATAGGCCTTGCCGGATGGATAGCTGATAAGTTCCATTTGAAGGCCCCATGGCGCTTCGAAATAGACCCACGACTCGCCCGCTCCGGGACCGTGTTTTTCGAACTCCGGTTTGTCGTAGACTTTAACCCCATGGCTGCGGAGATGTTCGCTGGCTGCGTTGATATCATCCACATAAAAGCACAGATGATAGCCGCCAATGTCGCTGTTTCGGGGGAATACTGTCTTTTGATCAGGGGCCTCGAAATCGAAAAGTTCAATGTTGCTCCCATTGCCACAGCGCATGAAGACGACCTCTTTCATGTGTGCGCGCGGGTGGATATTCATTTTGTCTTGCATGAAATTCCCGGTGTCGTCCTTCAACGATCCGCCGGAGTAGATGAATTCGCATCCGATGATGTCTCGAAAGAAGGCGATCGCCTCTTGCATGTTCGGCACCACCAAACCGGCGTGATCGATCCCTGCCAGTCCAGGGAGGCCCTTCGTCTGATTGTTCATGTCTGTCTCCTTTTTTGAATCCGAAAGATCAAGTTTCCCGGCGCGCCGCCTTCATGGAATGGTGGCAGAAAGGCGCAGCAACCGGCGTGTCAGGTCAATGAGCGCAAGATAAAGTCCGCCCCTCGTTCCCCGATCATTATTGTCGGAGCATTCGTGTTGCCCGACACCACGGACGGCATCGCTGAAGCGTCGATGACGCGCAGGCCGTCGAGGCCGCGGACGCGTAGTTCCGGATCCAGGACGGCGAGGTCGTCGGTCCCCATTCTGCAGGTGCCGCTGGGATGCAAGGACGACTGCGCATACTGCCGTATGTACTGCTCGTAATCGGCTTTCGTCATAAGTTGCTTGCCCGGCATATGCTCACGTTCGATGTATTTTGAGAGCGCCTTCTGGGACATGATCTCTTGGCCGCGTTGAACTGCCTCGACCAGGCAACCGAGATCGGAAGGCTCGGAAAGATAGTTGGGCACGATATGCGGAGGCTGCGCGGGGTCGGAACTTCGTAGCCCCAACCATCCTCTGGACTTCGGTCGGATGTGGGTCGCGTTCAAGGTGCAGCCGAACCCGCCAGGAACCGGGGCGCCGGATTCTATGCCGCTGCCGCACAGGAATATGTACTGAATATCCGGCCGATCGGTGGATTGGCTCGAGCTCCAGAACGCCCCCGAATCCATGACGTTCGACGTAACCGGCCCGCGTCGGAAAAGCAGATACTCCAGGCCTGCCCAAGACTGCCACAGAGGGCTTTTGTAGCGATCGTAGCTGTAGGGTCCCGACAGTTGATAGGTCATATAGATGTCGACATGATCACAGAGATTTTGTCCGACACCAGGCAAATCGTGCACCACGTCGACACCGCAGGATCGCAAATGCGCGGCGGGACCGACGCCGGAAAGCATCAGCAGGTGGGGTGAGTTGATCGCTCCCGCGGATATGATGACTTCACGATCGGCATAGATAGTCGACGTCCGTTGCCCGTCGGCTATCTCTACCCCAACGGCGCGTCCCTGTTTGAAGACGATGCGCAAGACGCGACAATCTGTTCGCACCTTCAGATTTGATCGCCTCTGCGCCGGCTTCAGAAAGGCAACGGCTGCACTCGAGCGCCGGGCGTTGCGAATTGTCAGCTGATAGAAACCACATCCAGCCTGCTCCCCGGAGTTGAAATCCGCATTGAAGGCAAGGCCAGCCTCCTGACAGGCTTTCAGCCATGAACGGCTCAGCGGGTGGACATAGCAGGGATCCGAGACGCCCAGCGGGCCGCCCTCACCATGAGCTTCGTTGGACAGCCGGTCATTGTCCTCGGAGCGTTTGAAAAACGGCAAGACCTCCTTGTAGGACCAACCCGTGGCCCCTTGCTCCACCCAGCGTTCGTAGTCGTCCGGCGCGCCTCGAATGTAGAGCATGGCATTGACGGAACTGCCTCCACCAAGAACCCTGGGCTGGACCATTGTTTGAGCGCCAAGATGCTTGTCCGCCTCGCTGCGGACCTGCTCAAAGCGCTGCAGCAGATTGCCCTGTGCGGTCTTGTAGTAGGTGACCGGCATATGGATGTAGGGGCTGTTGTCTCGGGGGCCTTGTTCAAGCAAGAGCACCGAAACATCGGGATTCTCGCTGAGCCTGGAAGCCACCACGCAACCGGCAGACCCTCCTCCAACCACGATGAAATCGACCATACTCCCTCCAAACAATAGTAGCGCCACGCGTGAGAACGGATTTCCTCTCCGAATTAGGCGTAGCGCCGGGCGCCGGTCCCATAGGGCAGATTCAAGCCGCCATAGCGCCGAAGACGGATGTTGGCCTGTTCCGCGTGACCAACGAAGCCTTCGAGCATGCACAGACGCGAGCAATAGGCTCCGACTTCCGCGGAAGCAGCGTCAGTGTCGATGCGCTGGAATGTGCAGGTCTTGAGGAACTTGCCCACCCACAGCCCACCGGTGTAGCGCGCCGCAAGCTTCGTAGGCAGCGTGTGGTTGGTGCCGATCACCTTGTCGCCATAGGCGACCGTCGTGCGCGGCCCGAGAAACAGCGCGCCATAGTTGGTGAGATTCTCCTGGAAGTAGCGGTCATCCCTTGTCATCACCTGCACGTGCTCACTGGCGATCCTGTCGGCCACCTGGAGCATTTCCACTGCGTCCTCGCACAGAATGACCTCCCCATGATTGGCCCACGCCTTGGCCGCGACCGCCGCCGTCGGCAGGATGGCCAGCAACCGATCGATCTCGTTGAGCGTGTCTCGAGCGAGTTTTTCGGAATTCGTGATCAGAATCGCCGGGGTATCGACGCCATGTTCGGCCTGGCCAAGCAGATCGGTCGCGCAAAGTTCGCCATCCACGGTTTCGTCGGCGATCAAAAGCGTCTCGGTCGGGCCTGCGAAGAGATCGATGCCGACCCGCCCGAAGAGTTGCCGCTTGGCCTCCGCGACAAAGGCGTTACCGGGGCCTACGATCATATCGACGGAGGCGATCGTCTCGGTGCCGAGGGCCATCGCCGCAACGGCTTGCACGCCACCCAGACAATAAATGACGTCGGCGCCCGCCAGATGCTGTGCGGCCACGATCGCCGGCGCCGGCTTGCCTCGAAAGGGCGGCGCGCAACTGATCACCCGCGGACATCCCGCCACCTTTGCCGTGATGATCGACATATGTGCGGAAGCAAGCAATGGGTAGCGGCCTCCCGGTACGTAGCAGCCAACATTCTCGACCGGTATGTTCTTGTGACCGAGGAAAACGCCCGGCAGCGTTTCGACCTCAAGGTCGAGCAGACACGCCCTTTGTTTCTCCGCAAAATTGCGCACCTGTGCTTGAGCAAAACGGATATCGCTGAGTTCACCCATCGAAAGCTGGGACAGGCAATCCTCGATCTCCTGCTCGCTCAGGCGAAAATCTTCACGGTCCCAGCTGTCGAATTTCGCCGAGAGCGCCCGCACCGCCGCGTCACCATGCTCTGCGACGTCGGTGATGATCGCCTCGATCGTCGCGCGCAGTTCGCCTTCGAACACAGCGGGGCGCAAGTTCTCGTCTGCTCGCTTCAAATGGCGTGCCATGGTCATCTCGTCTTTCCGGTTGGCAGGATGCGACGCCGCCGGCTTTCGCACCGGCGGCGTCCAAGGAGGGTCAGAGGGAATTCAACCCTTCGACAAGCTTGTCGACTGCCTGCTGCGAGGTCATGTCGGGCGTATTTGCGAACTGTGTAATGACGTCCATGTACGGAGCGCGGATGTCGCGCGGCAGCGCATTGTTTTCGACGAACGAGGGAATGAGCGTGCCGTCTTTCATGCCTTCCTCACGGTCAGCAAAGGCCTGCTTGGAGCAGTCATTGAACCTGTCACGCGGTACATCGAGGCGTGCCGGAATAGAGCCACCTTTGAGGTTCAGGTTCTCCTGAACTTCGATCGACATCGCCGCGCTGGCGAGAATTTCCTGCTTCCTCTGCGCTTCGGGATTCGGCTGCTTGAACATGCCAAAGAAGTCGGTGAGAAAGACGTACGTGTGGCCGTGTCCGGGCGCCGCCGTGCAGAGATAGTCAACGCCAGGCTTCATGTTGACGGCGACGAACTCGCCATTTGCCCAGTCACCCTGGAACTGCATTGCGGCTTCGCCCTTGATCACCTTGCCCGTCTCGATCGCCCAGTCGGTGCCGGCGCGGTTGGGGTCGGCATAGGCGAGCACCTTGCGGAAGGTGTCGAACACCTTGACCATCGTGTCGCTCTTGATGGCTGCGTGGTCGGTCGCCATCACTGCCTTCTTGTAGAAGTCGACGCCGGCCTGGCCGATCAGGATGTCTGTCCAGATTTCGCCCTCCTGC
Source organism: Mesorhizobium sp. M1088 (assembly GCF_040318575.1). Taxonomy (NCBI): domain Bacteria; kingdom Pseudomonadati; phylum Pseudomonadota; class Alphaproteobacteria; order Hyphomicrobiales; family Phyllobacteriaceae; genus Mesorhizobium; species Mesorhizobium sp. M1088. The sequence goes on along the minus strand of NZ_JAMYMO010000032.1, from coordinate 23,155 downwards.
CAGTCGTCACCACCCAGCGCCAGCGGTATTATCCCACCCGCCTTGATCTTCTCGGCAAGCGTCAGGAACTCGTCCCAGCTTTCCGGTACCTTTCCGCCGAACCGGTCGAGAACCTTCTTGTTGATCCAGAGCATGTTCTCGCGCCGCTGGTTGAGCGGCACCGCAACGATCTTTCCATCGACCTTCATGTAGTCGAGCAGAGCGGGAGCGACGAGCTGTTCCCATCCTTCCTTCTCAGCGGTTGCCGACAGGTCGCCGAGAGAACCGGCTTGCGCATATTCCAAGACGAACTGACCTGGCATCTGCGATGCGGCGGGCGGATTGCCGGCCGCGAAGCGCGCCTGCAGCGCCTGTGTCATGTTCTTGCCGCCGGCGCCGGCGATCGGCGAGTCCACCCACTTGAGACCCTGCGCGTCGACAGCGTCCTTCAACACCTTCATTGCCGCAGCTTCGCCCGCGGCGGTCCATTGATGGACGACCTCGATTTCGTTTTCGGCGGAGTAGGCCGGTATGCTGATTGCCATTGACGCGACGGCCGCTGCACTCAGCAGAACTGGCCCGAAATATTTCCGCTTCCCCTTGATGCTCATTATGGTTGCTCCTTGTTCGGCAGACATTGGTGCACGAAGGCTCAGACGCGCCGAAACGTCTGCCGCCTTTTTCATTGTCGGTTGTGGCGTGTTGCCTCGAAGGCCCTGGGTTGATCTACCCGGTCGCGAACCGCGTCACGTCGATCGGTGGCATGCCCGCGTCCTCTCCAGCCTGCTCGATGCGCATGCCTGTGTTGACGTCGAATATCTGGATGCCATCGATATCGACCAGGAAGGTTTCGCGGCCTGCCCTCAGCGCCGATTTCGGATGGCACCGCGCAATGACTTTGTTGCCGCCAAGGGTAAGCGTGACGAAAGTGTCGGAGCCCGTTGGCTCGACAAGGTCGACCACCGCATCGACTTTCTGGGTGTGTTCATGATTTTTCTCGTGCGGCAGAAAGATCGCCTCGGGGCGGATACCCGCAATGACCGCCGTCCCCTCTGGGGCGGCAGATGGATTGGCAGGACCCGAGATCGCAAGGTGGATCGGTTTGTCGCCAGCGCCCTCGATTTCAAGCAGCACACGGCCATCCTTTCGACGCATGCGAGCCGGGATCAGGTTCATTGGCGGCGAGCCAATGAACCCCGCGACGTAGGTGTTGGCGGGGCGGCCGTAGATTTCGTCGGGCGAGCCGATCTGCTGTATCACCCCCGATTTCATCACCACGATCTTGGTCGCAAGCGTCATCGCTTCGACCTGGTCGTGCGTCACGTAGACGATTGTCGCCGAGAGACGCTGGTAGAGTTTCTTGATCTCGGCGCGCATTTCGACGCGAAGCTTTGCGTCCAGATTCGATAGCGGCTCGTCAAACAGGAAGATCTTGGGCGAGCGCACGAGCGCGCGGCCCATTGCGACACGCTGCCGCTGACCACCCGACAGTTGACCCGGCTTCCGGTCAAGCAGAGCGCCGATCTGCAGCGTCTCCGCGACACGGGCGATCGCCTTGTCGCGCTCTGGCTTTGCCACGCCGCGCACTTTCATGCCGAAGGCGATATTATCGCGAACCGTCATCGTCGGATAAAGCGCATAGGATTGGAACACCATGGCGATGTCGCGATCCTTTGGCTCAAGTCTGGCGACCGAGCGCCCGTCAATCAGAATGTCGCCGCTGCTGATTGGTTCGAGGCCTGCGATGGCGCCGAGCAGGGTCGACTTGCCGCAACCCGACGGGCCGAGCAATACGAGGAATTCGCCGTCCCTTGCCTCGATGTCGATGTTCTCGAGCACCGGGAGGTTGCCGTAGGACTTGTGAAGACTGCGGATGTTGAGTTGTGCCACGGCCCTACCCCTTTACAGATCCGGCCATCAGACCGCGGACGAAATACTTTCCGGCGAACACATAGACGAGGAGCGTCGGCAACGCGGCGAGCATGGCCGAAGCCATGTCGACGTTGTACGGACGCTCTCCGGTGCTGCTCGAGACGATGTTGTTGAGCGCCACCATGATCGGGACATTTCGTCCCGAGGTGAAAGCCACGCCAAACAGGAAGTCGTTCCAGATGCTGGTGAACTGCCAGATGATCACCACCACCATGATCGGCAGCGACATCGGCAGCATCACGTGGCGAAATGTCTGAAAGAAACCCGCGCCGTCTATCCTGGCGGCCTTGGCGAGATCGCTTGGCACAGAGATGAAGAAGTTCCGGAAAAACATCGTCGTAAACGGCAGACCATAGACGACGTGTGCAAGGATCAGGCCGTTGATCGTGCCGGCGAGGCCGAGTTTGCCGAGTGTTTGAGCAAGCGGAATCAGAATTGCCTGGTAGGGCGCAAAGCAGCCAAACAAGATGATCGCATAGACGATGTTCTGCCCGCGAAAATCGACCTGCGTGAGGGCGTAGCCGTTGAGTGCGCCGATTGCCGTGGGAATGAGCGTTGCCGGAACGACCAGGTAGATGGTGTTGAGAAAGAATGGGCTGAGGCCGGTGCATTCGACTCCCACGCACGCGTTCGACCACGCATCGATCCAGGGCTGAATGGTTGGGTGGCGCGGGATGCCGACCAAAGTGCCGAGACGTATCTCCTCCATCGATTTCAACGAGGTGGTGATCATCACGAACAATGGCCCGACAAAGAACAGAACGAAGATGAGAAGGGTGAAGTAGACCGCGGCCCATCCCAGGACTCGTGCGACATCGATACGCGCCGCCGAACGCGGCACCGGGCTAGCGAGCGTTGCGGCGTTCATGGCGTATTTCCGAATAGAGGTAAGGGACAATGATGGCGATCACCGTCATCGTGATCATCACCGCGCTTGCGGCGCCTTGAGCGAGCTGGCCACGTCCAAAAGTGTATTGGTACATGAAGGTCGTCGGCAGATCGCTGGAGAACCCCGGACCGCCATTCGTCAGAGACACGATGAGGTCGAACGAGCGTAGCGCCTGGTAGAGCAGGATGACGATGACGCTGAAGAAGACCGGGCGCAGCATCGGCAGAACGATCGACCAGTAGATTCTCGGCAGGCCAGCGCCGTCGATGCGAGCTGCCTTGAAGAGCTCCGCGTCGACACCTCTCAGGCCCGCCAGGAAAATCGCCATGACGAAACCACAGGACTGCCAGAAGGCGGCAAGCACTATGGTGTAGATGGCCATCTTCGGGTCGATCAGCCAGTCGAACTTGAAATCGACATAGCCCATATCGCGCACCAGTTTCTGGATGCCGAGGCCAGGGTTGAGTATCCATTTCCAGGCGATGCCGGTGACGATGAAGGAGATCGCCATCGGGTAGAGGTATATGCTGCGGATGACGTTCTCGAGCCGCACTTTCTGGTCAAGGAAGATCGCAAGCACCAGGCCGGCAACAACTGAAAGGCCGATGAAGAGCGATGCGAAGATCCAAAGATTGTCGACCGCGATCTGCCAGCGATCAGCCTTCCACAATTTTGCGTATTGCTCGATGCCGACGAAATCGTACTTGGGGAAGAAGCGCGACGAGGTCAGGGAAACGACGACCGTCCACAGGATATAGCCGTAGACGACCAGCAACGTGACCAGCAAAGTCGGCAGCAACACCAGCCAGGATTTCGAGGGCCAGCCGGTCAAAATTTCTGTGATCGTTGCTCGGGGGCTATTCGTCGTCACGTGGCTCTTGCGCCTCTCAGGTTTGGTGGCGGTATTGTCGCTGCTGCCCTGACCATGCGGTCAAAGATGCTGCTCTTGCGCACGTTCTCGCCAATAGTCGTCCTGACCTTCGTCGTGATAGGCGGGGATCGGGAAGTCCCACCAGCCTGGGACGAAAGCGCCTGCCGCATCGCGCGCCGTCGGCACTTCGACGAGCGCTGGGCCGCCGCAGGAAAATGCAGCTTCGAGGGCCGGCTTCAGCTTGTCGGCGCTCTCGACGCGCCAGGAGTCCATGCCGAAGCTCTTGGCAATTTCAGCGAATTGCGGCGAGTAGGCGCCGCCATTGCCCATATTGAATTCGCTGGCGACATGGCGGCCGAGGATCTTGCGCTGTCCGCCGCGGATCGACATGTAGCCGGAATTGTTTTGTACGACGATGACGATCGGGATGTTGTGCATCGCTGCCACCGCCATCTCTTGCATCGACATCATGAAGTCGCCGTCACCGAGGATGACGCAGACCTTTTGGTCCGGGCAGGCGAGCTTGGCGCCGAGGGCAGCAGGCAGCGCCCAACCCATCGAGGAGTAGCTGCCGGAGGTGATGTGCGTGCGTGGCTCGTAAACCGGATAGGTCTGTTTGACGACGCCTTGCGTGTTGCCTGAGCCGACCAGAAGAATGTCCTCGCGACCCATGATTTCGCGAAGTTCCTTCAGCGGACGCTGCGTCGTGAAAGGGAACTGGTTGCTGTCGCGACGTACGGCGAGCTGCGTTTCCCAATCGGCCTTCTCACGAGCGACCGCATTGTGGAATGCTTCCCGCCGGGCAAGCGTCTTCTTTGACTGCTCGGACGAAATGGCATCGATGATATCGGCAAGCGCCATCTTGGCGTCGGCGACAAGCCCGACCGCAGTCGGGTAATTCTTGCCGATCTCCTGATGGTCGATGTCGATGTGGACAAGCTTCGCCGGCGGGATCGAGAAACTGACGCCTTTGCGCCAGCTGGACGCGGACCAATCGGTGAAGCGGCAGCCGACGGAAACAACGAGGTCCGCCCCGGCAGCGATATTGTTGCCGGCCGAAGTTCCCGTCTGGCCTACCGCTCCTGCGAAAAGCACATGATCTTCCGGGAAGGCACTCTTGCCGTTCCAGGTCGTGACAACCACGGCGCCGGTCTTTTCGGCCAACTTCCTCACTTCCGGTGCTGCTTCCGCCGTGATGGCACCGCCGCCAACCACGATCACCGGACGCTCTGCCGCAAGCAACGCCGCGGCGGCAGCCTCGACTGCCCGCTGGTCAGGTCGGGCGCGGCCCATCGCCATCCTGAGATCTAGGTCGTGGATGTCCACCTCGGCTGCCTGCGACTGGATATCCATCGGCACTTCGACATGCACCGGACCCGGACGACCGCTGAGCATGGCGTTGAAGGCGCGATGCATGATGAAGGGCAATTCATCGACGCGACCAGCTTCGAAAGATCGTTTGACGGCGCCGCTGGCGATCTGCGGGAAGAAATTGGTGCGGTGGCGATCGAGCTCCTGCATGACCCCGTGGCCGCGCATATGCGTCGCCGGCCCGCCGGTGAAGAGCGGCACCGCCGTCGAGTCGGCGTAGGCTGTCGCCAGGCCGATGATGGTGTTAGCGGCACCGGGTCCAATCGAAGTCATCGCCGCCATCGGCTTGCCCGAGGCGCGCCAGTATCCATCGGCCATGTGGACGGCGCATTGCTCATGCATCACCTGGATGACCGGGATTTCGCTGCCCTTCTGCAGGAAGGCATCGAGCATCGCCCAGCATCCATGCCCCGGGATGGCTGCCACGTATTTGATGCCGTACTTCTTCAATGCGGTCGCGATGACCTGGCCGCCAGTAAGCTTCATGTCTGCAGAACTCCCCTCGTCAGCGGTCGGCCGTCGCACGTCTTCGTGCGCCGGCATGCATTTGCTCCGCTCTTTTCTGGCTTGCCTCCGGTATGCACGACCACTCCTCTGGGAGGTCGGTCCGGATCGGCTGATTGTCCTGCGATGTGACTTCGCCGACAGCCAACTCGCAATTTCTCAATGATGTCTAATGTGACGCAAGCTGAAGCTGCCAGTGCGTAAAATGCTGTCAGCTTATGCTGCCGCCCGTTCTGCGATGGCGCCGGGCTTGCGAAGCGAAACCAAATCGGCCGTTGAAATTTCGGCGCCAGACCCTCTGCCCGCTGTTGGATCGACGGCTCGACCATTGCCGCTGACAGGGCAATGCCAGCCAGTGACGCAGGCATTGCGTCAGATCGCGCTGATCGAAGGGCGTCTGCGAAATTGCTGAAGCCCGCCCTTTCTGTCCTTTTGATCGTCAGTCGATGTGACATGGCGACAGCGGTCGCAGGACGGCATCGCCCTACGGTCGCGATGGGTGGAGGAACGATATGAGTGTTCATCGGGGCACCGGCCTGCTGCAGCATCGATCTCTGAATTTCGCGGACGATTTCGTCGCCGCCGATTTCTTCGAAAATGGCGCCGGCCTGCACGTCGAAAGCAGCATCGTCGTCAACCTGTCGAGCGACCGGCTGATCATCGACGATGCGATCAAGACTTCAATTGCGCCGTGGCGCTCGGCTATGCTGTCGAAAGCGACGATCGAACAGAGCGGCCGGATCGCTGTCCTGAAAGTTTGCAAGACAGTCGACCTGGGCGGCGTCATGTTCCGCGGCTGGGACTGGCTCGGCAACCGCATCCGGTCTTTCCCGCGCCAGACCCCGCTCTTCATCTCGCCGCAGGACACGATCGGCGAAGTCGAGCTCGACCCGCTGTTCTTTACAGGCGAGGTCGCCGTGGAACGGCAAATGCAGCGCTTCGTGCTCAAACTGAACCTCTGGTGGTCACCTGCTGAAACCGACTGCTTCATTCACGACAAACCATCCCTTCCTGGAGATCCACACGCAGATATTCGGAACCGGCCGCATGCAGAAATTCCGGGAGAACGACCAGGCGACGCTTTATCAAGATGTCCTCATGGCGCCGGGCTTTACCTATGAGGCGTTTTGCCGGGTCAGCGGAACGAACCAGTGGAAATATCCATGGCGTCGCTATTTCGCCGACACCGATGCGGTTTGGTTGGCCATAGAACTGCACCCGATCGGCTGAGTTGATCGTTGCCTGGTGAGCGACTGTGGGCGGTTTTTGCCGTAAGCTCGAACCGTCCAGTCAATGGTAGAAAATGTCCAACCGCGTCAGATCGTTCACTGACTCGGCAATGGCCCGCAGGATCGCCCCGCGCCTCCCCGACGCTCTGGCGGCGGCCCCTTTTGTAAGATCCGACGCACGGCCCGCCCCATGTTTGTCAACAAGGCGACGAGCAAAGTCGTGAACCCTGGCCAGATATCGCCACCTTTGAGATACGCATTCGGCGAGTGCGCCGAAGTCAAAATGCTGCAATGTCAAGCTGTGCAGTGCTCTTATTTGCATTTTCGATCTCCATCGATGGAATTTTCAGAATTGACCTGAAGTCTTCTTGCGCTTGCGGAAACATTCCTGCCTTTGTGATTTTTATCTGGCGGCTTTTATTGTTTTGGAGTAGGCGCCCGCGAGCGGGCTCGATCTAGGAGCGTTTCTGCCGATTCCGGTAGACATCAATGGTCACGGCCGTGACGATGATCAGGCCCTTGACGATTTCCTGGTAGTAGGCGTCGACCCGCAGAAACGTGAAGCCTGACGACATCACGCCCAGGATCACCACGCCGATTACGGTGCCCCCTATCCGGCCCACCCCGCCGGCAAGCGACGTTCCGCCGATCACGGCTGCGGCAATCGCATCGAGCTCATACATGTATCCCATGCCGGACTGAGCCGTCTGCGCGCGCGCCGCGGTGACGATGCCGGCGAGACCGGCAAGCATTCCGGCGATCGCGTAGACCTTAACCAGATGCCTTTCGACATCTATGCCGGAGACCCGCGCTGCCTGGACGTTCGCGCCGATGGCATAGGTGTACTTGCCGTAGCGGGTGTAGCGAAGCGCAACATGGAAGATTATGGCGACGACTATGAAGACGAACACCGGCCATGCAGCCGAGCCAATGGCGGTGAATTGATCGGTCAGCCCCGAAATGGGCTGGCCTTTTGTATACCATTTCGAAATGCCCCGAGCTGAAACCATCATGCCGAGCGTTGCGATGAACGGCGGGATCCGGGCATAGGCGACAAAAACACCGTTGGTTATCCCTGCAATCAAACCGACCAGGACACCAACGCCGATCGGGACGATGGCCGGCAGATCGGTCAACGAAGGATAAAGCGCTTTCGACCATTCCGCGGATTGGGCAAACCCAGCCGCCAGCATCGCACTTGCCGCCACGACGGACCCCGAAGAAAGGTCGATGCCGCCGGTGATGATGACCTGCGTCACGCCGATTGCGATAATCCCGACCACGGACACCTGGAGGATGGTGATCGTGAGGCGCTGCGGATTCCAGACGAAACTCTGCCCGATCAACAGCCAGCCGCACACCTCGCAGAGGACAACGATCCCCACCAGGACCAGGAAGATATTGAGCTCCTGAGGTTTTCGCCAACCGCCAAGGCCGCCACGGTACTCAGGCATGGCGGCGGCTGTTGTGTCTTTTCCCATCGTACAGTTCCTCTTTCCTCGCCTACTTCGAAGCGAGTTCCATTATTTTGACCTGCGTCGCCTCATCGCGGTCCAGAACGCCGGTGATCTTGCCTTCATGCATCACCATGATGCGGTCACTCATTCCGAGGATCTCCGGCATCTCCGAGGAAATCAGAATGACGCCGGCGCCCGCGCTGGCGAGCGCTGAGACCAGAGCGTGGATCTCGGCCTTGGCGGCAACGTCGATGCCGCGTGTCGGCTCGTCGAGGATGAGGATGCCCGGTCTGGTCAAAAGCCAGCGTCCGATCAGCACCTTCTGCTGGTTGCCACCGGAGAGATTTTCGACCGTGGTGTGGATACCTGAGCTTTTGACGCGCAACGTCCTGCTCATCTCGCGGCATGCCGCGGCAATCGCCTTGCCGTGCACGAAACCGGCATTGACGAATTGGCTTTGAAGAGCGGCAATCTGCATGTTCTCGAGAATGTCCAGGACGAGAAAACAGCCGCTTTGTTTTCTGTCTTCTGTCAGGAAGGCCATTCCGTTGGCGATCGCATCGCGTGGCGATCTCAGATCGACGCGTCGCCCCCTTATCCGTATCTCGCCGCTGGTGGCGGGTGTCACCCCGAAGATGGTTTCGGCAACATTGGACCGCCCCGACCCAATCAGACCGGCGAGGCCCAATATCTCGCCCGCCCGCAGATCGAAAGAGACGCCCGAGAAGACGCCGCGCAAAGTCAGGTCCCGAACCGAAAGCAAGACATCATCGGTCGGCACGTTCTCTTTCGGAAACAGCGTCGAGATGTCTCTGCCGACCATCATGTGGATGATCTCGTCCCGGCTGGTGGCTGCTGCCGCATGGGTGCCGATATATTTGCCGTCACGAAAAACGGAGATCTCGTCCGATATTTCGAAGATCTCGTGCATCTTGTGCGAGATGTAGATGATGCCGATGCCCTGCTTTCTCAAATCCCCGATTATCTCGAAGAGATGGGCCGACTCGCGCTCTGTCAGTGCCGAGGTGGGCTCATCCATGATCAGGACACGCGAGCGATAGGAAACCGCCTTGGCGATTTCCACCATCTGCCTGCTGGCAATCGACAGATGGCGAACTTCCGCCTCCGGATCCAGGCTGATCTTCAGCTCCGCGAGAAGATCGCGCGATAGGCGATTCATGCGCCGATGATCGACGATCCCAAATCGATTGCGTGGCTCTCGGCCGATCCAGATGTTCTCCGCGACCGTCATCGAGGGCATCAGGTTCAATTCCTGATGGATCATCCCGACACCCTGTGTCAGCGCGTCGAGCGGGGTCTTGAACTGGGCGGAAATGCCGTCGAGGAAGATTTCTCCTGCATCGGGTTGGTATATCCCCGCCAGGATTTTCATCAGCGTGGATTTGCCGGCGCCGTTCTCGCCCATCAGCGCATGGACGGTACCCCGCCTGAGTTGAAAGCTCACGTCGTCGAGAGCCACCACGCCCGGAAACGACTTGCTGATTCCGGTCGCGCTCAGCAGGCAGGGCTGACGCTTGTCCTCAAGACCAGGTGGGATTGGCGTAGCGGCGACTGTGGTCTGCATCGAAGTCGTCCCAAATCCAGATCGAACGGAACAGTCCGCGCGCCGATCAATGACCGGCGCGCGATGCTGGCGGTCAGTTCCTTTTCAGGTACTTGTCCATATTGTCCTTGGTGACGAGTTCGAGCGTGGTGAAGACCTTCTTGTCGGTCTTCTCGCCTCGGGCCAGCTTCAGAACCGTGTCGAGCGCGCCTTTTCCCTGGCTGATCGCGTCCTGGAAAACGGTCACCTTGAGGTCGCCTGACTTCATGGCTGTCAAGGCGTCCTGCGTTGCATCGATGCCGGCAACGACGTAGTCGCCGGTTGATCCGCCACTTGCCTTGATGGCCTGAAGCGCACCCAGCGCCATCTCGTCGTTGTTTGCGATGACGGCATTGAAGTTGAGACCCGCCGACAGCCAGTTTGTGGTCAGGTCGAGCGCCTGCGTGCGTGACCAGGTGGCCGTCTGCTCTTCGACGATCTCGATGCCCTTGCAGTCATCGGACTTGAAGACCTCGTGCACCGCCTCGGTGCGGCCACGCGCAACCAGGGTTCCGAGTTCGCCCATCAGAATGACGGCTTTGCCCTTGCCGCCCAGCAGGCGACACACCTCTTTCGCCTCCAGGCTGCCTGCCTGGATCTGGTCAGAGCCGACGAAAGCCTGCTTCTCCGGCAGCTGATCGACGTTGGAAGGCTGATTGTTGGCGAAGACCAGGGGAATTCCGGCCTTGTCGGCGGTCTTGGACATTGCGACGCCGGCATCGGCCTCTACCGGGATCACGATCATGCCGTCGACCTTGGCGGCAATGAAGTTTTCGATCTGGCTTTGCTGCCGGGCGATATCGCCCTGCGCATCCTCGATCAGCAACGTCACGTTCCAAAGGTCTTTGGCGTGCGCCTCCAGGCCACTGCGAAGAATCGCGAGAAAATTGTCGTCGAACCGCTGCATGCTGAAGCCGATTGTTTCGGCCTGAGCAGGGACGCCGAGCAACGTTAGACATGCGGCGGCCAGCAAAAACTTTTTCATGTTCCGTCTCCGTCGGTTTTTTGATGATGGAAAGCTTTGTATTGCCGACTTCGCCCCGGTACCCGTCGGACTAGCGGCAGCATCACAAGAAAACGATCGTGCAAGTTTCAGGCGTGGCGTTGCCCCAAGCGAGACGTGTTCAGCGCCGTTAAGCCTGCTGCGAAGCTCTTCGGCTTGCTACAGTTGGTAAAACGATACACCTGCCTTTTTTCACCTGTCAACTCCCATTTGACGTGTTTGCCTTCATCAGAGTCGAGCTATCTCGCCAAAACCCGGGATATCGACGACATGATAGGCGACATCGCCAGATCGGCGATCGATTGACAGGGAGAATTTTTAGTGTACCGTTTTACCAACTTGCTCGACCGCACAACGGCGGAGCTGGACTCGCGACCATCGAGGTTTTGTTCTCTTGCGGGAGTTGTAGAATGAGGGTCTCTGGGACCTTGGGAGATTTGAACGACATGCCGCCGAAAAGTGGATCGCCCACAGATGCCGCGGACCGCGCCACCATTCAGGACGTCGCGAAAGCGGCGAGCGTATCCGTGAGCAGCGTCTCGAACTACATGAACAATCGATTCCACCGGCTCGGGACGGAGACCAGGACGCGCATTGCGACGGCAATTGCTGAGCTTGATTTCCGACCGAACCAGGCAGCGCGCCAATTAAAGACCGGTAAGGCCCGTGTAATCGCCCTTGTCGTGCCGAGCATCGTTAATCCCTTCAACGGGCAGATGGTGTTCTCGATCGAGCAGGCCGCAGTGAAGGCGGGTTACCGGGTTCACCTGTGCAACACCATGCGCGATCCGAAGCTCGAGAAGGAGTTTCTCGACAATCTGGCCGCCGTAGGCGTTGCGGACCTCATCACGATCGCGCCCCTGAACACCAGGCGGGGTTATTACTCGGCCTGGAGCGACCTCTCGATCGTGGCCGTGGACGCCAACAGGCTCGATTTGAAGCTTGCTCGGCTCGATACGGTCAATCTCGATCACGAGGCGGCAATCGGGATTGCCGTGGAACATCTGTTTGCTCTCGGTCATCGGCGGATTGCGTATGTCACGGATCCCCTCATCACCCACAGCCGGGTGATGAGGTTGTCCGGCTTCAAGAAAGCGATGAGAGATCACGAGCTCGATGACAGCCAGGCAGTGGTGCTCGAGCGTCACCAGAGCGCACTTGATGTCGCAGACGCCCAGATGGTCGAGGTCGGTCGCGATGCCGCTTCCGATGTGGCGGCGCTGTCGCCCAGGCCCACAGCCATTATCGCGTTCAACGACATGATCGCGCTGGGGTTGCTTGCGACTTTCCGTTCCGCCGGCATTGCCGTTCCAAAGGACATGTCGATTATTGGCGTGGACGATGCCTGGATCAGCCAGCTCTCATTTCCCGCACTGACGACCATACGTCAGCCTATCGAGGCGATGGCCAGCGCAGCCGTCGAGCGTGTTCTCAAACCGAATGCGGCGCCGGCCAACGCCGGCTCCGACACGGTCTTCCTGCCCGAACTCGTCATTCGAGACACATGTGCGCCGCCACAGGAAGATGCCGCCACGCGTGTCGGCAAACGACACTTGGAATAGCAGTCCCAAACAGCGCCCTTCTTCCAACAACCCCAGAATATCCGGCCGGATGCATCCGCGCCGGCACGAAAGAGGCTTGCCTTATGGATACCCACGCCACCGAGATCAAACCCAGCGCAAATCATATCAGGATGGCGTGCGACACCGGTGGTACTTTCACCGACCTCGTCGTTGAAGATGGCAACGAGATCAGGCTGTTCAAAGCGTCGACGACACCTGACGACCCGGTGCGCGGCGTGCTCGATGCCTTGGATCTCGCAGCTAGGCACTATCGACTAGGCCTCGGGGATTTCCTCAGCCGCGGCGCCATGTTCGTGCACGGAACCACCCGGGCCATCAATGCGATCATCACCGGCAAGACGGCGAAAACAGCCTTCATCACGACCAAAGGTCATCGCGATATCCTGGTCATGCGCGAGGGCGGGCGTATTGAACCGTTCAACTTCACGGTCGCCTACCCTGAGCCCTATGTGCCTCGGCGATATACGTTCGAAGTCAATGAGCGCGTCGATGCGCGCGGCAACATCGTCGAGGATTTGAACGAAGCCGACTTCATCACGACAATCAAAAAACTGGAGGCACTGAAAATTGAAGCGGTTGGCGTTTGCCTTCTGTGGTCTGTCGTCAACTCGGCTCACGAGCGACGTATCGGAGACCTGCTGAAGGAGCATCTGCCTGACGTTCCATACACGCTCTCGCACCAGCTCAATCCAACCCTGCGCGAATATCGCCGAGCTTCCGCGACCGTCATAGATGCATCGCTGAAGCCGCTGATGTTCAAGTATCTCGATGGCTTGACCAACCGGCTGCAGGACGCCGGTTTCAACGGCCGGACACTGATGGTTACCTCAAGTGGCGGCATCATGGATGCCTCGGCAGTTGCACGCGCTCCAATCCACTCGATCAATTCTGGACCGGCGATGGCGCCCGTCGCCGGCCGCTACTACGCAGAGCGCGATTTTGGCAACGCCATCGCGATTGTCGCGGACACGGGTGGAACCACCTTTGACGTCAGCCTGGTGCGTGACGGGCGCATCCCCTGGAGCCGCGAAACATGGATTGGCCAGCGCACGCGCGGCCATATGACCGGCTTTCCATCTGTCGATATCAAGAGCATCGGCGCCGGAGGTGGCTCGATCGCATGGGTCGACAATGGCGGAATTCTGCAGGTCGGTCCGCAGAGCGCGGGCTCGACGCCGGGGCCGGTCGCTTACGGCCGCAGAGGAACCGAACCCACCGTCACGGACTGCGCCTTGATCCTGGGCTATATCGACCCGGACTTCTTCCTGGGCGGCGCCATGGTCCTCGACCGGGAGGGCGCGACCCGGCAATTGCGTCTGAAAGTCGCCGAACCGCTCGGCATCAAGGTTGAGGAAGCCGCTGCCGCTGTGTTGAGGCTTTCAACCGAAAAGATGGTCGGAGCGATCGAGGAGATCACGGTCAATCAGGGTATCGATCCCACCTCGGCCGTCATGATCGGCGGCGGCGGTGCCGCCGGACTTAATGCGGTCGCAGTTGCCAGGCGCCTTCAATGCGCTGGTGTCCTCATCCCCGAAGCAGGTGCGGTCATGAGCGCGGCCGGGGCCTTGATGTCGGAGCTTTCGTCGGACTATGCGCAACTGCAATTTACGACCAGCGACAGATTTGCGGGCGACAAGATCAACGAGGTTCTGGCAGAGCTGAGGAAGCGATGCCTTGAGTTCGCGGAAGGGCCCGGCGCCGGGGCTCTCGACTACCACATCGAGTATTCCGTAGAGGCGCGGTATCCGCATCAGATCTGGGAAATCGACGTTCCTCTCCCGCTTGATCAGGTGAAGAGCGACGGCGATTTGAAGCAGGTCTCGGATGCCTTCCATGACACCCACCAGCGTATTTTCGAGATCAGCGATCGCAATTCCAATGTCGAATTCGTGACATGGCGCGCCAAGGTCAGATGCAGACTGACCGATCGGGCCGCCGGCACGATCCCCCCCGAAGGCGATTTTGCCGGTGGTCGCGCAAGGCGACCGGTCTACTTCTCCGAACTCGGCTGGAGCGACGTCTCGGTTCATCGCTACGAAGCCATGCAGCCGGGCGAACCAGTTGCCGGCCCCGCCATCATCGAATCATCGTTCACGACCGTCGTGGTCGATCCGGGCACAGTCGCAGAACGCACGGCCAGCGGTGGCCTGCGTGTGACATTCTAAGGAGGCGCTTTCCCATGTCTGAGCAAATTTTGAAGAAGGCGCCGGACGGCGTTCAGATGGCGATGATTTCCAGCCGCATGGAAACCATCGCCCGCAAGATGCAGAACACTCTTTTCCGAACCGCCCGCTCCGGGATCCTCAACACGGCCCATGATTTCTCGTGTGTCGTTCTGACCGCCGACTGCAAGCTGCTGGCGGCGGCGGAGAGCTTGCCGAACCACACGCTCATCGGCCCTGATTTGATGTGCCAGGCGGTGCTCAAGCACCATCCGGTGCTCAAGCGCGGCGACTGCTTCCTCCACAACAGCCCGTATGAGGGAAACTCGCACGCGGCCGACCACTGCATGATCGTCCCGGTCATCGACGATGAGGGCATCCTGCGCTTCTTCGTCCTGGCCAAGGCACATCAGGCGGACTGCGGCAATTCCCGTCCATCCAGCTATCTCGCTGACGTCAAGGATTTGTACGAAGAGGGCGCGCTGATCTTTTCGGCGACGAAGATTCAGGAAGACTACGAGACCAACCACGACATCGTGCGCATGTGCCAGGCCCGTATCCGGGTCCCGGACCAATGGTGGGGTGATTTCCTTGCGAGCCTTGGATCCGTCCGCATCGGCGAGCGCGAACTGCTCAACCTTGGCCGCGAGATCGGCTGGCACATGCTTGAGGGCTACGCCGCCCGCTGGTTCGACTATTCCGAACAAAAGATGATCGAGGCAATCAGGAGGTTGTCTTCGGGACGTGTCGTCCTGGAGTCTGCTCACGACCCCTTCCCCGGCATCCCGCACGGCATTCCCGTCAAGGTGGACGTTGAAGTCGATACGGCCCAGGCCAGGATCATCGTCGATCTGCGCGACAATCCCGATTGCCAGCCCTGCGGCCTCAATCTCACGGAGGCAACCGCCAAGAGCGCGGCGATGATCGGGATTTTCAACGGCATACTCGATCATCATGTTACCGCCAATGCTGGCAGCTTTCGACGCATTGAGATTCGGGTTCGCGAAAATTGTTGTGTCGGCATACCGAGGCATCCGGCCTCGTGCTCGGTGGCGACCACCAATCTCGCCGACCACGTCACCAATCCGGTGCAGCGGGCGATCGCCGAGCTTTCGGCTGGCTTCGGGCAAGCCGCGACCGGCCCGATCCAACCGCCAGGAATGGGCGTCATCTCCGGGCGCGATCCCTACAACAATGACGAGCCCTTCATCAATCAGGTCCATATCGGCATCAGTGGTGGCGCCGGCACGCCGGTCACCGACGGCTTCCTCACCATGATCCATGCCGGCAATGCGGGGATGTGCCATATCGACAGCGTTGAAGTCGACGAGCTCCATCATCCAATCATCATCCAGGATCGCCATATCCTCGGCGACACCGAGGGGGCAGGCACGTTTCGCGGCGCGCCGTCGGTCTATAGCGAGTACGGCCCGTGGGGCGGAAACTCCCTGACCGTCCTCTACACCGCCGATGGTACCATCACGCCTGCCGCAGGCGCCCGCGGCGGTGGCGCCGGCGGTGTGTCCAGGGCGGCAATGCGCAAGGCTGATGGTTCGGTCGTCGATCTTCCCCCCTGCTACGGGGTCACTCTGCAGCCGGGTGAGCACATGGTCTCTCACTCCGCAGGCGGCGGTGGATATGGCTCGCCCCGGGAACGCGATGCGGCGCGGGTGCTACACGATCTCGCCGAAGGGTGGATCAGCGTGCAGCGCGCACGAGACATCTACGGAGTAGCCGTCAAGGGGTCTCCCGAAGACGACAATCTTGAATTGGACATCGTCCAAACACGCATCCTGCGCGCCGGCCGGAGCGAACTGGCGGTGGCCGTTTAGCCCGGATTTTTTTGTCAGGCTGCCCGACAGCGGGCACGATTCAGATCAAGGAGAACTACGATGACAGACGTCGATTGGTCCGCTGGCGCGGCCTACATTGATGGTGAATTCATGCCTCTCAAGGATGCCAAGCTCGGCATCACCGAGTGGGGTTACCGCCGGTCCGACGTTACCTATGATGTCGCGGGCGTCTACTACGGCGCATTCTTCCGGCTTGACGACCATGTCAAACGCTTTCGCACCTCGATGACGAAGTTGCGGATGAACCCGAAGGAAAGCGACGAAGAGATCAAGAATATTCTCGCCGAACTGGTGCGGCGCACCGGCTTGCGCGAGGCCTATGTGGCGATGGACTGTGTCCGCTCCCGCCCGCCGCGCGGCGTGCCGCTTCATCCCATAAACGGCCGCAGCTATTTGATTTGCCATGTCATGCCTTGGGTGTGGGTGTTCACCCCAGAGCAGCAGGAACGCGGCGTGCACGCAATGATCGCGTCGCCCCAACGGATTGCGCCGGAATCAGTCGACCCGACCATCAAGAATTTCCACTGGGGCGACCTGACACGCGGGAATTTCGAGGCGCACGATCAAGGCGCCGAGACCTGCATTTTACTGGATCGCGATGGAAACGTGACGGAAGGACCGGGCTTCAATGTCTTCGCCGTCATCGATGGCAAGGTCATCACGCCGAAACACGGTGCGCTCGAAGGCATCACTCGAAGAACAGTCCTGGAACTCTGCGACGAATTTGGAATTCGCTGTGAGGTCCGGGATATCTCGCGTAGCGAATTCGAAGCTGCCGACGAAATCTTTTTCTCGACAACCGCCGGCGGCATCATGCCGGTGAGCCGCCTGGGAAAAAGGATCCTGGGGAACGACCGGCCGGGTCCGATTTCCGCGCGGCTGAGAACAGCCTTTTGGGACAAGCGGCAGGACGGCTGGCATGCGACGCCAGTGTCTTACGCTTCTTGATCGAAGGCGAAATGCAGATGCGACGGCTTTTCGACCTCGATGGTAAGATTGCCCTGGTTACGGGCTCGGGTCAGGGCATTGGCCTGGCGCTTGCCCGTGGCCTGGCGGAGTGCGGTGCCCGTGTTGTCCTGAACGGCCGCCGTGAACAGCTGTTGAAGGACGCCGCCACGGATCTGCTCAAGGACGGTCTGTCGGTGGAGGTGGAGGCCTTCGACGTCACGGATGCCCTGTCTGCGCGTCAGGGGGTCGAGCGGATTGAGACCTCGATCGGCTCGATCGACATTCTCATCAACAATGCCGGCATCCAGCACCGATCAGCATTGGAGAATTTCCCGGAAGACAAATGGGACGATCTCCTTCGAACCAATCTCTCCAGCATTTTCTATGTGAGCAAAGCCGTGGCCAAAGGCATGATAGGCCGCGGGCGCGGAAAGATCATCAACATCGGCTCTGTTCAGAGCGAATTGGCCCGTCCGGGTATCGCGCCCTACACGGCGACAAAAGGGGCTGTCAGAAACCTGACCAGAGGCATGTGTGCGGATTGGGCAAAGCATGGTTTGCAAGTCAATGCCATCGCGCCAGGCTATTTCAAGACGCCGCTCAACGAGGCTCTCGTTCGAGACCCCGAATTCTCCACGTGGCTCGAGCGGCGCACACCGGCCGGTCGGCGGGGCAATGTTGAAGAACTCATCGGGGCTGCAGTGTTTTTCGCCAGCGACGCGTCTTCATTCGTCAACGGCCACACGCTCTACGTGGACGGTGGTATCACAGTGACGGTGTGAACGCCTGGCGCTGCCCTCGCTTCTCCATCATCCAGAAAGTGGACGCGGATTTTCATGCAGCAAAAACACTCTCGACGGAACTCAGCCTGTTACCCTTCGCTTAAGGGCAAGGTCATCTTTATCACCGGAGGCTGCTCTGGCATCGGCGCAGCGATGATCCAAGGATTTTCCTGGCAAGGTGGAAGGGTGGCCTTCGTGGATATCGAGAAATCCTTGTCTGAGGCGCTTGTGACGTCGCTGAGCGAGCACGTATATCCACCGGTGTTCATCGAATGTGACATCCGCAATATCGCCGCTCTCCAGATGACGATAGAGCGTGTCGGGCGAGATCTCGGTGACGTTTCAGTTCTGATCAACTATGTCGCCAACGACACACGGGACAACAGGATGGCGATCAACCTGCGGCCAATGTTCTTCGCTACACAGGCCGTCATCCCGCAAATGAAGCGTCTCGGAGGCGGGTCGATCATCAACTTTGGATCGTTGAGCGCGCGTACAGCGTCGATCATCCCCACATACATGACGGCCAAGGCTGGCGCGCACCGTCTGCCAACGGGGCTAGCTCGAGAACTCGGTCCTTTCAATATCCGGGTCAACACACTTCTTCCGGGTTGGGTGATGAAGGAAAGACAGAGGCGCGAACATCTGACTCTGCAAGGAGAAGCACGGATCGACGCGCTGCAGTCCGTTCGAGTACACGTTCAGCCCGATGATATCGCAGGGCTCGCACTGTTTCTGGCCAGTGATGATGGTGCGCTCTGTTCGTCGCAAGAATTCGTCATAGACGCCGAGTGGACCCCATAACACTGAACGCGTCCAATCAGACGGTTTGCCCCAATGCCGGGGGCGAACGTGAGCGGACATTGCTGCGCTACAGGCTTCACTTTTCCAACCAGACGGTACGGACGGACCGTAGACGCGGGTACTCGCCGTCATCAGAAAGGCGGAAGGGCCTTTAGGAGACTTGCCTCGGCCCGCGCTTATATCGTCGAGGTGAGTCTTCAAGAATCTACTCGAGAGGGACTGAATTATGAGCTTCACGCCTGCTGAGGATGCTCACGCGGTTATTCTTCCTGCCTTCGATGGAATGATGCTCAGTGATCCGGCAAAGCGCTTTCTCGATCGGGGAGGAATCTCCATTCTGCTGGGAGAAAGCCGGGAAGAATATCTAGCCCGCGAAATGAGTGATACCAGACGTGGGTCAGAAACGGCGGAGTCCTTCCTGAGGATAACCGACGACGCCCGGGGCAGGTCGGGCATGCTACTTGCGGCAGTGGATCAGGAGATGGGGGGGATTTGCCGACTGCATGATTTGGTTCCGCAGTTTCCTGCACCAAGCGAGCTGCCCTTTGCGTCGGAAGAACAGATTTCCGAACTTTCAATGTTTATCGCGACTCAGGCCGCCGGCATGGGGATCAATGTTTTCCTGTCTCCTATCCTTGACGTATTGACCGGTTCCAACAAATGGCTGGAAAGGCGCACATGGTCGAAGGACCCTCTACTGATCGCGCGCCTTTCTGCAGCCTACATCCGCGGCGTTCAAAGCGGGCGTGTCGCAGCGACGGGCAAGCACTTTCCAGGCTACAGCACGACAACTGGCGATCCGGCAGTCGATGCTACTGCAATCAATCCCCTTGCCCTCTCCGACGTCGAGGCGGGTCTGGCACCCTTTCGTGCTGCCATCGCTGCCGAGGTGGAACTGATTATGGTCGGACCTGCCATCGTGACGGCCTACGATCAAGCAAAGGCTGCACTCCGATCCAAGGCGGTGGTCCGGATGCTGAAGGAGACCCTCGGCTTCGATGGTGTCGTGATGGCCGATGACTTAGATTCCATGGCCACCATGCGTGGCGATAGCGTTGCCGCGGTCGCAATTGATGCGCTTAACGCTGGTTGCGATTTCCTACTTCTCGCCGACATCGGCACGCAACTGGACGAGATCGCCGATGCAATCGAAACAGCAACTCGGTCCGGAACGATTTCGGCCGAGGCGTTGGCAAAATCTGCTAACAAGGTTCGGCACCTATCACGCAAGTATGAAATGAGAAAGGTGTGAAACCCCTCACATTCCAGTCTGCCAATTATGCGACTTTCGAAGCACAAATCATGAACATAGGATGATGGGGTATTCGGTTCAAATTCGCCGGTGGCGTCAGCTTCGCGCCTCCATTCGGCCGTAGAGATTGGCTTAGCCGCTGCCTGAAAGCAGACGTGGTCAGCGACAGGGCCGGACGTCTTGATAGCGCCAATTGTCGACGTTTGCAGTTATGCCAACAACGTCGCGTCTACTCGGCAAGCAGACTTACGGCCTTGCGGCATTTGGGAGTTTCACTTGACGACCGAAAACTCGAACTGGTCCCCGCGGTAAACGGCCTTGTATTCGTCGTCGCGCCCCGGCGTCCTGAACACATTGCGAAAAATCGCCCCACAGCTTGTCAGTTCTATGGGAAAGGCGTTGCACAAGAAATCGCCTTGCACCCACGAGGTTCCTACGCGGCTCCTCTGGCCAACGGTCTCGCTGACGGCGCCGTCGACCGAGGTTGTGCGCTGCATCGGCAGGAACGTGGGCATTACCAATTTTCCGCGCGTTTCGTGCCCGAACATGAGAGACTTTATTTCCGCCCCTGTGAGCCGGTCCTTCGGATTCATGCCTGCCTTTGCCAATGCCGACAGCTCTGGCACACCTGCCTTGGTCAGCCCGGCCAAAAGGCGTTCGATATCGGCCGTATTCTTGAACACCATGTAATCCTGGGTCATCAACTGGCTCGGCCCCCTGTCCACCCGCCCAACAACCTTCCTAAGCGTTTCCAAAGCCGCCGCGGCCTGGTCTGTGCGCCCAAGATGCCCATAAGCCGAAATAAGGACCTGCAGGGCATAAAATTTCGCCCGTGGATCGGCCGATATAAGGTCCATCTTCTCGATCGAGCGAACCGCGTCCTCAAACTTCTCCTGGCCGAACTCGGCCAGTCCGGCTTGGTAGCGCCTGTAGTCCATCCACGAGTTTGGGTCGACGCGCGCAGCCGCATCGAGATAGCTAAGCACTTCCTTCGGCCTGCCGTTGAAATTCAGAGCATTGGCCAGCGAGAGATAATTCCAAGTATCGCTGGGATCGAGCGCCACCGACTTCAGAAGAACGGTAACTGCGTCGTCCGAGTCGTGCTCGCGGACCATCAACTCGGCGACGAGCTGATAGTAGCCCGGCGAAGGATCCCTGGCCGCCGCTTCCAGGGTTTCATAGATCTTGCCCTGGGCCACGTCCGTCGTAAGTCCCATTACTACGACCCGACCGACATCCGCGTCCCAGTAGGCCCAGGCGAGCTGGGCGTACGCCGCGCCGAAATCGGGGTCGAGTTGCACGGCTTGCTGGAAATACTTCACAGCCTGCGCAAACTCCTCGGGCGTGTTGATACGGTTGTAGATGTCCATCCCCTTGAGATAGGCCTCATAGGCCTCGGGATTACTGGTGCCTCCGGCCCGGGTAGCCGGCGCGCCGCTCACCAGGCGGAGCTGCAGCGCACCCGCGATGCTGCTGACAACGCTGTCCTGCAGCGCGAATACGTCTGCCCACCGGCCGTCGAAACGCTCCGCCCAGAGATGTCTGGAAGTCGAGCCATCGATCAGCTGCGCATTGATGCGCATGTCGTCGCCGACGCGGCGAATCGAGCCTTTCAGCAGGTACCGGACGCCCAATGCCGCCGCAATCTCCTTCGGGTCCTTGTCCTTGTAAGCGGAGCCCGCGTTGGGGGAGAAGACGAAAAGACCCGGCACACGCGCCAGTGCGGTCGTCAGATCCTCGGTGAAGCCGTTGGCGAGATATTCTTGTTCCTTGTCGTCGCTGAGATTGTCGAAGGGCAGGACGACTAGCGAGGGCCGGGTGTCGGCTGCCTCGCTGACGGTCGGAACGGCAAGCGGTGCAGGCCTCTCCCACGGCTGCCACCATGCTACTGCAAGGCCGAGAGCCAGGACGAGAATTCCCGCCGCGGCCGGAAAACGCCAGGCGCGCGGCTGGCGGCGAGCATGGAGGGTCTTGCCCGCTGTCGCGGAATCAAGCAACACGCGATACGCCTGAACGGGTTCGGCTATGTTTTTGACCCTCTGTTCGCCCATTGGCTCAAAGGCGAACGCCAGCTTCCTATCAACCTCCTTGGCCACTTTTCCCGAGATGCAGATGCCGCCCGATTCCGCCAACTGCTGAAGTCTGGCCGCGATGTTGACCCCATCGCCATACCGGTCGTCGCCGTCGACGATCACCTCGCCGAGGTTGATGCCGATCCGCACCACGATCTGTTCCACTGCGGGAAGCGAGGCGTTGCGCTCGGATAGTCCCCGCTGCAACGACACTGCACATTCGACGGCATCGACGACACTACCGAATTCGGCCAGCATCCCATCGCCCATCAGCTTGAAGATATGGCCGTGGTGGCGGGCAATTTCGGGCTCGAACAGTTCCTTGCGTCCGGCACGTAGTCGCTCAAATGTACCGGCCTCGTCGCGCTCCATCAGAGTCGAATAGCCTACTACATCTGCGGCTAGAATCGCGGCAAGCTTGCGGTCCATCGGTGGCCTGGCCCCAGCGGATCATAGTATTGGTTGTTCTGAAAGGAAACCGACCTTACCAGCAAATCCCTTCTCCCGCACGTTTGATGGACCGTAAGCGCTGTTCTCAGGCCACGGCCTTGAGCTCAGGCGCCCGGATGTAGGCCCAGGGCAGCAAGTCGTCGATCTGGCTGTTCGGATGGCCGTTGACGATCCTGGTGAGGACGTTGGCGAGATAGCCGAGCGGCTCGACACCGTTGAGTTTGCAGGTTTCGATGAGCGATGCGATGACTGCCCAGTGTTCGGCACCGCCGTCCGAGCCCGCGAAGAGCGCGTTCTTGCGGTTGAGCGCCATCTCGGGGTCATTCTGCCCATGTTGGGCAGGAGGTCGAGGTCCATTACCGTTGGCACCCGTATTTCGGACATCGGCTTCGCTGCGAGAACAGCGAAGAG
>NZ_JAMYMO010000031.1:0-75750 GCF_040318575.1 Mesorhizobium sp. M1088 | reverse complement strand
ACTACAACATCCCGGCCAAGCGCGCCGAAGAACGATCCCGCGTCGAGAAGGCGGAAGCTGCCTATGCAGCAGCGACTTCCCGATGGCGAACGAGGCCGGAAAGGCAGAAGGCTGTGGAAAAAGCCGCCGAATGAGAAGAACGGGCTATTCTACAACATCCGTCTGCATCGGCTTGCCGGGCGCAATGTAATGCCATTCGACGCGGTTCTGATCCGCCCAGGAGAGGATGGCGTTCGAGGTGAACTCGCTGCCATTGTCGCTGACGATCATTCTCGGCCGGCCGCGCTCGGTGATGAGCCGGTCCAATTCGCGGGCAACCCGCATGCCCGAGAGAGACGTCTCAATGATGAGTGCCAGGCACTCTCTCGTGCAGTCGTCGACGACGGCCAGGATGCGGAAGCGGCGCCCGTCTGTGAGCTGGTCCGATACGAAGTCGAGCGACCAGCGCTCGTCGGGCCTCAGCGGCACCACCATCGGCGCCCTGGTCCCGATCGCCCGTTTGCGGCCGCCACGGCGGCGAACGGCGAGCTTCTCCTCCCGATAGAGCCGGAACAGCTTCTTGTGGTTCACGACCAGGCCCTCCCGCCTCAGCATCACGAGAAGACGCCGGTAGCCGAACCGGCGACGCTCCTGCGCGATCGCCTTCATCCGCTCGCGAAGCTCGCGGTCGTCCGGCCTGCTGGTCTCGTAGCGAGCCGTCATGCGGCAACAGCCGATGGCTTTACACGCCCGCCGTTCGCTCATCCCGAAGCCTTCCTTCAGGCGAGCGACAGCTTTCCGCTTGGCCGCGGGCGTCACCATTTCTTTCCCACAAGATCCTTCAACGCGGCATTGTCGAGCATGGCGTCGGCCAGAAGCCGCTTCAGCCGCGTGTTCTCGTCCTCCAGAGCCTCCAGTCGCCGAGCCTCGGAGACATCCATCCCGCCGAAGCGGGCCTTCCAGTTTTAAATCGAGGCGTCGCTGACCCCGTGCTTGCGGCACAGATCGGCAACCGATACCCCGGCCTCATGTTCCTTCAAAAGTCCGATAATCTGCTCTTCAGAGAAGCGGCTACGTTTCATGTCCTGGTCCTCTCGATGGGCCAGAACGAACTTCAAACCGGATTAGATCAGAGGGGCAAGGTCAAGCCCTACCAATTCGTGGATGCACTCATGGCCGCTTGGATCTGGCCGGCTAGCGTTCAGGCTGATGATGGCAAGACGGCGTGATGGGGAAGCGCACCGAATACAAAGACCAACACCGCACGCTTAACGGTGAGTCCTACTCATTCGAAGTATACGAGCAAAACGACATGATCCATGTCCAAGGCAACGGTGACAAACGATCGACCGCCAAACCGGCGTCCGGCGATGCCGGCACAGTGATCATCAATGATTTGATCGCAGAGCTTTTCAGGCGATGCAGGATCAAACCTGTCGGACACTGACAAGAATGGCGGGGCATTTTTACTCCGCATTTCTCTTCTCTTAGGGTGTCCAGTGCCCGCTTCCCTATCCTTTGTCGCGCCCCGTTAGGCATTCCACGCTTTGTCTAATACAATTTTGACTCGCTTTAGGGAGTCGGCCGTGCGCGGGCAAACGAATTTATAGGCCTTCACTTCATAGCGGGGTGCACCCCTTGCCGTGATTGCCTTTATCGCGGCCGCCAATTCCAGCAGCTTTGATTGGTCCCCACGGTTGATCACGATCGCGGGGAACCCATACGATCCTGGACTTGTGTTCGCTTTCAACCAAGCCTCTACCGCAGGACTCTTTGGCACTTGGCTGCCAATCGAGAGGTCCACACGGTCGCGGGTCTTTACATCAGCCGTGATTTGACAAAACCATCCGAACAGTTTGTTCCGCGCGTCATAGTCTCCCTCGTTCCGATCATCGACAATAAATCGTGATGCGGTGTCTAGATTCTTCTGACGCTTGTCGGCAAAGTGCCCATACTCGTCAAGAAACACTTGCTTCAGCGCTCGGGCAAAAAAGTCAGCGGTCATATTAGTCCCTCCAAAACCCACAGTTCTTTCAGTAGCCGAGCCGCCTCCCTCCGTGCAAGGAGCTTGACCTCAGTGGTTCCTGGTTTGTTCTTATCGTGCCCATGGTGAGGCGTAGTGGCGGCCCATCGCCGACAAGAATCGATCGTGAGTGGCCCTATCAGCTCGCGCTGCTTGACGGTCCTTGTGTCGATCGGACCTTCACGCTGATCAGGGATTTTTGCCACCAGCGCGGCCTTGCCTTCCTGATCAGGCACGCGACGGCGATCTGGTCGAATGGCAGGGAAGAGCTTTTCCGGCTTCATTGCTTCGCCGATCTTGCATCGGCCGAAGCGTTCCGTGACCATTTCAGCGGCGTCATGTTCGATCCAAGGATGGACCGGGCAGACGGGAAAGCGCGTGGTGCATGGCACCGAAGCGAACCATGGCAAAGAGTGTTGGACCTTGGCCCGCTTAGCGTGCGGGCGAGCCTAAGAGATTAGAGGGGTGCAAATATGTGCCGCCAGCGCCGACCGACCAGAAGCCCGCCGCTCGCGCGGTAGGGCTTGGATTTGCCCCTATTTCATTTGACCCCTGATAGATATTCTCGTTGGGGAATCGCTACGGGTAGTGGGGGACGAAATGGCTGACGAAATCGATTTGGAACTCGTTAGAAGCGGAGCTAAAGACCTAAGCAGAACGGATCTTAGAAACGCCGACCTTACCGGGAGGGATCTTTCAGGGGCTGATTTCTCTGGTACAAAACTCGATAGGATAAGGGCGAAAGATGCCAATCTATCCGGAGCTAATCTAAGTAGTGCCTCTATCGTTGGCGCCGATTTTTGTAACGCTGACCTTTCCGGTGTCGTCTTTCCTGCGGTGATGGTAGCCGTGAAACTTAATAATTCCAATTTGAGAAACGCAAAAATAGGTTTTAGAGGATCACGCGTTGACTTTAGTTCAGCAAACATTAGCGGAGCTGACTTTATCGGAGGAATATTTGGAGAGGACATAAAATTTGACAATGTGACATACGATGAGCAAACACGATTTGATAATGTAGAAATTCTCAGGAGCACATCTAGGTATCCCGTTTTTAGCAGATATAACTATTCTGGCGGTAAGCTTGTTCGAAAAGACGGAGCGACTGCAGCTGCGGCTCCCAGCGAAAAAGAGAGCAGTGAAGATAAGGAGGACGACTTAAGATCGGACAGTTCTCCGGATGCCAACACCTCCAACCGCAAGGGCAATTCTGGCGACCTTGCAAGAACGATCGAGATCCGGCTAGCCGAAGCGCCGAAAGGTTTCGCTCTTATGGCAGCCATGCTCTCTGCTGCGGTGCGGGAAGAGTTAGAGGAAATGCAGTCTTCGCGCCCAAACAGGCCCGACGATCTCGCTCGCTTCGAAGGGCTTACAAACTTTTTAGAGGAATTAGCAAAGTCTCTTGATCGTTAGCTGAAGCTATCGAACAAGCCGGCAAGAACCCCGGTAGTGGCGACTATTCGTCGGCTCGCGAAATTGTCACTGCAATTAGAGATCGGATAGAGAGTTGGGCGAGCGAAAACAAGGGCATGGTCGCGGGAATTTGGCGAACTGGCATTTATTGGTGTGAGCATGTCGTTTTTAACACTCTGCGGAGCGCCTGCAACTTACGCAGCGTTGATGAGCATGGCCACTTTTGGTGGGGCGAAGTTGATCGAAGTCGTGAAAGATTTCGCTAAGAAGAGTGGCGACAACGACTAGGGATGAAGCGCCGCCACGAAGGGGAGAAAAATGCCACTAGCGGAACATTCGGCCTTTAGAAGGCCGGCAAAGGAACAGGTTCTATGGCGATATATAAATTTCCCGAAATTCGCCTCAATGATTACAACGAAAACTCTTTGGTTTTCTAACATGCACACTCTGAGCGTGGATGATCCATATGAGGGAATATTGCCAGCCGGAAATTATGCCCATCGCCAGTGGAACAACGAAGCCGACGTTCCACAAAAAAAATTAAACGACATAAAACGAGGAAGTTTCATCGGCAAAGGTGGAGATATCAATAGCGATATTAAAGCATACAAAGCGTTGTTAGATAATGAGGTTGATGAAGCATATAATGCTCGAAAAGAAAATTATATTAATTGCTGGCATATTTCGAGTTATGAGTCTGCTTCGATGTGGCACATTTATGGGGAGAGGCAGTTTGGGATTGCGGTGACCAGTGATATTAATTCTATAGCAAAAGCATTCAACGCAACCAAGGAAGAGATATTCGCCGGGAGCGTCGATTACATAGACTATGAATCAGAAACTTTAGACATGTCCAATGGGTTCATTCCGGCTTTACACAAACGTCTAAGCTTCGGGCATGAAAAAGAGATGAGGCTCCTCATTTGGGACTTTTCTGACAGCGAGATGGATGTCCTATTTCCGTTGAACGGGACATTGCGCGTCATGAAAGGAGAGCGACCAAAAGCTGAGCGCGACAAAATTGATCCCGCGCCCGGCAAGGCTGTCCGGTGTGATTTATCAGAACTGATCCTGGGCATATATGTTTCGCCAGCATCCCCTATATGGTTTGAAGACGCCGTCAGGTCGTTTTGCGAGCTAGCGCGCATAGACAAAAGAATCGCCAGATCGGACCTCTTGGCAGGGCCAGTTCGTTGAACCGCGCACTCGCGATTGCGGCCTAAAAAGGTGCCCTAGAATACCTTACATTAAAAAAATGAATTTCCTGTAAGCATTGATTTTGTTCAATAAAGATAGAATGGCTGGGGTTCCTGGAAGCTTTTCGAACTTTCTGTCTGATGCCTCCAGCCGAACTGCGCTCTCTTGCGCGCGACGCAGGAGTAACGCGCCTTTAAAGGTAAGTGCTTGTTTTTACTGTTGGCCGTTACCGGTCGCCTGCATTCAGCGGCCGGGCGAGTGGCGGCGGGGGACCGTTGTCACGGCCACAGCGCGGTCGATTTAGGACAGCAGGAGCCTTTTGGCGCGCCATCCAGTCAGACACCAAAATAGCCAAGGCTTGGAACGCGCTGGCGTGAAACTTGAATATGAACGACGGTGCTACCCGCGGCGCCAAAGCGTTCACGTGGCGATAAACCTAAGCGCAACCCCGAATGTCATTCCCTTCAAGGTGCGCGCTTCATCTCGAAGCGTGATCCGGCTGAAAAATGGAATTTGGAATGAACCATCGGGGCGCGGCGCATCCACCACATGAAACTCGACCGCCCGGCCGGCAAGCGAATCTCCGAGGCTCGCTTTCAGGGCATCAGCCGATACTTTGCCGGCGACGGTTTGAACCTTGTTGATCAGCACCTCTCTCGCTTCCGGATATGCCTTAAGGATTCTTGCCGAGTTGCTGCCCTGTTTGAAAAAATGGCTTAAGACGCTGGACTGGCGTGAGCTTTTCTTGACATGGATCAATCGCTTGTTGCCGATGTCAAGCAAATCGCACGCTTCGAATTTGCCGTAGGGGACAGAGGGAACCTGCAATATTTCTTGATCCAGACATACTTGCCCGTAGGCTGCAGCGCATCGCTTGTTATATTCAAGCTCAGTTTCAAATCCCGTCTTTTTGCCATTCGCTGAGATCTTCTTGATCATCTTAAGCGGAGCGCTGGTCCATTTTTTAATGAGTGTTTGGAACGTACTATCGACATCATTCTTGAACTGCTGATCGACCCTATACCACTCGCCTTCGCTGATCGCATACAATCCTCCTTCGACAACGAGCGAGCCTATCAGCGCCTTCTTGATGCTCCATCGCTGTTTGCCAATCGCGTCATTAGCGAACTCCGCGAATACACCGTGCTTGGACTTGATCGATTCGACATCCAACGAGGTGATGTCGCTGCCCAGTTCCGCACGGCAGTTCTCCATAAGAAGATCTGCGAAGCGCCTCTGTAAGTGAAGACCACTAAACCCGTAGTATACAACGTCCTCTTCAGACCAGCCAGGCATCGATAGCTCGAAGTTATCTTGGTCCGATTTGATAACTTCGACCGCCTTCGTGTCCAACTTAGCTAGAAGCAGTTAATTTAGGATTGGGCGCACCTTGTCGATGATCTGGAAGCTGGTTTTCTTGTAGGCATCGCAATGAAATCTTATCAGAGCTTCTTCGGCGACATCGGCCATCTCCGAAAGGGTCATTTCACGAGTAACTTTTAGAGCGGTCGCGCCGGCAAGGTTGTCAGCGAAATCATCAGTGCTGTCTGTACGACCGGTGATCCGCCGGACTAGATCAAGCGCCTCGTCGATGCCGAATGCTCGCAAATCTCTCTGAAAAGCCGACTGAGAGACACCCTTGATTGCTTCCCCCAGATTACTTCTATCAATCCGTTTCACCCTGTCGTCGCTCAGTGAATTGATAACGACCATAAGTCCGAAGTCCATTTCGATTGTTGTGTCATCGATGTACTGCCAACCATGGGCAAAAGGCACCAAGAAAATTCGGCTCCCGTGCTCGAATGCCACGATTGCAGACGACGACTTGTTCTTGATGCTCGGCAACCCGGAGAATACATCATTCAAATCTGCGAGCCATTGTGGCGGCCTAGGAATGTTGTCGAAGATGAACGCGCGGGCCTTTTCGCCGAGGTCAGTGGAGTCCTTTACGATCGCATCTCCCGCCTCAAGGCGATCTTTGGCGGTCTCGGTAAGAACGTCATCAAAAGTCTCAACATCGTTCTTCACTAGGTAAAGTGCAAAAGTCTTGGTCTTTGGCATAGTATCCCCTCCGGGCAGACTATACACCGACGCGATCCTGTTTACTATTCGGAGATCGCCTGCTCTAGCCGATAGCGCGTTGGCCTGCCAACCGGTTCTCGTGAGTCAACTCTGTTTGCTGTCTCGGCCCTCTGAGCTTCTTCTTCGCGACAGGGCCCGGTGAACGCAATTACGCTTGGGTCCAAGGGATAACGGGAATCAGTTTCCGACGCTATTAGGGACGGCAACGGCGTCGCGTCGGTGACCCACTGCATCGAGGGAGGGGCGACCTCTGGGCACTTTTGAGAGAAGTTGCGATTGGACCCGTAGTCCTGTGATGTGTTGGCCTAGGCAGCAGGCGGTTCTAGGACTCGGCGGCCAGGAACAGGTGGCCAATCGAACAAACTGGGATGATCGATGTCATCCTCGAAATGATGGTAGCGGACTGCTAGAAAGCGTCGCGTGGCCTCCATATCGGGAGTCGACCGATGATTGGACAATTGCCAGCCTGGCATCGCAGCAAAGAGGCCTACCCAACGCACGCTTTTGACGGTCTCGCGGGTAAATTCATCCAGGTTGATAGCCGGCGTCTTTCCATTTTCGAATTCTTTGACAAGCCGCTGCGTGATATCGGGCGACCCGTTCGCCATGACCTGATATCCGACTTCGGCCTCAATAGCGTGCTGAAGTACAAAGTTGAATATCACCTGATATATCTGCCAATCGAGTAGACCCTCATCATGTAATTCCTCAAGCAAAGCCATTGCGGCAGGATGGGCCCGTAGGGCTTTTAGATTGGCCGCGACAACAGGCGTCATTCTTCGATATCGGTTGGAGAGAGCCTGATAAGCACGGGCGGTTGTGTAGGTTGGACCGTCATCGCTCAGCCAGGCGAGTTCATCACCGATCCTTGGATCGGGCGCAGGCGCGTCCATAGGTGCTGAAATCCCTGATAGGACGACATCCTTGCCGACGAGCAGGTCACGCACATCTCCAAATAGCCGCGACACAGGGTGAACCCAAAAAGCGTTGTTGAGGAGGCCGCGATCGATCTTGCGCTCGACCACCTTCAGAAAGTCTCCGCTGGGCAATGCCGATGCATTGCCGAGAATTTCGGCGAGAAGCATGAGAGTGAAGCTTGCTTCGTCACCGAGCGTGATGGAGTTGGGGACAGTCAAGCGGTAGCGCATCTGCGCATTGTCCGGCACCGCCTCTAATTTGGGCTTGAGCAGACCGGACGTCGTGATTTCGATATCTACCGAAGACGGCAGTAAGGCGAGATCCTCATCGGCCAAGTCGACGATGGCAATTTGGAAAGCAGCCCCTATCCATTCTGCGATGGCGCGGGCTGAGCTTGCGGCCCGAATGGTCCAGGTGATTCCGAGGGCGTTCCATCGATAGCGGAGTTCCGGACCGAGATCGTAGGTAAGTCCTTGGCCTATGTCCTCGGCGAGCCGTTCCTCGATTTCCGACCTCGACATAGACGCCCAGGGTGGCTTGAATGCTAGTGTGCGCAGGCTATTCGCGTATGCCGGATCGATAGGCCACCCTTCAAGCGCGGCCTCTATCTGTTGCAACTGGTCAGGCAGTATATGGCGAAGTAGGGCATAGACTTTTGCGGCTTCAGCCAGACGGGCGGCGAATTCCGAATGCCGCTCAAGATTTTCACCATCACGGGTATGCGCAATATGGATTTGAGCTGCCCGACCCACGGAATGGATGAAGCTCAATCCTTCACCGGCCATTAGGTAGGTTGCGCTGATTTCAAGCGCGGCACGACCGATGAGTGAACGCAGTTCCTCGTCCTTCGCAAGGATAGCGTATTTGAGGGCGGCAGCCGCATAGTAGCGCGCTGCGAGTGGCAGCCATAACCGCGAATAGAAATCGGACAGCTGCAGCATAGCGAGGACCGAACCGTCCATCGTCGCCGCATGAAACCATCCTTCCTTCGCCCGCTGCAGTTGATCGATTGCGGCAACATACTGATTATGTGTGGCATGGATCATCGCACGTTCGCGGCCCTGCTCGGCACGAGCTGTCTTGCCGCGACGCTTTTCAACGACATCGTCAATCCGATCGGCTAGGCGCTGATAGCGAGGCAGACTGCCGATGAAGGGAAGATAAATCTGCATCATGTCGTTTAGCGTGT
This sequence comes from Mesorhizobium sp. M1088, assembly GCF_040318575.1. Taxonomy (NCBI): domain Bacteria; kingdom Pseudomonadati; phylum Pseudomonadota; class Alphaproteobacteria; order Hyphomicrobiales; family Phyllobacteriaceae; genus Mesorhizobium; species Mesorhizobium sp. M1088. Next base: position 66,949 of record NZ_JAMYMO010000031.1, on the reverse strand, counting down.
CTATGTCGGCAAAAGGGGAGCGTTCGGCGATCTCTACAGCCTCTTCCCACGGCGGGAGCACCATCTCACTAAAAAGCTCGGGATCTTTTGAAGATCGATCAGGCGCAATCTGCCGAGCAATCAAGAGCAGTTGATATCGCGAAGCGTCTGACAATTTGCTCGACAATGCCGCTGACAAGGCCTGATCTGCTTGGCTCCGCCATTTCTGCACCAACTCAAGCCCGCCGGAGAAATCACCGGTATGATGAGCGGTCATGGCATAGGAGGCGAGAAGGACGATGTCCTGCACATCGTCGCTATCGAGATCACTTTCGATGGTTTCGAAGAAGCGGTCGACCGCCCAACGAGCCGGGTCGAGGGTCTTCCGACCCCGCAATTGCGCAACGGCGATTTCGTACAGTGCCTTGCGAGCAAGGCGTGTCGGAACCATGTCGAGGATCGGATGGATGAGATCCATCCAGCGGCCAAGGTCAACCTTCAGAGGTTCCTCGAATGTCGCGCATCTCAACCCGCGCTTGACCTCTAGGAAGTCTGTAAAATTCGAGATCTGCCTGCTTCCATCGAACCACCGTTCCCGAAGCGCCTGATACTCCGCGTCACCTTGGACCTCCGGGAACATGTCGGCGGGAACGGAAAGAAACTCCTCGGCGATCCAGAAAGTGTCGGGATCGCTTAGTTGATCAGCAATCGCCTGCCCGTCAAATATTTCGAGATGGATTCCATACTTGCGATTGCCGAAAGCTTGGAGTTCATGCCGCTTTGCAACTGCCAGATCGGGAGTCGCGAAATAGTAGACTGCGTCTGGCTTTGTCCCGCTGCCACAAATGGTGACTAGATCGCTCTTGATTTTAGCGGGAAGCTTTTTGTCCAGCGTGCAAGCGAAAACCAATGTCTTGCGATCGACTATTCCAATCCGAGTGGCTGCGCCAATCTCAGACGCTCCGAGATAACTCCGAAAAGTCTCCGCGTCGCGACCCTGATCGCCGCCGGCTTGGACTGGGCCGGTCGCAGGAAGGATTCGTCGACAGATTCGTTGGCGTGCAAGCTCGAAAGACAACTCTTCAAATTGGTGTTGCTGATTGAGCGCGCTCATTTGCTCTAACTGAAAGCGCAAATAACGACGTAACGTGTACCTATTATTTGCCAAGTCTGCGTACCCTCGCAAGATCAGCTTCGACCATACGGAACATCCATGCGCCTCGCTAGACGTCGATGACGTCCGCTATGATCTGCCTGTGCGAAGCGCAGCCGAACCTACTTAAGCGCCACGCGACCTTTTCGACTAAGGTAGCTGCGAATCACTCGTGTTAGGCGCCTGAGATGAGCGACACCCCCGAAACATCGGAACCTCCGGCGGGCATGGATTGGGAGACATACTATGCTCACCGGAATCGATTAGACGAAATCCGCGTTCAGCAATCATCAGCATTCGACAAGTCAATATTAACTCTGTCGTCTGGGGGGTTGGCATTTTCTCTTGTCGTCTTGCAGAGCATACCGAATCCAAAAAACATCGTTGCTAATCAAGTTCTGGTCTGGTCATGGATATTGTTCGTTGTTGCGATTCTCATGAATGTTCTCTCTTACTATGTCAGTTCCAAGGCTGCTGAAGTGGCAATCGCGCATATGGACAGGCGCATGAAGGAGCAAGATTGGGAGGGAACGGATTCGAATTTTCGCGACAAATTGACGAGGATATTGAATTCCGCATCTGGTATTTTGTTCGCCACGGGTGCAGTTTGTCTTCTAGTCTTCGCTTATAAAAACGGAATGGTGCCCTGAGATGTCCAAGCCGACAGTGAATCCTTTCGCGACAGCCGTTGTCTCCAATTTGGAGATATCGACACACGGCGCACTCATGCCCAGTCAACCCGTATCGCGACCGTCGGTCCCGACCTCGGCGCCTGTCGCAGCAAGTCCAGCCGCAGCAGTTCCAGCGCCAGCCGCTCCGGTTTCCTCTCCAGTTGCCACAACACCAACTACGACAGGGAAGTAGCATGAGCTTGCCCCCACGTCCCGCTGCTCCACCACCTAGGCCGACGCCATTTCCTTCACGGCCGACGCCGGGAACAGGAACCCCTATAGGTCCGCCACCACAGCCTCGACCGACAAAACGTTAGATGTCCAACAACCGAAAGACGTTCGATGAAGAAAATTGTCGTGGTAAGCTCCAAGCCGACTCATCGAGGCAGCAAAGAACAGGCTGGCACAACGATGACGACACCGCCCGTCATAAAGACGACGAAAAAGTGATAGCCCGCTCGGCGGAACAGGGCACCTAAACAGGTGACCTAGACTGCCTTACATCAGGAAATTGAATTCTGTGTAAGTGGCTGATTTTAAACAATAAATAAACAATGGCTGGGGTTCTTGGAAGCTTTTCGAACTTTCTGCCTTGCGCCTCCAGCTGAATTGCGAGCGCTCATGAAGGAAGTTGGCGGGTCTGGATCCGCAGTGGTGCAAACTTGATCGAAGCTCTTACTTGGGGGTTCGAGTCGGAAGAGGGCTACCGCCAATACAGCGCTGCAACCGAGTTCGTCTGTTGACCGGGCTTCGCAAGCAGGCTCGGCAGGCTCAAGATCCTGTCCCCGCAACAATCTCAACTTGCGAACGGCCCGCCCCCCGGCGGGCCGTTTGCTTTTGAGCGATATCGCAAGGATTCCAGCAAAGTCGCCGCGGACGTCGATCTGAAGTTCGCCATCCTCTGGCGTCAGGATGATCTCTCTAACCAGCATTCGGATCAGGTCCGCTGCGGTCATCCGCTTGGTTTCTAAATCCTCTTGAAGCGCTGCATCGCTTGCGGTGAAATAGCTGGGCTCGATTTTCGCATTGGATAGTTGTGACGATCGCAAGTTGAGATGGTTGCTCGCCCCCAAACGGCCCGCCTCGTGCGGGCCGTTCGCGTTTGGGAAAATCGTCACCGCCAGCCGCCCGGGCAGATGGCCTGAGATGGCCTGGCGCACCAATCGTACGTGGTGCACGACCTGGCCAACCCAACTCCTCCTGAAATATCGACCGTCGAACGGCCGCGTCCTCACCGCCCCGAGAATCTCACCGGCGAATGGTCGCACTGGACCAAGGTACGCCCGACATCATCGCTCGTCGTTGACGCCGACGCGAGGAGGGGGCTAACGCTGTTCGGAGTTCAGATCGAGCACACTCTCCCTATCCTAAAGAATATCTGTGAACACTTCGAGCGCGGCCTGTTTTCGAGGCGCGCACCTTGGAACTGCAACTTGACCGCGCGTCTCCATGCGACGATGCTCTCTTGTATTTGTCGGGGGCGAGTATGTGGACGGACAGCGAAAGTGAAATCGACCACCTAGATTGTTTTGAAGTCTCAGAACTGGTGTTCGACATGGTGACTGACGACACCATATTGATGATCTCCCGGGGAATTTGTCGAAATACCGGATCCTTCCGAATGCTCGGAGAGGGGGCATGAAGTTTTCGATCCTGCACATCTCTGACCTCCATCAAAACCTGAAAGACGAGATCCTACCTGACGTGTTGTTGGACACGATTGCGAATGATTTTCGCCGGTTTGCGACTGAGGATCCGGCTATTCGCCTTCCTGATCTTTGTGTGGTCAGCGGGGATATCGTCTATGGAGTTTCCCCAACAACAGGAAACCCAGCCGCTGAACTGGAACGCCAATATGACCAGGCCCTTAAGTTTCTTGTCGGACTTTGTGATCGGTTTTTTGCGAGCGATCGCAAACGCGTTGTCATCCTTCCCGGAAACCACGATGTCGATTATAGCGAAGTTATCCGCTCTGGCAGCTTCCAATCGATTCCGGATGATGCTGGGCCCAAAGGCAAACTGGTCGCCGAGCTTTTTTCACCCAACAGTGAACTGCGATGGTCATGGTCGAGGCTGGAGTTCTTCCGGATCGACGACCAGTCGATCTATGATAACCGGTTAGGGCAATTTGCGCGATTATATGAGCGCTTCTACGAGGGCGCGCGAAGCTATCTGTTGGATCCGTCCCGGCAGTTCGATATCTTCGATTTTCCGCAGTACAGCTTTTGCCTTGCTGCCTTTAACAGCTGTTTTCGCAATGATCCGATGAACCGTGTGGGCGCCATTCATCCAGGCGCGTTGATGGACGCCTGTAGCGAACTTCGCAGTCCGTCGCGAGCAGGCTGGTATCTGGCTGCCAGTTGGCACCACGATATTGCCGGCGGCATAGGCCATGAGGATTTTCTCGATGCGGGTTTCGTGCAGCATCTCATCGACGCTGGTGTAACGATCGGCTTTCATGGTCATCGCCATCGCACGGACTGCTTCGATCAGAAATACCGGCTGGGCGACGCACCACGAAAGATGACGGTGATAGCGGCCGGGACGCTCTGCGCAGGTCCGGCAAACCTCAGTCCCGGCATCCCCAGAGGCTACAATATCGTCGAGATCGATACGGATGCTGCTGTCGGGCGCGTTCATTCCAGGCAGATGGTCAATCAGTTGCAGAACATTCCGATATGGGCCGCTGGCCGGTTCCTTGACGCCAGCGGGTCATTTCTGGATTTTGACCTCAGCCCTCCTGTCCAGAAGAGACCTGCAGCGCTCGACGTGGAACTGATCCTTGAGCGGGCGTCCGACCTGCTTGGGCAGCAAAGGTGGAAAGATGTCATCGACGAATTGGCACCTATCGCTCGGGACCCGACGGCAAGGCGCCTTTTCGTGGAGGCTCTGCAGCATATCGACGACAGCGCTCTGACTATCGAGCGCCTGTCGGAGCCAGAAAACGCCACCGAAGCTGTGATGTTTGGTACCGCGTTAATGGAAAGCGGTAGTGCGCGTGAGGTGGAGCGTTTTCTCAGTCTCGAAATCGTCGCCAATCATTCGGACGCAAGTCTGAAGGACGTCAAGGCACGCTTGAAAAGAAGGTTTGGCAAATGAGTGGTATTGTCTTCCAGGTCGACACCTCGCGGGTTCTGGCGATCCTGGCCAACGAAATCTACGATTCGCCATTCGCAATGCTGCGCGAGAATTTGCAGAATGCCTATGACGCCGTTCGCCAGCGCTTCGCCGCTGATGGTTCGCTCAAGGAGGGCGGGAAGATCTTCGTTGCAATCGAAGGGCAAACGATCTCGATCACCGATAACGGCATCGGGATGAGCGAGGAAACGTTGCGTGAAAATTTTTGGAAGGCAGGCTCCAGCGGAAAGCGCTCTGACACCGCTAGAAAGGCCGGCGTCGTTGGAACATTCGGCATCGGCGCGATGGCGAATTTCGGGGTGTGTTCTGCCCTAGAGGTTGTCACGCGCGCGGTCGGACAGGAAAAGGTGCTACGAAGTGTTGCTGAGCTGGCATCCCTCAAGATTGGCGAGGAGTGCATAAGTTTCGAGACAACGGGCAGCAATCATGATTTCGGGACGACGATTAGGGCGACCCTTGACGATCAGAACGTGATCTCGCAAGCGCAAGCAATAGCATACCTTCGCCCCTATGTTCGCATGCTGCCGGTTCCCGTCTTTGTCAACGACACGTTGATCAGTGGCGAGAAAATCGACAGCTTCGTCGATAGCCGCAGTTTTTCGCGGATTGGTTCAAAGGCATGGACCGACAAGGTGGCCACAGCCACCTTTACGACGAGCGTCGATCCCAACGCACAGGTCCTTGTCCATGTCGCCGACATAAAGATTGGTGGGCAGGATATCGACGGTTCCATGGTCCTTTTGCAGGGCAGCGGTCAATTGATGGGCTTGCGCTCTTTTTTCGGCTTAGCTCCCGTGCCTGCGGCTGGCCATTATCGTTTTGGGGGGGTTGCTAACCTCAGCTTCCTGCATCCGACAGCCGGGCGCGAAGCTCTTAGCCGTGACAGTATCGAACAGGTCAACAGGTTGATTACGCTTGCCGAATATGCGTCTTCGGAGGCGATAGGCCGGTCGTCAATGGCGGATCGGAGCAATGCTTTTCTGAGCTGGATTATTCCCAATAACCGTTATGATCTTGCGGACAACATTACGATTGGCGCCTACCCCGGTAACCAAACAATATCCCTGGGACAGTTGAAAAGAACGATCAGTGATCATAACTATCTATACTATTCTGGGACCGTTTCAGGTGTCATAAACACCTTTGCTAACGAGAGCTGCACCGTCCTGCAAGTGTCTCAGAACAATCCACGTCGGCGAGTCCAGACCTACTATATTTCTGAGATCCTTAAGATTAAGCCTGTTCCCGCTTCCGCTCAGATCACCAGGACGTACGCTAGGGACGAGCTCAGTCTCTCGGAGCTTGCTTTCATCCTCAGAGTCGCTTCGACGATCCGCGATGACTACCTCTTGCCGTCGATCGAAGTGCGGTTTGCCGACATTTCTCATAATGTGACCGTGCTGGTCGAGAAAGTCGACGAGGTTCTCAAGGTTTCGATTTCCAAGACCAGCGCGTCTATCGTTCCTGTGCTCGGTGTCTACAAGACTGCCTATGAGCTCTTTGACCCCTTCATAAAGGATTATGTGAGGGTCAACATCTATCCCTCGATCCAACCTTATGTGCCGAGCTCCACTAAGGGCGGTGTAGAGGCCTTGCATAAGTTGCTGCTCAAAAACCGCGAACTATACCGCTATGAACTGTCGGAGCGGGGAGAAGTCGAGGGCATTCTGGGTGAAGAACTGGCTGGCGATAAGAGCTTTGCCCGGGTGATCCAAGAGGCAAGGCTCAAGCGCAAGCCCCAAAGTCAGAGAGTTTCGGCCGAACAGGTTGGGCGTATCGAAACTGAGCTGCCTGGAATCGAGGAGGTGCCCCTGTACTTTCCGTGGTTGGATAACGCGGTTGCTGACGGCGAATATGATGCCGCACCGCCAATCATCAGGGACACGGTCAAGTCAGAAATGAAAATTTTGACCACTAGCGAACACTATCCGATGCTCAACAATTTCACGATGTTCCTCGGTCTCTCCGACAAGCTGATGAAGAGTGAGGCAGAGTTTTTCCGACGTCCACATTCGACGCGGATCATCTGGGGCGGGCAGCGTGTTGTCTATATCTTTACGGAAGGAGCCGAAACACTGAGTCTTTACTACGACATCGAGCTTCAGGGACAGATAGAGAAATCTAAGACCGGCGGTTCGATGTTCCCGACCACGACGATCGTCACTGATGGTCGGGTCTTCATCCCCATTCCAGACGTCCTGACGGAAAATTTCCAGGTTGGCGATACGCCAAAAGAATTTTTTGTCCGCTTCGACATTTTAAGTGCGGGCATGTGAGGCGCGATGGCTTTGATCAATTGAGGGCCTCGGACTTTTGGCAGGAAGACCCGCTGATCGCCACCGGAACTGCCTGTTTGGACGTGTGGCTACCGCAATACGAATCTGAAGATACGCCCTGCTGATGTCCTCGGCTTGATAGTTTCCTACCGGCTTGATGCTCAGATCGCCAGCGACATGACAGCGGTGGTGCAGCCATCTGGCAGATCAGGCGTTTTATGGGCAACGTGTTGCTGCAAACCTGGTGAGGGTTGAGTCCTCGGTTGATGTGCGGAATTAAGATGCCAACTTTACGCAGCGCTACGAAAAAGGCCGATGCGGTTCTCGGCGACCAGAAGCTTGAGTAACGGTTTTGGGGTGCTCGGAAATCGCAAGTTAAGATTAAATCCTGTCCCCGCAACCAATTCTATCATAAATCAATAACCGTCCCGGTCTAACCGGGCGGTTTTTGCGTTCAGGGCAACGCAGCGCAGCCTCTATTGCTTATTTGGGGAAGCGCCGACCAAACATTCCCTCTATCGATCGGCCGGATAGTTGGAGCGCACTGCACAGCGGCTCGGACCGCCAGCTACCCAGGATATCTACAAACGCGGGGCACATGAGTTTCCCCACTACGGGAATGGCCGCACCTCTCCAACCCACTTCGATATCAGGCGATGCGAATAGACTCCTCGATACCCGCAAAGCCTGAGCAGCATCACCTCAATATACCATTGTGCGAGGTGCCAAGCCTCCGGAATGGCGGATGGCAATTTCCCGGGAAGCATACGCTTGGGATGCACGAGTTCATTGCGAAGTTTCGTTATTGCCTCTGGGGCGTCGGCGAACGCGCCGTTTCTTTTCCAACGGCGCAATCGCTTGCTCGAGGGCGGAATGGCAGTCCGAATCTTCAAGTGCTGGCAGGCTGCCCGAATCTTGTCTGCTGCATTTGCAGCCCTTGGAAGGGTGATGCCAGCGTTGGTCAGCACCGACATTGATAGGCCTTCGAGAGCGGCTTGTGAAAGTACCAGACCCCCATCTACGCCGGCGCCTTCGCCTGCACGGTTGCTCCGAAGATACCAATGGAGGCCGGCAGAGCCTGCTCTTGAGAGAGACCGGTCATGAAGTAGCTCCACAAAGCCGGGAAAGGCCGCTGCCAGACATTCGCCGTGGTGGATGTCAAACCAGCTTGGGCAAGATTGCCAAGGAGCAGCGATGCGTTGCCCCCAATTCTGATAGTGTTCCTGACCGTCCCGGTCATAACCGACGATCCCGAAGAGCGACGTCCATGCGCCGCGCGCAAAGGACAGGAAACGGTGCAGATCGTGAACTATCGCTTCGAGCTGCCCGCATGTGAATGACTGGCGATCTGCGTGCACTATGCGCGCAACATGGGTGATCGCATTGCCTCCTTCAGCCTTTAGCTGCTCGATGATCTTGCGAGTTGAGGGGAGCGCCTGAAGCTCTATCTCCCAATCCAGGGTTCGCAGGACGACGCACCCCAGCCGTTGATTTGATTGGCGAAGGTCGCTCTGGGCACCAAGGCAAAAAAACTCGGGAAAGTTAAGAACATGAACGATGGCGGATGAGAGGCGTACGCGCCGGTCGCGAACCTGCGTGAATGCTGAACCGTTCGCCATCAACCAAAGCTTTGCACCTGCAGTGCCTATTTGCGAATTAGTGACAAGCACCGGAAAGAACCGACCATGCGGCCCGAATCTTAGCTGAAGACGCGGATCTTGACTAAGTCGATACCCATCGAGGCTCGTGTTAACTTCGACGAGCACACGTTCTTTGTCGGTCAATTTAAGCCGAGCGTTACCGGAGCTGGCAACGGTTATCCCTCCGGCTCGGAGCTCGACAGGTGCGCTGCCCAAATCAATTGCAGTATTAGCAGTTGCAGCAGCGTATTTCGGAGCAATCAAATCTACCATCTAGCAACATAGCTGGTGGGCACGATCGTCGTCTAGGGAGGGTCAGGCAAACCGGGATTGTCGAGACCGCAGATGAAGCAGCGCCAGATGCACCTCCATGCCCGCCGGAACGATCATAGTGGCAAAGAGATCATCACTCATTCGTTGCAAGCGCATTACACAGGGATAGTTGCCTTAGATTGCATCCACGTCGGTCGCCGTTCGGCGAACAGCACGTCGATCCAACATCGGTCCTCGTCCGGAGCGATCGCCCCGCGCCGCTGTGATGACGGTTGGCACAAGGCGCGCTCGACGCGTGCCAAGGTTCTTGGTTACGAACAGCGCTGAGACCGGGGAACGGCTAAAAATCTCGCGCTCGGCATTCTGCACCATTGCCCTATTGAACGCACGAACTGTGCGCCGCAGACAGCGGAAGACAGCGATCCTGTCAGAAAACGGAGCGCGAAACCCATTTATGACCAGCAATGCCCTCCTTGGTGAGATGGGACACACGGCCTCTGCTTCGCCAAACCCCAGAGCGGCCGGTATCACCGGTGTGTCACCGATAACAAACTCCTCTTCATCCGGCGCATCGATCAGGATGAGGGCGCATTTGTGAATACGGCCCGCATAGTCCTCAAGATGCTCGCGTATAATCCCGACATGAAGAGCATCTGTCTCAAATCTCGCTTCGTCGCTCTTTAGGCCCAGCACTGCGGCAATATTCTGCACCATGTGGTTGGAATTGAGCGCGTCCTTGTAGCTCGGGATTCTCACCATGAGGGATGCGATATAGCGCGACAATGTCCAGCGATCGCCTGGTGAAAGGACGGCCGAGAAAGCCCGCTCATCCGGAACAAAGCCGTCCCGCTTGATATTCTTACCCTCCGCTCGGAGAAACGACTTGTCATACTTCTGTTCGAGCTGATAATCTCGTCTCTTCTGCGTTGCAAGCCGGCCAAGCACCGGACCAGCTGGTCCCTCGACCTCGTTCGCGAAGAAGGTCTCTAGCGTCGAGTCGCGTGTACCGTCTGCCCGCCAGATTGAATTGTAGTGGCCGATGACGGCTGTGTTCACAGGCTGCGTGCGTCTTATCTCACCCGCCGCATTGGTCATCGTGATGCAGCCCTCACCATCGACCCATAGCTCGGAATGACAAGTTGGCCACCAATGGTGTCGTTTCGGAGTGCTCTTCATTGTCTTGTGCGACTGGTCAGGGTGCTGAGTTGAATGTTTTCTCGGCTGCTTCAAAAGCCGCAATCGCTTCGGTCTGCTCATTCACAAGCGTTCGGAAAGCGTCGAATGCTTGATAGCAAATGTCACGCTCCTTCTGAAGCAGGTTTCCCATCTCGCCAAGATCAAGCGCCGGGCTGCCGCCGATGCCGTATAGAATGCGCCCCGATTTCTCGACCTTCCGGCCCACAAGCCGGGTCATGCCAAGCACGAATCTGGCCGAGAAACCGTGGTTGTAAGTGTTGCGAAAATCATCAGTTTGTTCTTTGAAAACGCTACCGGCGATCGGCTCGATCTTCAGCTTGAACCTGCGGTACTTCCTCCATCCGCGGCAATAGGGTTCGATATCGTTCAGATAGAGATTTGCGGTGGGAAAATCATCTTTCCAATCAGAGATCTTCGTCATATTAGCCTGGTGGCATAGGTGCCCCGCAGCGAAGGTAAAACGGGATTTGAGCGCGTATGGGAGCCCCAGCGCGACGGTCCCAAGCATGTCAATGAACTCGTGCGTCAAATCGTGCTTATCTTCGTTGGAGAGCGGAGCAAGAACCGCGGCCCAAGTCCGTAGGCGATGCGCATAGTGTGTCAGGTCGTTGATCTTGTTCGCTAGCTCGCCCGAATATTCAGCCAGCATCTCGTTATAGGGCATCCACCTCGCACTCATTGGATTGGGTAAGCTCCACCAGCGATAGGGCATCCAGCGTCCGCCAATCGGAGTTGCGTCGAGTTGCGCACGATATTGCGTGTAGAATCGGATGAGTTTTTCAGAGCGCTTTAAGGTGAATTCGTCCGGCACAGCCATCAACCTTCTCAATATCAGCGCAAATGCCCCTGCAAACGAAAGGGCGAGCGACGCCGCCGCGCTCTGGCTCTGAAAGAGGTCGCAGCCGCTCTTTCGGCGACTGGCTATGCCCTGATCCGTTCGGCGCGAGGCTAGTAGCGGGTCAGGAGCAAGTGCGAGGCTTTAGCGAATAGTTTTGCTATCCTCGCGCAACCTCCGCTGAGTCGTCCAATGTCACGCTTGATTGTACCGTCGCCGAAGACGCTGACTAAAACAATTGCAGCCTGTGTCGAGAATGCCGAGCGTCTGCTTGCTGACGCTGACATGTTCGAGTTCGAGAAGCTGAAATCGACACGACTCTATCTGATCCTAATTGCACAGGAAGAGCTCGCGAAGGCCTTCATGCTCATTCTGGTATCGATCGGCATCTTTCCGCTTTCGCGGCCGATCCTGAGGGCGATGAACGACCACTCGTGCAAGCAGTTGGTCGGCATGCTCATGGACTACATGATCATGCATTGGGAAGACATCGAAGACGCCCGGCGAATGATCGCAGAGGACTTCGACATGGGCGATGATCATTTCCCGATCGACATCGCCAGCGCACTCGAATTGCTACGATATGAGAAAGTCGCTCGATGGGAAACCGGAATGGGCGGCTACGCGGATGGAGACCTTAATTACAGCCAGGCGGCTCGCAAAGTGGCATCTGGCAAGCACGATCGACGGAAACAGGATGCGCTATACGTGCGCGTTAATCCTGACGGTTCGACCAGTAGCACGCCCCACAAGGTTATGGATGCTGAGGTCAAGTACGAAGCCGAGCGCGCCAGTCGGTATTGCTACTTCGTCAAAGAGTCGATGGCTGGCAAAGCGTCCGGCATGCGGTATGAAACGACCGTCGCGGCGCTAAGAATGCTCTTCGGCCATCGCCCACCGATCTAGACACGGCTGAATACCCAGATGGCAACACGCGACGAACTCTACGTGAAATTCGGGATAGCAGCGGAAGCGGCGCAGCTATTCGAGACCGACCTTGGTTCGCTGCTCCTATGCGCCCGTGGCCTTGAACGCGGTTGGCACCATGAGGTTGACCCCGAAGATGCGCGAAAGCTCCTTGACCACATTGACCGCAGCACACTGGGCCAGCTGTTAGGCATATTGAAGAATTGTGTCAGTCTTGACTATGGTTTGGTGGATCGCTTCGCGTCTGCACCCGAAGCTCGAAACAGGCTGTTCCATCGGTTCTATGAGTCCCATGGCTTCAAAATTCAGACCGATGAAGGCCGCGATGCGATGGTGGCTGATCTTGAAGTTTTACATGGCGAACTTTTCAACGCATGGCAGGCCGCTAGCAAAATGACCGCTGTGGCGACAGCATTCCTTTTGGAGGCGAAGCGAGAACAGGAATAGGCTCGGCGGTCGTCAGGCAGCATTGCCGAGCGTCCTGGCTCTTCAACGGTGCAAACCGGAGGCGAGGTGGACGACCACGAAAATGCGAGAATATCTTTCGGCACCGATCGTGCACAGCTTGTCTATGGGATGAGGCCGGACCGCACGTTGGCGCATATCAGCGAGGTTCAGCGCGGCATTGCTTGCGGATGCAATTGCCCTGCCTGCGGCGGTCGGTTGGTGGCTCGCAAGGGTGATGAGAACGTGCCGCACTTCGGGCACGACGGTGGCGACGCGTGCGGGGGCGGTCCTGAAACCGTTCTACATCTCCTTGCCAAGGAGGTGTTTCGAGCAGACCCGTCGCTACTCCTGCCGAAACGCCTTGGGCTCAATAAGGGCAACGTCGTGACGAAGCCGGGTCAGCAGGTCACGACGCAATTCCTTCGAATCGAGTTCACTGACCCGAAGACGGTTATCCCGGACCTCTATGTTCGGGCGCTAGGGTATGACCTCTTTGTTGAAGTCGCGGTCACCCATGCGAGCGACGAAACAAAGATTCAACGCCTTCGGAAACACGGCGTCATGGCTGTCGAGATCGACCTGTCAAAGTTGCCCCGAGACTCGACACGTGAACAGATCGCGGATGCGGTGCTTCGATCCGCGCCACGGTGTTGGCTCTATCATCCCGATATCGACAAAGCGTTGGCGAAGACCCGCGCCGACGAAGAGACATGGCAGGCTGCACAGGAAAAGCGGTTCGCCGACTATCAGGCCAGGCATGAGAAGCGGGCAAATGAATTGGCGCGCGCCTATGTCGATGGGCTGAAACAACTGGCCGGAAAGAAGATTGCTGTTCCGCGTGATGCAGAACTCAAAGCAATCGGACTCGCCGAGCATGTTGGTATCGAGGTCGCCGGCTATGCGTGTTTCACTGTCCCCCCTGCGGTATGGCAGGCGACAATCTTAGCGGAAGTCTTTCACGACCAATGCCTTGGTAGCGCAGCTGCCAAGGCAGTGCCGATCGCCAAGCATTTGGAAAAGAGCGCGCTGATACGCCCGCAATTTCAGCGTGTCACTACCGAAGTAGCGAACGGTGTCGCTGTCGCCGAACCTCGCTTCGCGCCCGCTTGGAAGGCGATCGACAACTATTTGCAAAACCTGCTCGGAAAGGGCGTTCTCGTTCAGCAAGGCTACGGAGTGACGCTGGAGAGGTCCCTTGCGGACAAGTGGACCGCGCGCACGCTGGCAGAGACACAGAGAACCGCTGTCGTGCATGCCGCAGTGCAAGCAGTCGATTGGATCTTAGCCGAGCTTCCGGCCGAAGAGCGAGGGGACATGACCGGCGAGTCGTGGCTGGATTCTATCCACACGGAGACGAACATGACATATCGGGCCGCGATCGAGTCTGATGTCGAAGCGCCGAAGATCGCCGCCGAAATAGACGCCGTTGTCGCGATGTTCGGAAAGAGCGGCGCGATCCCACATGCGGCGTTGGGTTTGCCTATTCGAGGCGCAATCGAGCGCTGCAAGGCTCAGAGATCAAAGCAGGCCGAAGGGCTACGGCAGAAACAGATTCAGGAAGCCAACCGACTTAGGCAATCGCGTCGGGACCGGCTATGCGTTGACGCTGAAACGGAACTGAGCGGCCCCAATCTTGGGGCCTTTCTGAACGCGAAACGCGACGATCTGAGCGGCATGTCGCCGTTGGAAGCGGCGGAGGATAGCGAGTCGGGATTGACCAAGGCTCGAGGCGTGCTCTCCGCCGATGTCAAGCGCAAGCGATGTCAGGAGAAAATCACTGCCGATACCAAGCAGTCTTTGTCAGCGAAGCATGTCGATGCTTTCCTTAACGGCCGGGATGACGACTTAGAGCGGACAACGCCGCTCTTGTACGTCCGAGATGACGCCACCTACCGGAAGGCGCTCGGGAAGCTAGCTGAATGGCAGAGGGGGTTCGGCGGACCGTTTTGATCATAGGATCACCACCGTAAAAAATCATGGCTGGGAGGAGTCTCGGTCATTTTTCTGCGCTCATTTCACCTGGGGCCAGTGACCTGCGTTAGGATTGAGCAGTCCGTCCTCGTAGACTGCCGTAAAGCGGCTTAAATCAGCGTCAGCGGCGTGACCTGTCTCACGCCGTTTCTCAGACACGCCGCATTGATTTCAGTGAAGAGTGTAGTGGCAGCGGGAGACCGCTACATCGTGAAACCCACTATTGAAGAAGCGCTTTTCCGCTATCGGCGACGCTCAGTCGGGAGGGTTAACCTCGTTGACGATCCCTAGGTATAATGTAGCTGGGTCCGGCACGTGCCCACGCCTGGTCGAAAAACGGAGCGTCCTAGGTCAGACGCTCCAAAGGTTCGCCGTCACTAAGTCTTCGACTTGCTCTTGGCAGGACCGCTTTTGGCCAGGATCGGCTGCGGTTTGCGCCCAAGCCCCGCCGCCTTAGCGAGCGTCGATCTTTGAGCCGCATAGTTCGGCGCAACCATCGGGTAATCCGGCTTCAATCCCCATTTCTCGCGGTAATCGTCCGGACTGAGTCCGTAGTGCACCGCAAGATGCCGTTTCACTGATTTGAATTTCTTGCCATCTTCGAGACAGATGATGTAGTCCGCCGTTACCGACCGTTTCGGATTTGTGGCCGGCTCTTGTTTCGGCTGCTCCGCCACATTCAGCTGACCAAGGCCTGTCAGTGACGAATGAATCGAAGCGATCAGATCCGGCAACCCAGCAACGGGTAGTGGGTTTTGGCTGACATAGGCAGAGACAATGTCCGCCGTCAGTCCGACTAGATCGACCGTTTGGGGTTCGTTTTGATCGCTCAATTATTCGCTCCTAGAGTACGTTCGCAGTTCGGCCCGCGCATCTGTCATATACCGCAATTTGAGCGATGCCGAGACATTACCACTAGCTGTGGCATGGCACTCTCAGGGCCAAGGTCCATAGGCATCTAGCTTACCTGGGGTCCTGGAAGCTTTTCGAACTTGGTGCCTCGCGCCGCCAGCTGAATTGCTTGTACTTTTGAAGAGGTCGGAATGCCTTAGTCCATCGTGAGGCAAACTTGATCGTTCACGCGTTGGAGCATGGCGACATCACCTCATCGCGTCAGGGTTAGCTCGGCATAAAATAGGGCGGGACATGACGTTCGTAGCTCTTTGGATCTGGGGCAAACTGCGAACTTTGCGTTGCCGATCGCCGACGAACATTCGCCACCGCCCGCGAAGCGGCACGGAGTCGCTTGATTTTCTATGCCTACACTTACCCGCCAGGATTCAGTAAACTTGTCAGGCACCATCAGGAACGGATTTGGGGGCAATTGTGGACTTGCGAGATTCGGGCGAATTGGAGCCACCTTTTCGCGTGCCTGTCTTCATTGGGCGCGATAAGGAATGGGAATGGCTGCAAAAAAACAGTCGTGCCGGCGCACATCGACCTATAGTAGTCCATGGCCCCGCAGGCATCGGCAAAACTGCATTACTCCACTATTTCGCGGCGTCCACTCGTAGATATCCACCACCGCGCATCTGGACACTTCGCGACGATCCAGATGAGGCCTACCGGCAAATTCGTGCCGGCTTAAGCGAGCTTCGTCAGACCGGATCCTTGTTACGCGATACGCCTGAAGACAGGGACGAGGGAATTCCAAGCATTCTCGCTATCGACAACGCGGACGCTTTTTCGCCAGCAACAATAATGGAAGTTACGAAAGAGCTTCTAAACTCGAAGCGGCTTGAGGCGATCATCTTTGCACGCCGGGCGCCCATTGAGCGAGAGTTAACGCGCGGGCAGCTTGAGCTCAAACCGTTGAGCGACGCAGAGGCCCGGGAGCTAATCCGTCATGGCCTTCATATCGATTTCCCTTCGGACGAGATGTCCGAGGTTCTTGCGGCGGCAAAGGGCGTTCCTGCTGCGCTAGTGCTCCTCCATCAGCTCACGCAGGGAAAGGGCTATGGTGAGATAAAGCAGCTCATTCGAGGGCAGCTGTATGGCCAAGAGCGGAGCCTGGTAGTTCCCGACAAGCGACTGATAATCGCCGCCAAGCCGCGAATTATCAGCGCAAACGAAATCCTAATCGAAAGGCTTAGAAAGGAGCCCAAAGGGCTTTACGAACTTGATCCACGGAAGTTCGAGGAGATCATCGCCGATCTCATGGAGGACATGGGTTATGACGTCGAGTTGACGCCTCGATCCAACGATGGCGGTAAGGACATCTTGGCTTCCACAGAGACCAAGCATGGCAAGATGCTCTGCTTAGTGGAGGCGAAGCGATATAGCATCGACAACCCCGTCGAGGTTGGCTTGGTTCGGCAATTATATGGGACGCTTTGCGACTTCAACGCGACGAGTGCGATGTTAGTTACGACGTCGCGTTTCACGCGGGGGGCGAGCGAGTTCCAGGAACGAAATCAATACCGCCTTTCCCTGAAGGACTACGGAAATGTCGTCCAATGGTTGAGTGGCTATGGAAGCAATCGTCGTTCGACCTTGTAGGCGTCATCAAAACGCGGAACATCTCAAAGGCTTGCGCGAATTGGTCGGTATCTACAATCCGGCAAAAGCCCTCGGCTCGCCGGCAAAATTGTTCACCGTCCTTTGACAGCCGCTTGCGCCACTAGCGCTGACGATCCGTCGCAGCGTATCGACAAACAGGGCAAGGTATTTCAACAACATTCTGGTGACGAGTAACCCCGCCGATTGAATTCCGTCATTACTGCCTGGTGCCTGGTGCCTGGTGCTGGTGAATCGCGACGTGGTACAACCTGCTCGGCAACGCAGACAGGGTGAAGCGGACATCGCTCTGGTGATGCTCTGCTGTCGAGGTATGGCGCGTAAAACCTCAAGCCTTGTCTGCTTTCATTTTGGAATTAATTGAATCATCACTGCTTTGTTACTGTTTCAAGATCGTATATAAGCATAAGGTAAATTAGTTTGGGGGGGGCATTTTTGATGTTGAAGCGTGGAATCGCAACTGCGTCCTCTGTAGTGCTTCTGTCCGGTTGCATCACGGGATCACAAACAACCTCATATCAAGTCGATAGCCAGCTTGTGGCGATCTCTGAAATAACCGGGGCAGTAAAATGCGCATTGGCCCTTTCTCTGCAACAGGAGAAGGGAAGCGGGTATCCGCGGCTCGAAGGGAATGTCGCGTCCATAGAATACACCTTTCATTTGTCGACACGTCCTCATTCGGAGGCAATCTGAACGCCGAGAAGGCGGGACCATTCGTGTTCGCATTTTCAGGTGGCACAGGAAGCGTTTTGCCGAAGTTTGGGGCATCCATTACCCGGACCAACACCGTCACAACGACGATCGATGCAACCATCGGCTTGCACTATAGGGATACAGCGGTGTGTGGCGCCATCCCCGCACGTGTACGTGCCGGTCTTGGCTTCGAAAAATGGTTATCCCGGAGCATTGAGCAGCTGAACGTGCAGGCGAAGTTCAGCCCTTATGGAGTCGTCGACTCGCTGCAGTTGAAGGCTAATTTCGGTGTGGTAAAATCCGGCAATGCCGGCGCCACCTTTGACTTTGTATTCCTTGGCGGCGACGTCTCAGCCATGCAATCCAGGAATGATGTCCAGACCATCCAGATAACGCTTCAACCACCCGGCGACAAAGTGAAATATCCAACTGTCGTCGTTGACGGAGTGTCCTATGGGCCTCCAAAGGGGAAGCCCTCAAAAGCCAAACTCGGGCCCCTTAAAACGCCTCCTAAGAAAGTGGAGAATAAAAGGATCGAGACACCGCCTTCTCCACAGCCGCCCAAAAAAGGATGCAGCACACCGCACGGTCTCGGATGCTTCGATGTCGCGCCACAGACCGAGTAAGGTCGGCAATTTCCGAGCCGCCTTGAAGAGCTTCACAAACTTATCGGGCGGGTCTTCTAACAACTGAAATCGACATATTGGGCTATCCCGGAGCTGCGTCCGCAATCTGGCTGCCTCCCGTGGCTTAGCTAGTGTCGGGTTATGCTGAAAGTCGGATTGCAGTAAAGTTGCCAGTCTGCTCTCGGCCGACTCCGCCGCGCTCGGGACGACCTAACGCGCCTTTAACGGCAAGTACTTCGAGAATCGAGGCCGGCACATGCGATGGCAGCTTCGAGGCAACCAACGCATCGCGGCGTGCTTGGCGTCTCGGCAGACGATTGGCTATTTAATCCAAATCGTTGAACTCTGCTGGATTAGGCCGGCCACTTATCCAACTGGGTCCAACCCAGCTCGGCCTCGATTTTGCGGCGGTAGTTATCGATCTGCGGTGGCGCAAGCCTAATGTAGCGTTCAGCATTGTCGCGCTTGTTGCCTTCCAGGCTGTGCAAGTGGGTCAGAACCTCATCGATTGTTGGCGTTCGGTTGTCCTTAGCGGCGAACCTTGCTGGCAAGGCTGTCCAGATGACAGCGTCTATACCGTGAGCCGCCGCCCACTCAGCTATTCGAGGGATAGCTGCAGGCGTGTTCTCTCCAGTTTGCCAGTGGGCGATGTGATCCTTAATTGGTTTCCCCTCGCGCTGTCGCAACGCCTCTTTGGCAATTTCCACACCTGTCGCATCCATAACGGCCCAGAGAGTTCGGACGGGCGTTGCGGTTTCCTCGATCACCAGAGTAATTCTGTCGTCATTTGATTGGCGTGCAAACTCGATCTTGACGAAAGGGCCATCGTCAAACCATTGCCTTTGAATAGGCAGTTCCCTTGGGTCCCAGATCAGCGATCCCCAGCCAAGGCAGGCAATAGTCATCTTTCGTCTCTCCTAGCTCTCTGTTCTCAGCGCCATATCCGGACAACGATACGCCGGGACGAGCGCCGAGCGCGTTACGGATTGGGCAACGCCTTTAATAGATACTCCCCAATCTCTACGACCGTAGCAAGGTCGCTGATCATCTGCCCATGTATCATGACAGGTCGGGCGTTCTCGCCATAGGAATGCATCATCAAAGGTTTGAAGGTGCCGAGTGCTTTTTGCTCCGCCGTCAATTTCCCGTTTAGTTCAAGATTCCTCTCGCGCACCGCCTTACCAATTTCATCTTCTATACGGCGGTACTCTTCCGCTTCTTGATCAGTCAGGGTTCCTGGGGGGATATAGACCGGAATTCGATGCGCCACCGCATGCCTATAGTTCTCTAGATACGCGAACCACGGATCACAGTTAATTAGATATTCTCGAAGTTCGTCGGGCAGGCTCTCTCTTACCCGAACGTTCTTCGGACCAAATCCAATCATGCCATCCGAAATGGGGACGCCCTTCGCATTCCGGAGATCGGTTTCCACGCACCAAATGCGAGCCATGTTGTCGATGGCCCCATAGACATTGACTAGGAACGATTGAATAAAGGCTTCAGCATCATGACGTATCTCCTCAGTCGGCGATTCTTCGGAGCTGGGTGAGATTGTTGCAAACACCCGATCGGTCGAATGCACTAAAGCTTGAATACGACGGGACAGTCCGTGCCTTGTGTATTCCGATGCGGAATTTGTCTTATATCTTCTATCTATAAATAAAATGAATAAATCGTTTGCCGAAGATGTCCACTTAATTCTGCTTTCGGATAAATCTATCAGCGAACTATCGTGATACAAACCTCGCTCCTCCTACGTTTTAATGTGTAGGATGAGCTAAATATCGGAGTGCGTCAAGGATTGCGCTTAAGTCACTACTTCGAAGGTGCTCTCGGTTCTCCCGCTCGCGACGCCTAAGCTCTTCGGTGTGTACTTGCCGAGCTGCTTGCATCGCTAGTGCCGGTACGAGCATGCAACGCGCCTGGGCAGCGGGCTGCGTCGCTCGCGGGTGGAACGGAGTGGAGGAGTGCCATGCACTTGCGGGTTCGAGGTGACGAGTGTGCGAAGGAGCCGAGAAAAGAAGGACGTGCGGGACGCGCACGAAGCAGGAAAAGGGGATGAAATCGCAAAAGACGAGTTGCAGTTCACGATCTCCACGACTGGTGATATACTTCCGGAAACACAACAGGGGTCCTGAGATAGAAGACGGGCTTGGGGAAATAGCGTGAGCGAGGAAGAACAGTCAGAGGAAATGCCGCAGAGCAATCTCTCGCGGCTGCAGGGGCATTTGAAAGAAGGCAGCCTTGGCGCAGCATTGGTTGCCGCCTGCATCGCGGCTGGCGATGGCGACCCGCGCCCGCTCTTGCGCAAGGCGGTGCTTGACCGGATTGACGCGCTGAAAGCCAAGCATGACCCTGTGCAAGATCAACAAGCTTGAGATTCAGGGGTTCAGGGCGTTCGGGCGAAACGCTCAAACGCTCGAATTCCCCTCGCTGCTGGCGGCGATCTGGGGACCGAACAGCCAGGGCAAGACGAGCCTCGCGGAGGCGGTCGAGTTTTTGCTGACCGGCGAGATCGTCCGGCGCGCCCTCATGGCGAGCGGTCAGGATGAGTTCGCCGATTCATTGCGCAACGCGCATCTCCCTCTCGGCATGGATGTGTTCGTGGAGGCGACCATGCTTGGCATCGACGGCAAGGAGCATGTCGTCAGGCGCATACTCGAGGCCGACTACGGCAAGAAGCAGGATTGCACGACGGCGGTGACCATCGACGGCAAGGCGGGCGATGAGGCAGGACTTGCCGCGCTCGGCATCCGGCTGTCGCAGCCGCCGCTGCGCGCGCCGGTTCTCGCGCAGCATACGCTCGGCTATGTGTTTTCGGCGAAGCCCCAGGATAGGGCGAGCTATTTCAAGGCGCTGCTTGAGGTCACGGACCTTGACGAGTTCCGCGGCCAGGTGGCGGCGCTTGAAAAGGAGATTGTGCTTGCCGAGAATCCGCTGCTTGGCAAGTTCACGCTCGCGGCTTCCGTTCCGGCAGCGGCGCAACGCCTGAAGCCGTTTCTTTTGCAGGTGCCAGGCGAGGCCGAGCTTACGGCAGCGTTTTCGGCGGCCTTTGAAGGTCTCATTGAGGCGGAAGGCGAGGCCGCGCCCGCCGGCGACGAGGAGCGCAAGGCGCGTGTCGTCGCGCTGCTTGCCGAGAAGCAGGCGACGACGTTCCCGGTGAAGGGATTTGACCGCAAGCCGCTGCCCGCATGGGCCACGCCCGCGCCGGAAAAGACCCAGAGCCTGCATGACTTCGTGGAGGAGCGTGGCAAGGTTGACACGGAAGCGCGCCGCCTCGCGAATTTATTCCGCGAGGCGCTCGCCCTACCTTCCGTGCACGAGGCGGAGCATCCCATCGACTGCCCGCTTTGCGCGGCAGATCACAGCTTGACCCCTGAGAGGGTTGCGCTGCTGCGGGAGCGCGTGGCTGACACCGAGGCGTATCAAAAGGCCCTAAAGAATGGTCGCGACGCTCTCGGCACGATGATGACCGGCCTTTCCAGTCTTGCGACCGCGCTTGCCGACGCGCTGCCCGCCTTCATCACCAACTCCTCGAAGTCCCGGCGGTCACGGGGGTTTCGCGTCGGACGGATTCGGGAACTGCTCGGCGCGGACAGAGACGCGGATGTAGCCGCCTGGCTGTCGTCTCTCAGGGCTCTCGCCCGCGCAAGGAGCCGCGTCCTGGCGGCGCTGCGCGGAACAAGCGGGCTCGTCAAATCCTTCGCCGCGGACATGGACGGGTTTGATGACTGCCCATCGATCGAAAAGGGCTTTGAGGCGATCGCCGAAGCCCATGCTGATTTTTCGGTCGCGCTCGCTGCTTATGGCATTGCCGAGGAGAAGATTCGCTCGGCGCTGCAAGCCGTCGTCGACGCGCAAAGCGAGACGGCAGGGTGGCCGGAGCTGATCGAGCTTTCCGATGACCAGGCGGCCCTGCGCTCAGCCATGATCGAGCGCACCGCCTATGCGGAAGCCGCGAAGGAGCTTGCGCAGGCGCTCAGGCAGATCGACAAGGGCAACGAGGCTGTCCTCAATGAGAAGTTCGGCGATCTCAGCGACGGCGTTCAGAAATGGTGGGATATCCTGGGGCCGGAAGAGCCCAGCTTTTTCGACGGCGTGAAGCAGCGGCCCGGAGCGCGCCGCACCATCGATCTCAAGGCAGGGCTTTCGGTAGCGCCAGACCGCAGCAACCCGAAGCTCCGCGATGTCGTCGCTGTGTTCAGTATGTCGCAGCTTCACTGTCTTGGCCTTTCGCTATTCCTTGCCCGCGCGGTGAACGAGCAGGCGGGCTTCGTCGTGCTGGACGATCCCATCCTGTCGAGCGACGAGGATTACCGCGCCTTCTTCAACGCCATGGTGATCGAGGAGCTCGCAAATCTCGGCATGCAGGTGATCGTGCTGACGCAAGATCAGAAGACCTGGAAGGATCTCGGCGAGCGATATCTTCATCAGGGCATCAGCCTGTTCCAGTTACAGCGTGGCACTGACGCACGAAGAGACAGTCGGTTACTACAAACCTCAAGCCGTTCGGTCCGGGAACCGCATTGTGGAATAAGATCGTCGGGAACGCCTCCTTCTTGAGCTGTTCCTGGATCAGCGTGGCGAGACCGTCGAGACCTTTGCGCATGTCGGTATAGCCGAGCGCCAGATGCACTTTCACGCCCGCTGGAATGACAATCATGATGCCTTCTCCTTGCCGGCGAGCTGCCGCTTCACCATAGCCGCAGTCGCGCATCGAACTGCGAATGGAGTGGCGGAGAGGTCCGCGCGGTCTTCAGGCAACCGTTTGATTTACTTGCCGAAACGGCCGCGTCTGCGGCAGCTGCACAAGCTCGTGGGGATGTGTCGCTGACGAGGCATCCAATTTGGCTGGGAAACCTGGATTCGAACCAGGACTAACGGAGGCAGAGACGGATCTATCCGTTGTTTTTGCTAGGAAATGCAGCCGTGTTGCAGCCGTGTTGCAGCCTTCGTTAGGAAAGCAGTCGAGCCTCGATCTCAGAGACTGCCGTCTGATCGGCGGCGTCATCTTCGAAAAGATGGCCATAAGTGTCGAACGTCACCCTGATCGAGCTGTGTCCCATATCGTCTGTACACGCTTCGGCGAGAGCTTCTGTTGGATGAAGAGGCTCGCCGCCGCATGACGCAGCGCATGAAAATTGTACTTGGCGATTTTCATTGGAGCACCGTCAGCATCGCGCCTGACGGGGTGAAAACTAAATAGCCCAGCACCAACGAGGAGGGGCGTCCAGACGCGCGCAAGAATGTTGTGGTGGTCGAGCGGCATTCCTTCGTCGGACGCAAAGACATTCACTGCTGGTCTATGTCGCGTCCTAATGATGCCATCTGCCTGGTTGGTGCTGTTTAGCACCCGCGTCGGCCTAGGGCTTCGCGCGATCGACGACAATACGGCCGCCGTTGACACCACTGGCATTTCGCGACCTGTCTGCGCTATCGTGCGGCATCTTCGCCGGCGTTCTGACGGGCAAGGCCGGCGCGTAGCTGTCGCTCGCCCAGAATGCCGGCTTGTCGTGAAGGATATGACCGCCAGCAAGGGTTCCATCGCGCTGGCAGCGTCATCGTCGCCAAATGGAAACCGGTGCCGGCGAGGTTCGCGTGTCTGGCGGCGAAGGTCGCCATGACCCGGAGGTGAAGCCGGCGAGGCGCTTGCGCTGGTCCATGCGTAATCGCGCCGCGCCGTGCATGCGATTGCATCTCTCGTCCCGTTGCGCTGGTGAGGCCTCTTCTGTCAGGCGGTCTAGGTTTCGCGCTTCGGGCCTAGCAGGAATACTGTCAGGGCGGCGAGGGACGTGGCAATAGCACTGTAGGCAATGCCACTGGTAATCCCGGCATTGTCCACCAATAGTCCGCCGAAAATGGCGCCGGCTGCGATTGCCACTTGGAACGCTACGACCATCAGCACACCGGCGCTTTCGACCTGCTCAGGAGGGGCGCCCCGCACCATCCACGTCTGCAATCCCACCGGCACCGCGCCGAAGGCCAAGCCCCACGCGGCAACCGCCAGCGCCGAGGCCGAGGCCGATGATCCCGCCGTCAGCAGCGAGACAGCGGATATCGCTATGAGCAGCGGTGCCAGGGCCGCGACTGCCTTGAGACTGTACTCGGCCAGAAGCCCGCCGGCTAAATTGCCGAAGAAGCCGCCGATGCCAAAAGCAAGCAACACTAGCGAGATCGTCTCGACATCGAGCGCGGGAACCTTCTCGAGGAAGGCGCGGATATAGGTGAAGCCGGCGAAGTGGCCGGAAGCGACCAGCAGGACCACCAAAAGCGCGACCTTGATCATCGGATTCTTGGCCACATGCAGCAGGCTGCGGAAGCTAACCACTCCAACCGGAGGCAGCCTCGGAATGGTTATGAGTTGCACCAGCAGTGTAGCGGCGCCGACGACCGCGGCGAGCATGAAGGCGCTTCGCCATCCCCAGATATCGCCGACATAGGCGCCGATTGGAGCTGCGCAAACGGTAGCGACGGAAACGCCGGTGAGGATGATCGACATGGCGCGCGGCAGGAGGTGGCTTGGAACGAGCCGCATCGCCAGTGCTGCCGACACCGACCAGAAGCCTCCGAGCGCTATGCCGAGCACGACGCGTGCAGTCAGGAGAACCGCCAGCGACCACGCGCCGGCCGCCAGAACGTCCGACAGTATCAGCAGCAGCGTCATCGCCCACATGACGATCCTGCGGTCCAGGCGCTTTGTGATGATGGCCACCGTCGGCGCCGAGATCGCCCCGACGATAGCGGTCGCCGTCATCGCCTGTCCAGCCGCACCCTCGGTGATACCGAGATCATGCGCGAGCGGCGTGAGCAGGCTGACAGGCAGAAACTCTGCCGTCACCAGCCCGAAGATGCCCAAGGAAAGCGAAATTACCGCACCCCAGGCGGGACCAGACGGTTGGTCGGGCCTTTCTGGGTCGTGCAGAACAGCGTCCACGACGCCTGCCGCGGATTGGGTCATGAACGAAGTCTCCACTTTGGATGCCCTGCAACATGATGTTGGCTGCCTTGACCCAAATTAAAAACACAAGCGCCTTTCCCGGCGGCGTTGCACGGAGGAGGGGATGTTCATTGCCTCGCGATATTTTGTGACGGTGCGGCGCGCAACATCGATGCCGGTTTCCTTCAGCCGAACAGCGATGTCATCGTCGGAAAGCACGTCCCCGTGAGATTCTGCGGCAATTATCGCTTTGATCCGATGGCGGACAGCTTCGGCGGAGTGCGCATCGCCGCCTTGGCAGGACGCGATCGCGACGGTAAAAAAATACTTCAGTTCAAAGACTCCGCGCGGGGTAAGCATGTACTTGTTCGAGGTCACCCGGCTTACCGTCGACTCGTGCACGCCGATCGCGTCAGCGACGGTTCTGAGATTGAGAGGCCGCAGGTGGGCGACGCCATGTTCCAAAAAGGCATCCTGCTGGCGCACGATTTCAGCCGCAACCTTAACAATCGTCTTGGCGCGCTGATCGAGGCTGCGGATTAGCCAGTTCGCGTTTTGCAAGCATTCGTTGAGAAATGCTTGATCTTTCGAATTTTGGACAGTTTGACGCGAGACTTCGGCATAGTAGGTTTGGTTGATCAGCAGCTTGGGCAGTGTGGCCGGATCAAGTTCGATCTGCCACCCGCCTTCCGGCGAGGGCGTGACCCAGACGTCGGGTATGATTGATTCAGACGCACCGGATTGGAATCGATTTCCAGGCTTGGGATCGAGCGCCCGAATCTCATGCATCATGTCGAGAAGGTCGTCTTCATCGACGCCGCAATGCTGCTTCAGTGCCTGAAAATCACGTCGCGCAAGCATTTCAAGATTGGCAACCAAAGCTGCCATTGCCGGGTCGAACCGGTCTCGCTGGCGCAACTGGATTTCGAGGCATTCTCCGAGAGTTCGCGCAAAAATTCCCGGTGGATCAAAGTGCTGCAAGGCTCCGAGAACCCGTTCCACATCAGCCTCCCGGACATTCAGGCTCTCGGCCAGCTCCAAAAGGTTTGCCCGAAGATAGCCAGTGTCTTCCAGATCGGCGGCAAGCTGGCCAGCGATCAGCCGCTCCTGTGGTGTGAACGCGGTGAGGGCGATCTGACGAGCGACATGGTCGTGCAATGTTTCGGGGAGGGTGGCAAACTCGTCGAGGGAAGGGCCATTACCCGGCGGGTTGTTGGTCGTGTTGCGAAGTGATTTCCATTGCCCGAGCCGTTCAGGCGACCCGGCCCCGGTCGGTCCGTCAACGGCGTTTGCGCGTGGGCCGACAGGCTGATCCGCTCCCGAAATCGAAACATCGCCAAAAGGCCCGCCATCGTTTGACGCAGATTCCAAGAGCGGATTCTTCTCGATTTCCCGCTCCACGAACTGATGCAGTTCAGTATGCGCCAGTTGCAGCAAGCGAATCGACTCAATGAGTTGAGGCGATGCGACCATGGATTGCTTCTGGCGCTGAAGCAGGCTTGCTGAGGATTGCATGGTGAGCGCGATAATCCTGTCGAGGAGCCTCTTGGGGCGGGCAATGGCACCAGTGAGACGTTTTCTAGGTCATGCGGCGGCTTTCAGCGTTTCGAGAACGTTTTGCGGGGATGAGACGCCATAGGGGTCGGCCTCGCAGTTGTCGGAGAAACCTTCCTCCTCGAACCACTGCTCCACCACGCCATTGTTGATCAGGGCGGCGTAGCGCCAGGAGCGCATCCCGAAGCCGAGATTGTCCTTGGCCACCAGCATGCCCATCTTGCGTGTGAACTCGCCTGAGCCATCGGGAATGAGCTCGACCTTCTGCAGGCCCAAGGACTTCCCCCACGCATTCATGACGAAGGCATCGTTGACGGAGACGCAGTAAATCGCGTCAATTCCCTCCTTCTCAAACTCATCATAGAGCTCTTCGAAATTGGGCAGTTGGTAGGTCGAGCAGGTCGGAGTGAAGGCGCCAGGCAGCGAGAACAGGATGACGCGCTTGCCGGCAAAGTAGTCGTCAGATGTCTTTTCTTCCCAGCGATATGGATTTGGGCCCTGGACTGACTCATCGCGAATACGCGTGAGAAAGGTGACGAAGGGAACCTTCTTTTGAACGGTCATCAACTTGCTCCTCAGGAAAAAACTGGCGCGCCGGATTCTGGCAGAGGCTGGCGCAATACCGAGCAAAGGCTCGTATGCCGGGCATGAAATGAGGCCCTTGCGGCTCGCACCCTCCTTTTTCCATCCCGACGTAGGGGAACGTCTTGGCTGCTGGTCTTCGTCACCCGAACGCCATCGATCTGAGCAAGTGGAGGCTGTCGAGCCGCTGGGGCAATCTTTCCACGGCTATGGCGCCGGAAGCGGCATCCATCGCTCGCGCTTGTGCCCGGGACAAAGTGATAGCGGGCCCGAAGTAGCCAATATCGGACGCGTATGGAGGCCTCAAATGTGACTTCACGCAAGCGACCCGCGTTACTGACCTGGTTCGGCGTATTGTCGAAGTTTGCCAGTGACCCGCCGACCTTGGCTTCGGTGGCTCTTTGATGGGACTCTTGGGCACTCACATGTTGATCAGAACCGGCAAACGGCAATTGCGCGAGCGCCACGTGTTGGCGTGCCGGCATCGGACCAGCCGTGCGCAAAGCGGCTGCCGAGGAGGGACCCCCGGAGGAGATGATGTACCGATGTTCAGCGGGAACAGGCACCGTCTCCTCAGGCCACGGTCTAGAGCTTCGCGTGTCGGGCATGGCGCAAGTCGCTTTCATCGTGTTTTGATGGGCTCTGACCAGGAGCAGCAAGCGGCGTGCCATTTCAAATAGAGATGCTTTTGGAGCGATCCTTTCTTGGGAGGACCGTGTCTTCAAGACCGGGCCTATAAGCGCCTCGTCAGCACGCACGACAAGGGTGCTGTATGGTGCGGATATGCGGCGCTTCCGCACCGGCTGGACAAAGACGAACCGAAAGCCGAGCCGATGCCCTACCTCAGACCGGCGGGCACTGCAGCGATTTCGTAGCGTCTGCCGCAAACGTGTTCTTGCGTGCGCAGGCTCGGCTTTCGCGAACATGCGCCTGTCGCAGCAACCATGAGCGCGCGCTTCGGCAAGCGCCTGACTCCGTCAGGATCGAATTCCCCAATCGTGTCTATTTGCCACCCTCTTATGTTCGAAACTGGACCAGAATGTCGCAAGCCCGACCGAAAGGTCGCCCAGCGCGTACTATCCGACACTGTTCTGTCGCCTTTGTTGGTCCGCGACGCCGGCCTATTTCGCCGAGCTCTTGTCTGGCCTCAGGCTAACCCAGTGAAAAGCAATCACAATTTTTTTCTTCTGCTGGGCCGGCCAAATTGGCACGAGTTTTGAAGCTCCTTCGTTGCGGGCCGGGAGCCGCCGACCGACCTTCATTTCGTGGATGGCACCGCGATCGATGGAACGAAGAAAGAAAAGCAAAATGTCAAATCCGCGTCGGATAGCGTCTATGGACAGGGGGTCCTCGGCGAAACCGCCCCCTACCAAACAGCTCGCCGCCCTTGTCGACCCTTGCGCAGGAAATCTTGGCCGGCGGCGAGTCAAAGGCCCACCACACCGACTTTATCCTGACCTCGAAGGTGCAGGATAACGTTCTGCATCTCGCCGCGCGATGTGCCTAGACAGGTACGCGTTAGCCGATCTTGATAATCGGTCTGCCTTCGGACGACGTCGTCTACAGCCGTCTTAGGTCTTCGCTGCCGCAGCGCCCGCCGGTCACCTTCCGCCCTTCCATCGCTATAGAGTGAAGTGCCACCATGTCCGAACAACCTTTGCCGACGCTGCCGATGTGGCGCGTCGATCACATTGAGCCCTCGCCCGAGATGTTGGCGCTACGCGCCAACGGTCCGATCCACCACGTGCGCTTCCCGTCCGGGCACGAAGGCTGGTGGGTCACAGGCTATGACGAGGCCAAGGCGGTGTTGTCCGACGCGGCGTTCCGGCCCTCGGGAATGCCGCCGGCGGCATTCACCCCGGATTCGGTGATTCTCGGATCGCCGGGGTGGCTGGTCTCGCACGAGGGGGGCGAGCATGCCCGGTTACGCACGATCGTGGCGCCGGCCTTCAGCAACCGCAGGGTGAAGCTGCTCGAGCAGCAGGTCGAGGCGATCGCCGCGCAGTCGTTCGAGACACTGGCGGCCCAGCCCCAGCCCGCCGACCTGCGGCGCCACCTCTCCTTTCCGCTTCCGGCCATGGTCATCAGCGCGCTGATGGGCGTGCTCTACGAGGATCACGCCTTTTTCGCCGGGCTGTCCGACGAGGTGATGACGCACCAGCATGAAAGCGGCCCGCGCAGCGCGTCGCGCCTGGCCTGGGAAGAACTGCGCGCCTACATTCGCGGCAAGATGCGGGACAAGCGCCAGGATCCGGGCGACAACCTGCTGACGGATCTGCTCGCGGCGGTCGACCAGGGCAAGGCGACCGAGGAAGAGGCGATCGGCTTGGCGGCGGGAATGCTGGTGGCGGGGCACGAGAGCACCGTCGCGCAGATCGAATTCGGCCTGCTGGCCATGTTCCGCCATCCGCAACAGCGCGAACGCCTGGTCGGCGATCCATCTCTGGTGGATAAGGCGGTGGAGGAAATCCTGCGCATGTACCCGCCGGGCGCGGGTTGGGACGGCATCATGCGCTATCCGAGCACCGACGTGACCATCGCGGGCGTGCATATTCCCGCGGAGAGCAAGGTGCTGGTCGGCCTGCCGGCGACGTCGTTCGATGCGCGCCATTTCGACGACCCGGAAATCTTCGACATCGGACGCGACGAAAACCCGCACCTGGCGTTCTCCCATGGGCCGCACTACTGCATCGGCGCGGCGCTGGCCAGGCTGGAACTCAAGGTGGTGTTCGGTTCGATCTTCCAGCGCTTTCCCGCGCTGCGCCTGGCCGTGGCGCCCGAAGAACTGAAGTTGCGCAAGGAGATCATCACTGGCGGGTTCGAGGAGTTCCCGGTGCTCTGGTGATGCGCGGACGCCGCCGGGAATCGCGATCTTCTCCGCAATTGCCGGCGCGCCTGGCGCGCGCCGGTCAGATCAGCCAGCCAACAGGTAACCAAGATGGACGTGCAAGAAACCACGGCAACATGCCGGGACGCCTTCGCCGAACTGGCGTCGCCAGCCTGCATCCACGACCCGTATCCATTCATGCGGTGGTTGCGCGAGGACGATCCGGTGCATCGCGCGGCGTCGGGCCTCTTTCTGTTGAGCCGCCACGCCGACATCTACTGGGCGCTCAAGGCCACGGGCGATGCTTTTCGGGGACCGGCGCCGGGCGAACTGGCGCGCTATTTCCCGCGGGCGGCGACCAGCCTGTCACTCAGTCTGCTGGCGTCCACGCTAGCGATGAAGGAACCACCGACTCATACGCGTCTGCGCCGGCTGATCTCGCGCGATTTCACCATGGGCCAGATCGACAACCTGAGGCCGACCATCGCTCGCATCGTCGCAGCGCGCCTGGACGGCATGGCGCCCGCGCTGGAGCGCGGGGAGGCGGTGGACCTGCATCGGGAATTCGCGCTGGCCTTGCCCATGCTGGTTTTCGGCGAACTGTTCGGCATGCCCCAGGACGACATGTTCGGGCTCGTCGCCGGCATCAGCGCCATTCTGGAAGGCCTGAGCCCGCACGCCAGCGATCCCCAGCTCGCCGCGGCGGACGCGGCCAGCGCCAGGGTGCAGGCCTACTTCGGCGACCTCATACAGCGCAAGCGCACCGATTCCCGCCACGACATCGTGTCAATGCTGGTCGGCGCACACGACGACGATGCCGAGATGCTGTCGGATGCGGAATTGATCAGCATGCTCTGGGGCATGCTGCTGGGCGGCTTCGCCACCACTGCTGCGGCCATCGACCATGCGGTCCTGGCGATGCTGGCGTATCCCGAACAGCGGCACTGGCTGCAGGGAGATGCCGTGGGGGTGAAGGCATTCGTCGAAGAAGTCCTGCGCTACGACGCGCCCGCCATGTTCAGCTCCATTCCGCGTATCGCCCAGCGCGACATCGAACTGGGCGGCGTGGTGATCCCGAAGAACGCGGACGTGCGCGTGCTGATCGCGGCCGGCAATCGCGACCCGGACGCCTTCGCCGATCCCGACCGCTTCGATCCCGTGCGGTTCTACGGCACCAGTCCTGGCATGTCGATCGACGGGAAGATCATGCTGAGCTTCGGCCACGGCATCCACTTCTGCCTCGGTGCGCAACTGGCCCGGGTGCAGTTGGCCGAGAGCCTGCCGCGGATCCAGGCGCGCTTCCCCACGCTGGCATTGGCCGAGCAGCCGACCCGGGAGCCCTCCGCGTTCCTTAGGACGTTCCGCGCGCTGCCGGTGCGGCTGCATGGGCACGGGGGCTGAGATGCGCGTCCTGGTCGATCAGGATCTGTGCGGAACCACCGGGCAGTGCGTGCTGACGCTGCCGGGCACCTTTCGCCAGCGCGAACCGGACGGCGTGGCCGAAGTGTGCGTGGCGACGGTCCCGCAGGCGCTGCACGCCGCCGTGCGGCTCGCGGCCAGCCAGTGCCCGGTCGCCGCCATTCGGGTCATCGAAAGCGACGCTGGCGATGACGAGCGCGCCAGCGCCGACCCTGCGCCTTCTCCGGCGGAGGCCGAGCGGCATGCCGCGAAAGACCAACGCAATCCAGGAGACACGATGGGACGGTTTGAAGGCAAGGTGGCCGTGGTGACCGGCGCCGGCGCCGGCATCGGCAAGGCATGCGCCCTCGCCATCGCGCGCGGGGGCGGCAGAGTGGTGGTGGCCGACATTGATGGCTCGGCGGCCATCGCCTGCACCGCGCAGATCGCGGCTGAAGCGGGCCACGCGCTGGCCCTGGCCATGGACATCGCCGATGAGCAGGCGGTGGCAGCGCTGTTCGAGACGGCGGAGCGGCACTTCGGTGGGGTCGACCTGCTAGTGAACAATGCGAGCGCCATGCATCTGACCTCACGCGACCGCGCGATCCTCGAGCTGGACCTGGCGGTCTGGGATCAAACCATGGCGACCAATCTGCGCGGCACGCTGCTCTGCTGCCGGCAGGCCATCCCACGGATGATCGCCCGCGGCGGTGGCGCGATCGTCAACATGTCGTCGTGCCAGGGGCTCAGCGGTGACACCGCGCAGACGTCGTACGCCGCGTCGAAGGCGGCGATGAACATGCTCTCGGCCTCGCTCGCCACCCAGTACGGCCATGCGCAGATCCGCTGCAACGCCGTTGCGCCGGGTCTCGTCATGACCGAGCGTCTCCTCGCCAAGCTGGACGAGTGCATGCAACGGCATCTGCGCCGGCACCAGCTCCTGCAGCGCGTCGGCCGCCCCGAGGACGTGGCCGCGCTCGTGGCGTTCCTGCTCTCCGACGATGCTGCGTTCATCACCGGCCAGGTCGTGTGCATCGACGGCGGCATGCTGGCGCATGTGCCGACGTACGCCGACGGTGGCAACAGCTGCGCCGCGCGGCCTGCCGGCGACACCGCCGAAGCGGCCGCGGCGTCGCGCTGCTGATGGACATGCTGCTCAACCCGCTCAACCGTCGGCACAGGCTGCGGTACGACATCCCGGTCATGCCAGGCGCTTTCCCCCTGGTCGGGCATCTTCCCGCCATCGTCTGCGACCTGCCGCGCCTGCTGCGGCGCGCGGAACGGACGCTGGGCAGCCACTTCTGGCTGGATTTCGGCCCTGCCGGACACCTGATGACCTGCGTGCATCCGGATGCGTTCGCACTGCTCCGGCACAAGGACGTGTCCTCGGCGCTGATCGAAGAGATCGCGCCCGAATTGCTTGGCGGAACGTTGGTTGCCCAGGACGGCCGCGCGCACCGGCAAGCGCGCGATGCGATCAAGGCGGCGTTCCTGCCCAAGGGGCTGACCCAGGCCGGCATCGGCGACCTGTTCGCGCCCGTCATCTGGGCGCGGGTGCAGGCGTGGCGCGAGCGCGGCGACGTAACCATCCTGCGCGAAACCGGCGACCTGATGCTCAAGCTCATCTTCAGCCTGATGGGAATCCCCGCGCAGGACCTGCCGGGATGGCATCGCAAGTACCGGCAACTGCTGCAGTTGATCGTCGCGCCCCCGGTCGACCTGCCGGGACTGCCCTTGCGGCGCGGCCGCGCCGCCCCAGCCGGGATCGACGCGCAGTTGCGCCAGTTCGTCCGCGACGCGCGCGCGCATGCCGCGCGCACCGGGTTGATCAACGACATGGTGAGCGCCTTCGACCGCAGCGACGATGCGCTTTCCGATGACGTCCTGGTCGCCAATATCCGCTTGCTGCTGCTTGCCGGTCACGACACCACTGCCTCGACGATGGCCTGGATGGTGATCGAGCTGGCGCGGCAGCCTGTGATGTGGGACGCCCTGGTCGAGGAGGCGCAACGCGTGGGCGCGGTGCCGACCCGTCACGCGGACCTGGCGGAGTGTCCGGTCGCCGAGGCGCTGTTCCGCGAGACGCTGCGCCTGCATCCGGCGACCACGCTCCTGCCGCGTCGCGCCCTGCAGGAATTGCAACTCGGCCAACGGCGCATTCCCGCGGGCACCCATCTGTGCATCCCGCTGCTGCATTTCTCGACCTCGGCGCTGCTGCACGAGGCGCCTGATCAGTTCCGCCTGGCGCGGTGGCTGCAACGCACGGAGCCGATCCGGCCGGTGGACATGCTGCAGTTCGGTACCGGCCCACACGTCTGCATCGGCTACCACCTGGTATGGCTGGAAATGGTGCAGTTCTGCATCGCCTTGGCGCTGATCATGCACAAGGCCGGGGTGCGGCCGCGGTTGCTGAGCGGCGTCGAAAAAGGCCGGCGGTATTACCCGACCGCACATCCGTCCATGGCAATCCGCATAGGCTTCTCATGAGCTGGCATCGCATGCCCCGTGTGGCGAGGCAGCGGCGCCGGCGAGGCGCGGCATTGCTGCACTCAGCGCACGCGCTCGGTGCGACGCCGGCAACACCGCTGCGGCTTGGCGCTCGCTGTGGTCATCTCGTGTCAGGTACAAGGACATGAAGAACATGCAGACCGGTTCCACGCTACACGACGACCGAACTGGCGTTTCCGCGCTCGGCGGATTGGGTGCGCAGGCGCGCGGCGCATCCGGCAGGCTGCTGCCGGAGATCTGGATGCAGGACGGCGCAAAGCGGGTCGAACAGGCGCTGGCGCGTCTTCTCTGCGCCGAAGACGACGGTGAGACCGAGCTGATGGCGGCGATGCGCTACGCCACCTTGCATGGCGGGAAGCGCACCCGCGCGTTGCTCTGTCTGGCTGCCGGCGGACTGGCCGACACGCCGGCGCACATGCTCGACGACGTCGGCGCCGCCATCGAGATGATGCACGCCTGTACCCTGGTCCACGACGACCTGCCCGCGATGGACGACGACGTGCTTCGCCGCGGCCTTCCGACCGTGCACGTCAAGTTCGGCGAAGCCACTGCGATCCTGGTCGGCGATGCGCTGCAGGCGCACGCCTTCCTGACCCTGGCGAGCCTGGATGCGCCGGGCGACAACCGTATCGCGCTCGTGCGCGAACTGGCGCAGGCCGTGTCCGCCGAGGGTGCCGCAGGCGGGCAGGCCATGGATCTGTCGCTGGTCGGAAAGCACGCCGAGCTGGACAGGATCCTGGCGATGCACCGGATGAAGAGCGGAGCGTTAGTGCGCGCGTCCGTTCGCATGGGCGCGCTATGCTCCATCGCGGAGGATGCCGCGCACGCTGCGCTGTACTGTGCGCTCGATCGCTACACCGCCTGTTTCGGCCTGGCGTTGCAGGTGGTCGACGACATTCTCGACGCGACAGCGGATACTGCGACGCTGGGCAAGACCCCCGGCAAGGACGCGGCGGCGCAGAAGCCGACCTGCGCGTCGATCATGGGGCTGCAGGCAGCGCGCCAGTTCGCGCTGGATTTGTTGCGCGACGCCGGGGAGGCCATCGCCCCGCTGGGGCCGCGTGCGGAACGGTTGGCGCAGATGCTGCAGCGGGTCAACGCGCATCTGTTCAAGCACGCGCCATGCGTATAAGCGCGCCCGTCCGCATGGACTCGCCCCTGTGCCGCTGCGATCGGCCGGCGGCAGCGGTGCATGCTGCACTGTGTCCGAGTCCGCGGCGTCTGCCGACCCTGGTTCTCGTCAACCGTCTGCAGAAGGAACATCCCGCGTGAACGCGCTGTCCGAACAGATCCTTTCCGAATTGCGCCACCTGCTGAGCGAGATGCGCGACGGCGGCAGCGTCGGTCCGTCCGTCTACGACACGGCGCGAGCTCTGCAGTTCCACGGCAACGTCACCGGTCGGCAGGACGCATACGCGTGGCTCATCGCGCAGCAACAGGCCGATGGCGGATGGGGAAGCGCGGACTTCCCGCTGTTCCGCCATGCGCCCACTTGGGCGGCGTTGCTGGCCTTGCAGCGTGCCGATCTTCTTCCCGGCGCTGCCGACGCAGTCCAGGCTGCGACCCGGTTCCTCGAGCGCCAGCCCGATCCCTACGCGCATGCGGTGCCGGAAGATGCGTCGATCGGCGCGGAGCTGATCCTGCCGCAGTTGTGCGGCGAGGCCGCATCCTTGCTGGGCGGCGTGGCGTTTCCGCGCCACCCGGCGCTGTTGCCGTTGCGGCAAGCGTGCCTGGTCAAGCTGGGGGCGGTGGCGACGTTGCCGAGCGGCCATCCATTGCTGCACTCCTGGGAAGCCTGGGAGACGTCGCCGACCACCGCATGCCCGGATGACGACGGCAGCATCGGCATCAGTCCGGCGGCCACCGCCGCGTGGCGTGCGCACGCCGTGACACAGGGAAGCACGCCGCAGGTCGGGCGCGCCGACGCGTATCTGCAGGCGGCATCGCGGGCGACGCGCAGCGGCATCGAAGGTGTCGTTCCCAACGTCTGGCCGATCAATGTATTCGAGCCATGCTGGTCGGTGTACACCCTGCATCTGGCCGGTCTGTTCGCGCATCCCGCGCTCGCCGAGGCGGTGCAAGTGATCGTCGCGCAGCTCGACGCCCGCCTGGGCGTGCGCGGTCTGGGCCCGGCCTTGCACTTCGCGGCCGATGCGGACGATACCGCCGTTGCGATGTGCGTCCTGCGCCTTGCAGGCCGCGACCCGGCGGTCGATGCTTTGCGCCATTTCGAAATCGGCGAGCTGTTCGTCACCTTCCCCGGCGAGCGCAATGCCTCGGTGTCGACCAACATCCATGCCCTGCATGCGTTGCGAATGTTGGGAAAGCCAGCCGCCGGCACCAGCGCCTACGTCGAGGCCAATCGCAACCCGCACGGTCTATGGGACAACGAGAAATGGCACGTTTCGTGGCTGTATCCCACCGCGCATGCGGTCGCTGCGCTGGCGCAAGGCAAGCCCCAGTGGCGCGACGAGCGCGCGTTGGCGGCGCTGCTGCAGGCGCAGCGCGACGACGGCGGCTGGGGCGCCGGTCGCGCGTCCACATTCGAGGAAACCGCCTATGCGCTGTTCGCGTTGCACGTGTTGGACGGGAGCGAAGAGCCGACAGGGCGCCGGCGCATCGCGCAGGCGGTGGCGCGTGCGCTGGAGTGGATGCTCGCCCGCCATGCGGCGCATGCATTGCCGCAAACGCCGCTGTGGATCGGCAAGGAACTGTATTGCCCCACCCGAGTGGTGCGCGTCGCCGAACTCGCCGGCTTGTGGCTGGCGCTTCGTTGGGGGCGGCGCGTCCTGGCTGAGGGAGCAGGAGCGGCGCCATGATCCAGAACGAACGCGCGCTGCAGCAGGTGCTGGAGTGGGGGCGTTCCCTGACCGGGTTCGCCGACGAGCATGCCATGGAAGCGGTCAGGGGCGGCCAGTACATCCTGCAGCGCATCCACCCGAGCCTGCGCGACACCAGCGCCCGCACCGGCCGCGATCCGCAGGACGAAACGCTGATCGTGGCGTTCTATCGCGAACTGGCGCTGCTGTTCTGGCTCGACGACTGCAACGACCTTGGCCTGATCGCGCCGGAACAGATCGCCGCGGTGGAGCAGGCGCTGGGGCAGGGCGTGCCGTGCGCGCTCCCCGGATTCGAGGGCTGCGCTGTGCTGCGCGCTTCGCTGGCCGCGCTCGCCTACGATCGTCGCGACTATGCTCAGCTTCTCGACGATACCCGGTGCTACTGCACGGCGCTGCGCGCCGGACACGCGCAGGCAGCAGGGGCGGAACGCTGGTCCTACGCCGAGTACCTGCACAACGGCATCGATTCGGTCGCCTACACGAACGTGTTCTGTTGCCTGTCGTTGCTGTGGGGGCTGAACATGGCGACCTTGCGCGCGCGTCCGGCGTTTCGCCAGGTCCTGCGGCTCATCTCCGGGATAGGGCGCCTGCAGAACGATCTGCATGGCCGCGACAAGGACAGGTCGGCCGGCGAGGCCGACAACGCGGCGATCCTGCTGCTGCAGCGCTATCCGGCTATGCCTGTGGTGGAGTTCCTCAACGACGAGCTGGCCGGCCATACGCGCATGCTGCACCGGGTGATGGCGGAAGAACGCTTTCCCGCGCCGTGGGGACCGTTGATCGAGGCCATGGCGGCCATCCGCGCGCAGTACTACCAGACCTCGAACAGCCGCTACCGCAGCGACGCTGCGGGGGGAGGCCAGCGTGCGCCGCCCTGAACGCGCGGGAGGCGGCGGCGTGCGCGCGCTGCCGTCGGTCCGATCCGACGCAACGCCGTCGCCCGATGAGACGGATGGAGCGAGCATGAGCGACACCGCCCTGAGCCAGCGCAAGGACGACCATCTGGACATCGTGCTGGATCAGCGAACGGCGCCGGCCACGGTCGCCGCCGGCTGGGAGTACATCCGTTTCGAACACTGCGCATTGCCCGAGTTGGACCTGACGCAGATCGACCTGCGCGCCTCGCTGCTGGGCAAGACCATGCGCGCGCCGCTGCTGGTCAGCTCCATGACCGGCGGCATGCCACGCGCCGAGGCCATCAACCGGCATCTGAGCGAGGCAGCGCAAGCCTTGGGGATCGCCATGTGCGTCGGTTCGCAGCGCGTGAGCCTGCAATCCCGCAACTCCCAGGGGCTGACGCGCACGCTGCGCCGCCTGGCCCCAGACATTCCCTTGCTGGCCAATATCGGCGCCGCGCAACTGCGCGAGGCCGACGGCCTGGACCTGGCGCGCCGGGCGGTGGATGCGCTGGAGGCCGATGGACTCATCGTCCATCTCAATCCGCTGCAGGAAGCGGTACAGCCGGAGGGCGACCGCGACTGGCGCGGCGTCCTGGCGCAGATCGCTCGCGCCGCGCGCAGCGTGGGCGTGCCGATCGTGGCCAAGGAAGTGGGGTCGGGCCTATCCGCCCCGGTGGCCTGTGCGCTCGTCGAGGCGGGCGTGGCGGTGATCGATGTCGCCGGCGCCGGCGGCACCAGTTGGGCCGCGGTGGAGGGCGAGCGCGCCCGCGATGCCGCCGACCGTGCAGTGGCGATGGCGTTCGCCGATTGGGGGATTCCGACCCCGGCCAGCGTGCAGGCGGTACGTCGGGCGCTGCCAAAGGTGAAGCTGATCGCGTCGGGCGGGATCCGCGACGGCGTCGACGTGGCCAAGGCCATCCGCCTGGGCGCGGACATCGCCGGGCAGGCGGCCGGCGTGCTGCGAGCGGCTACGGTATCCACCGAGGCGGTTGTCGCGCATTTCGAGATCGTCATCCGCCAGTTGGCCGTCGCCTGCTTCTGCACCGGCTCGGCTGATCTGGCGGCGTTGCGTCAGGCGCGCTTGTTGCCCTCGGCGCATCTGCCCGCCGGTTGATGCCAGCGTCGCCCGCACGTGGCGGCGGGCGCCTAGTCTTACTGAGTCAGAAAGGATGGAAAGCTCTACCGGGCTGGGCTTCGCCGTCGCCACCACTCTCGCCAAGTCGGCGGTGAACTCAGTCGTCGGGAAACGTATGGTCAAGAAGCAGCAGATGCGCTGGTCACTTCACGGTGCGCATATGCTCGTGCAGCTCCGGGCGGCGGAGATCAACGGCGAACTTCGCAACCGGCTTCGGGCGCCTTTCCGACAGCCAGAACTGAACGGGCCGCCAATAGCCTACGCGCTTTACCGTCTATCTCAGCTGCGCTGTCGATTATGTCCGCAGCCAGGGCATCGATATTCCCGCCGAGTTGCTCTCCCAGGTCGCACCGGTTCCTTGGGCTCATATCGCACTCACCGGAGCAATGAGATACCTTTGCGTATCATCGCGCATTTGAATAGATCGTATAGGTATCATGATGGCATCTGAATCGGAAATTCTGCGCGAAATCGGTCGGCTTTTCAGGCAGGCGAGGCTGGCCGCTGCCATGACGCAGGAGCAGGTCGCTGATTTGGCGGGTATATCCCGTCCCCGCTATCGCGACATCGAAAAGGGAGCCGCAGCGGCGCGTGCGACGACGCTCATGAATATCGCTCGCGCACTCGGTCTGGAAATGATGATGGTTCCGCAAGTCATGGTGCCGGCTGTCCAGGCTCTATTGCGTCCGAATGATGATGACGATCAACCCGCTTTTGTTCCTCAACCTGACGATGACGATCATGGCTCCAGTTTTTCGCGCCGCTAAGACGATCCCGTCGCTGGACGTGCTCTTGAACGCACTGAAGGTCGGCACAATCGTTAGGACGCCGGGCGATTTCAATGCATTCAACTTCGATGAGGCCTACCGCGCGACGGGCGGCTTTCCGGTTTTCAGCCTGTCGTTCCGGGCAGCGACGGGAGGATTGCGGAAAGATCCGAAGCCTCTGGCGGGCGCCTTGCCCGCTTTCTTCGCGAACCTCCTGCCGGAGGAGAAATTGCGCGAGGCGATGGAAAAGCACCACGAAGGCATTGTCCGGCCAGGCAATGATTTCGATCTTTTAGCGGCGCTGGGCGCCGATTTGCCGGGAGCCGTACGGGCGTTGCCCAGTGACCGCGCGATAGCGGTTTCGCAGGATGCTTCAAAGCATAAGCCCAAGGCTCGGTTCTCACTTGCCGGCGTGCAGATGAAGCTGTCGGTCATGAAGAACACTGGAAAAGGCGGCGGCCTGACCTTGCCGATGGACCACGAGCAAGGCCGATACATCGCCAAGTTACCTTCGACGGCGTTTCCAGGCTTTTCCGAAAATGAATTCGCCAACCTGGCGTTGGCTGCAGCGATCGGCATGGAGGTGCCTGAACGCGAACTTGTCGAGAAGTCCGATTTCGAGGATATTCCCGAGGAATTCAACACGCTGTCGGAGGGCAAGGTCCTTCTCGT
This sequence comes from Mesorhizobium sp. M1088, assembly GCF_040318575.1. Lineage (NCBI taxonomy): Bacteria > Pseudomonadati > Pseudomonadota > Alphaproteobacteria > Hyphomicrobiales > Phyllobacteriaceae > Mesorhizobium > Mesorhizobium sp. M1088. The sequence goes on along the minus strand of NZ_JAMYMO010000031.1, from coordinate 26,484 downwards.
CAAACGCTTCGATCGGGGCGCCGATGGCGAGAGGATACACATCGAGGATTTCGCTCAGGTCTTCGGTGTCTATCCCTCGCGCAAATATGAGGGGGCCGCTTATCATGACATAGCCTTGGCCCTTGGCGTGGCCGTCTCGCCTACGGCGGCTCTCGAATTCGTCCGCCGCCTGGTGCTGACGGTCATCACCGGCAATGGCGACATGCACCTGAAGAACTGGTCTTTGATTTATCCCGGCAACGGCGACAAGCCGGTGCTTGCACCAATCTACGACGTTCTGTCGACCGTGCCATATATTCCCGCCGACGCCATGGCGCTTTCGCTTGGAGGGGAGCGTTCGTTCAAGGCGCTAGCAGCACCGCGATGGAAAGCATTCGCGAACCGTGCAAGGCTTCCGGAGCCGGCAGTCCTGAAGGCAGTGGTCGAGACCGTCGAACTCGTCAACGAACACTGGTGGCATCTGCCTGAGCGCGACGTTGTCGCGGCGAAAGTGCTCGAGCGGATCGACGAACATGTGAAGGCGATGACGCCGATCCTGAACTCCTGCGCCGATAAGTGAGCCGGGCCCCTTGGGTTGGTGATATGGCGGAATTATCGCCCGTGGCCCGGATGGATGGCCGTGGATCGAAGGTATGCCAGCGCGGCTCAAGCTTCCGCGCAGTGTCGATGAGGATACGCGAGACCAAGCACGTCAGCTCGCCGGAACAGAAGAGTTCGCAGCATCCCGCCAATTACCGCAAGGGGGTCGAGATGCTGTCGCCGACCTCAACACAACGATGCGGTTCGAACAATGCGTGACTGAGGATCGCGCGACGCTTTGTGTCGCCATTGTCGGGTCCGCTACACGGCTTGTTCCGACGATCTTTTCTTTGGCGTCAAGCTAAATGCCTGAAAAGCAACCATGAAATTATTCTTCGGTTCGACCAGCCAAATTGGCACGAGTCTTGAAACCCTTGGGTGCGAGGCGGCGACAGCTGCCCGACCGGCATTCATGTCGCGGCAGCCGCGATGAATGGAACGAAGGAAGGAAAGCTACATGTCAGGTTTGCGACAGATCGCCTTTTACGGCAAGGGCGGCATCGGCAAGTCCACCACCTCCCAAAATACGCTCGCCGCCCTTGTCGACCTCGGGCAGAGAATCCTCATCGTCGGCTGCGACCCCAAAGCCGACTCCACCCGCCTGATCCTGAACGCGAAGGCGCAGGATACGGTCCTGCACCTCGCGGCTCAGGAAGGTTCGGTGGAAGACCTCGAACTCCAGGATGTGCTCAAGGTCGGCTACAAAGGCATCAAATGCGTGGAGTCGGGCGGCCCCGAGCCGGGTGTCGGCTGCGCCGGTCGCGGCGTGATCACCTCGATCAACTTCCTCGAGGAGAACGGTGCCTACGACGATGTCGACTATGTCTCCTACGACGTGCTCGGGGATGTGGTGTGCGGCGGTTTCGCGATGCCGATCCGCGAGAACAAGGCCCAGGAAATCTATATCGTCATGTCCGGCGAGATGATGGCGCTCTATGCCGCCAACAACATCGCCAAAGGCATCCTGAAATACGCCCATTCGGGCGGCGTGCGGCTCGGCGGCCTGATCTGCAACGAGCGCCAAACCGATCGCGAGCTCGACCTCGCCGAAGCGCTGGCTTCCAGGCTCAATTCCAAGCTCATCCACTTCGTGCCGCGCGATAACATCGTCCAGCACGCCGAACTCAGGAAGATGTCTGTCATTCAATATGCGCCGGACTCCAAGCAGGCCGGGGAATACCGGGCGTTGGCCGAGAAGATCCATGCCAATTCGGGCCAGGGCACCATCCCCACCCCTATCACCATGGAGGAGCTCGAGGAAATGCTGCTCGACTTCGGCATCATGAAGACTGACGAGCAGATGCTTGCCGAGCTTCAGGTCAAGGAAGCGGCCAAGGCGGCCGCACAGTAACGACCGCTGTCGAACGAGGCGCGGCCTTGACCTGGCGCGCCTTTCAAAGAACGGCGCCTCGTTGGTGAGGCGTCACCCTGAACCTTGAAAGGGGTCCCATGAGCCTGGAATACGAGAATGACGGCGCCCTCCATGCGAAGCTTATCGAGGAGGTGCTGTCGCAATATCCTGACAAGGCGGCGAAGCGCCGCAAAAAGCACCTCAGCGTCGCAAAGAGCGGCGACGAGGCTGGCGAGGAAAGCGAGGTCCTTTCCGAATGCGAGGTAAAATCGAACATCAAGTCCATCCCCGGAGTGATGACGATTCGCGGTTGCGCCTATGCCGGCTCGAAAGGCGTGGTGTGGGGTCCAGTCAAAGATATGGTCCATATCTCGCACGGCCCGGTCGGCTGCGGGCAATATTCCTGGTCGCAACGCCGCAACTACTACGTCGGCACGACCGGCATCGACACGTTCGTCACTATGCAGTTCACCTCCGATTTCCAGGAGAAGGACATTGTTTTCGGCGGCGACAAGAAGCTGGAACGGATCATCGACGAGATCGAGGAACTGTTTCCGCTGAACAAGGGCATGAGCGTGCAATCCGAATGCCCGATCGGCCTGATTGGCGACGACACCGAAGCGGTGTCCCGCAACAAGGCCAAGGAGCACGAAAAGACGATCGTGCCGGTGCGCTGCGAGGGCTTCCGCGGTGTCTCGCAATCACTCGGCCACCACATCGCCAACGACGCGATCCGCGACTGGGTCTTCGAGAAGAAGGACGTCGAGTTCGAGGCCGGCCCGTACGATGTCAATGTGATCGGCGACTATAATATCGGCGGCGACGCCTGGGCTTCGCGCATCCTGCTCGAGGAGATGGGCCTGCGCGTGGTCGGCAACTGGTCGGGCGACGCTACGCTGGCCGAAATAGAGCGAGCGCCAAAGGCCAAGCTCAATCTCATCCATTGCTACAGGTCGATGAACTACATCTGCCGGCACATGGAGGAAAAGTATAGCATCGACTGGATGGAGTACAATTTCTTCGGCCCCTCCCAGACTGAAGCCTCTTTGCGCAAGATCGCCAAGCATTTCGGGCCGGAAATCGAGGCCAAGGCCGAGGCGGTCATCGCCAAATACCGGCCCTTGGTCGATGCCGTCATCGCCAAGTACCGGCCGCGCCTCGAAGGCAGGACGGTGATGCTCTATGTCGGCGGGCTGCGCCCCCGTCACGTCGTAACGGCATATGAGGATCTGGGCATGGTGATCGTCGGCACTGGCTATGAATTTGGCCATAACGACGACTATCAGCGCACCGGCCATTACGTGAAGAAGGGCACGCTGATCTATGACGACGTGACTGGTTACGAGCTGGAGAAGTTCATTGAGGGGATCCGTCCTGATCTCGTTGGCTCCGGCATCAAAGAAAAGTACCCGGTCCAGAAGATGGGCATACCGTTCCGTCAAATGCATTCCTGGGATTATTCCGGCCCGTATCACGGCTACGACGGCTTCGCCATCTTCGCCCGCGACATGGATCTGGCCATCAACAACCCGGTCTGGGGCCTCTACGACGCTCCCTGGAAGAAAAAAGCCGAGCCGTCCGCGGCGATCGCAGCCGAGTGAAAACCTGGCCTCCCGGAAGCCGGGAGGCCGTTGAACGCCTGTGGCTCTTTGTCCGCGGGAGACCTGAAACGTTTCGACGTCCCTGTGCCGCCGTATGGCGCGTCCAGATGGAGAAGAGGTAACCACCCATGCCGCAGTCGGCTGAAAAAGTTCTCGACCACGCGCCCCTGTTCCGCGAGCCGGAATACAGGCAGATGCTCGCCGAGAAGAGGCTGAATTTCGAATGTCCGCACCCGGACCAGGTCGTTACCGACCAAGGCGAATTCACCAAGACGTGGGAATACCGCGAAAAGAACCTTGCTCGCGAAGCGCTTGTCGTGAACCCCGCCAAGGCCTGCCAGCCGCTCGGCGCGGTGTTCGCGGCCGCGGGCTTCGAGCGAACCATGTCCTTCGTCCACGGCAGCCAGGGCTGCGTGGCCTATTACCGCTCGCACCTGTCGCGCCATTTCAAGGAGCCTGCTTCGGCGGTTTCCTCCTCGATGACAGAGGATGCGGCAGTGTTCGGCGGCCTGAAGAACATGGTCGACGGGCTCGCCAACACGTACCAACTCTACGACCCGAAGATGATCGCCGTCTCGACCACTTGTATGGCGGAGGTCATAGGCGACGACCTGCACAGCTTCATCGAGAACGCCAAGGACGAAGGCTCCGTCCCGCGCGACTTCGACGTGCCCTTCGCCCACACGCCAGCCTTCGTCGGCAGCCATGTCGACGGCTACGACGTTACGGTCAAGGGCATTTTGGAGCATTTCTGGAAAGGCGAGGAGCGAACGGAAGCCGAGGGAACCATCAACATCATTCCGGGTTTCGACGGCTTTTGCGTGGGCAACAACCGGGAACTCAAGCGCCTGCTCGATCTGCTGGGCGTGTCATATACCTTCATCCAAGACGCCTCTGACCAGTTCGACACGCCGTCGGACGGCGAATACCGCATGTACGACGGCGGCACGAAGATCGAAGACGTGAGGAAAGCACTCAACGCCGAGGCGACACTTTCGCTACAGCATTACAACACCCGAAAAACACTGGAGTATTGCGAGGGGGTAGGGCAGGCGACTGCCTCGTTCCATTACCCGCTCGGAGTCCAGGCGACCGACGACTTCCTGATGGAGGTCTCCGCGATTTCCGGCAAGCAAATCCCCGAGGCAATCCGCCTGGAGCGCGGCCGACTTGTTGACGCCATGGCGGACAGCCAATCCTGGCTGCACGGTAAGAAATATGCCATCTACGGCGATCCGGACTTTGTCTACGCCATGGCCCGCTTCATCATGGAGACGGGCGGCGAGCCGACCCATTGCCTCGCCACCAACGGCACCTCGGCATGGGAAGCGGAGTTGAAGGAACTGCTTGCATCATCGCCCTTCGGCAAGGACGCTCAAGTCTGGGCGGGCAAGGACCTCTGGGCCATGCGCTCGCTGCTCTTCACCGAGCCGGTGGACCTGCTGATCGGCAACTCCTATGGCAAGTATCTGGAGCGCGACACCGGCACGCCGCTGATCCGGCTGACGTTTCCGATCTTCGACCGGCACCATCACCATCGCTTTGCGCTCATGGGCTACCAAGGCGGGTTGCGCGTCCTGACGACGATCCTCGACAAGATCTTCGACAAGCTCGATCGCGAGACAAGCGAGACGGGCATGACGGACTATTCGTATGACCTCACCCGCTAAGGGTGGCGGCCGGCTCTTCGGTGAGGCCGGTTATCTTCCCGAAGGGACTTCGGAGACCAACGCAATGTCCTCGCTCAGAGCCAAAATCCAGGATGTCTTCAACGAGCCTGCCTGCGAGCAGAACCGCGGCAAGGATGCCAAGGCGCGCAAGGAGGGCTGTTCGACGCCACTGACCCCCGGGGCGGCGGCCGGCGGCTGTGCCTTCGATGGCGCCAAGATCGTGTTGCAGCCGATCACCGACGTCGCGCACCTGATCCATGCGCCGCTCGCCTGCGAGGGCAATTCCTGGGACAACCGCGGTGCGGCTTCGTCCGGGCCAACGCTGTGGCGCACGAGCTTCACGACCGATCTCACCGAACTCGACGTGGTGATGGGGCGGGGCGAGCGGAAGCTCTTCAAAGCGATCCGCGAGATCAAGGAAGCGTATGGGCCGCCGGCTATCTTCGTCTATCCGACCTGCGTGACGGCGCTGATCGGCGACGACATCGAGGCCGTCTGCAAGCGCGCGGCGGAAAAGTTTGGCCTACCGGTGGTGCCGGTCAATGCGCCAGGCTTCGTCGGCTCCAAGAATCTCGGCAACAAGCTTGCCGGCGAGGCGTTGCTCGAGCATGTCATCGGCACGGTAGAACCGGACGACGCCGGACCCTATGACATCAACATTCTTGGCGAATTCAACCTCTCGGGCGAATTTTGGCTGGTGAAGCCGCTCCTTGATCGGCTGGGCATCCGGGTGCGCGCCTGCATTCCGGGCGACGCGCGCTACCTCGACATTGCCTCCGCACACCGCGCCCGGGCGGCTATGATGGTGTGCTCGACCGCGCTCATCAATCTCGCCCGCAAGATGGAGCAGCGCTGGGAGATCCCATTCTTCGAGGGCTCCTTCTACGGCATCACCGACACCTCCGAAGCACTCCGGCAGATCTCTCAACTGCTCGTGAAGAAGGGTGCCGATCCGGAGATCCTCGGCCGCACCGAGGCATTGATTGAAGAGGAGGAGGCGATTGCGTGGAAGAAGCTCACGGGCTACCGGCCGAGGCTCGAAGGCAAGCGGGTCCTGCTCAACACCGGCGGTGTGAAGTCCTGGTCAGTCGTCCATGCACTGATGGAGATCGGCATCGAGATCGTCGGCACCTCGGTCAAGAAATCCACAGTCGAAGACAAGGAGCGCGTCAAAGAGTTACTCAAGGACGACAACCACATGTTCGAGCAGATGGCACCGCGCGAGCTTTACGCCATGCTCTCAGAATGCAAGGCCGATATCATGCTGTCGGGCGGGCGCACGCAATTCATCGCGCTGAAGGCCAAGACACCCTGGCTCGATATCAACCAGGAGCGCCAACACCCTTACGCCGGCTATGACGGCATGGTGGAACTCGTACGCCAGATCGACCTCGCCATTCATAACCCGATCTGGTGCCAGGTGCGGGAGCCGGCACCATGGGATTGCCAGCCTGCGGTGAGGGAGGAACTGCCGAGCACAAAAAGCGAGACCGCGACCTTGCATGTTGTCCAGGAATTCGCCGGCACGACGGCCGACGATTTCGGCGAGCGTTGAGGAAAGCCGATGGTCCGCATCCTTCCCCAGACCAAAGCGGCGGCGGTCAATCCGCTGAAGTCATCGCAGCCGCTGGGTGCCGCCCTCGCCTTCCTTGGGGTCGACGGCGCGATGCCGTTGTTCCACGGCAGCCAGGGGTGCACCAGCTTCGCGCTCGTGCTCTTCGTGCGGCATTTCAAGGAAGCCATCCCCCTGCAGACAACGGCGATGGACGAGGTGGCGACGATCCTCGGCGGGGCAGACCATCTGGAAGAGGCGATCCTCAACCTCAAGGCCCGCACAAAGCCAACGCTGATCGGGATCTGCACGACGGCGCTGGTGGAAACCCGGGGCGAAGACTGCGCAGGAGATATCGCCAATATCAGGCTGAAGCGCACGGAAGAACTCGCGGGTACGGAGGTGGTGCTGGCCAACACACCGGATTTCGACGGCGCGATCGAAGAGGGCTGGGCCAAGGCTGTCACCGCGATGATCGAAAGGATTACGCGGCCCGGCAAGCAGGCGCGGCAGTCGAAGAAGATTGTGATCCTGCCTGGCTGGAACCTCACTGTGGCTGATATCGAGCATTTGCGTGAGATGGTTGAAAGCTTTGGACTGAAGCCCGTGATTCTGCCGGACGTCTCCGGCTCGCTCGACGGTAGAGTGCCCGACCGCTGGATCACGACCACCTATGGCGGCACCAGTGTCGAGGATATCCGTGAGCTTGGCACGGCCGAGCAATGCATCGTCATCGGTGAGCATATGCGCCGCCCGGCCGAGCTGCTGCAGAGGTTGACCGGCGTGCCTTACGTGCTGTTCCGGTCGCTGACTGGATTGAAGGAGGCCGACCGGTTCGTCTCGCTGCTGTCCGCGGTTTCGGGCGCGGCGGCGCCGGCTGGGGTGCGCCGTCGCCGGACGCAGTTGCAGGACGCGTTGCTCGACGGACATTTCCACTTTGGAGGCAAGAAAATTGCGATCGCTGCTGAACCAGACCAACTCTACCAACTCGCGAGCTTCTTCATCGGCATGGGCTCCGAAATCGCGGCGGCGGTCACCACGGCCGATATGTCGAAAATTTTGGAGGAAGTACCGGCGCAGTCGGTTCAAATCGGCGATCTGGGCGATTTGGAAGCGCTTGGCGCCGGCGCTGATCTTCTCGTCACCCATTCCCACGGCCGCCAGGCGGCGCAGCGCCTCGGCATTCCGCTCATGCGCGTCGGCTTCCCGATCTTCGACCGGCTCGGCAGTCAGCACAAGCTCACAATCCTCTACCAGGGGACCCGCGACCTGATCTTCGAGGTTGCCAACATCTTTGAAGCCAACCGGCACACGCCGACGCCTGAGGCGCTTGATCCACTCCGTAAGCGAGAAATGCCAGATGAGCTCCGTTCGTCGCCTCTCGCTCGTCACTGACGAGGTTCACGCACCGACGCCGGAACGCCAAGCCGGCGCATTGCGCGTGGCTATCGCCACGCAGGACATGAAGAACCTCAACGCCCATTTCGGTTCGGCCAGGCGCTTCGCCGTCTACGACGTGACGCGCGAGGAGTGGAATCTCGTGGAAGCCGTGGCCTTCGATGAGGTTTCCGACGAGAGCGGGAAGCACCGAACTGAGGGCGATGACCGCATCACCCCGAAGGTAGAGGCGCTGAAGGGATGTCATCTCCTGTTTTGTCTGGCGATCGGCGGACCTTCGGCAGCCAAAGTTGTTTCGGCAAAAATTCATCCGATCAAAGTGCCGCACCCCCAAACCGTCCAAGAGGTGCTGTTGCGCACGCAGATGATGCTCAGGACGTGTCCTCCCCCTTGGCTGCGCAAGGTGCTGGCGCAGGCAGGTGTCGCCGAACAGAAACCGTCCTTCGAGGACGAGGACTGAAATGAGGAGTGGGCGAAATGTCTGACGCTGTCGTTAGCCCTGCTGTCGCCGAAGACGAGGCGGCCCTTGCCACCCCGTTCGTGAAATGCCTCGTGCGGCTGGTCCGGGCTCATGATTCCCACGGGTCTTGGGAAGGCAAATCGGACGCCGAGCTGCTGGCCGACTTCATCATCACCAAGGAACAGCGCCGCGCGATCCCGATCATCGGCGATCCCGATCCGGACGTACTGTGGAGGCTCGAGATTTTTTACGCCGCCGTCGGGCTAGCGATCGAGGAACGCTCCGGCCTGATGGCATCGCCGATGATGGAGGTGAGCCATGAGGGCTTCGGGCGCGTGCTTTTCACGGCCGGGCGGTTGGTCGTTCTGTCGAAGACCCTGCGCGACGTCCACCGGTTCGGCTTTGAGACGTTCTGGAAACTCGCGGCGGCGGGCACGCAACTGGCCGGCGATGCGATCACAGCCATTGCGGCTCATCCCGAGGTGGCGCGGGCGTGATGGAACCGATTTTCGATCAAGGGGATCATGTCAGGCCTTGAGGACATGCGATGGCCAGCCCTCTCAATCGAGGCTGTCGAGGCCGATGTGGTTCTTGGGGTAGCGCTGATGAAGCCACTGGTCCTGATCTGTTCGCAGGATCCGGAGTTCTATCTGGTCCACAGCCACATTCTGGAGGTGGACGGCTTCACGATTCAACTGGCCGGCGGCGTGGAGGAGGCGCTTGCATTGGCCAGTGAACGGGAGCCGAAGGCCGTGGTGCTGGACTGCCAGCCAACAAGCGCGACAGGCTCCACAATCTGCGCCCGGTTCAAGGGGGAGCCCCGGACCGGCGGCCTGCCCGTAATTGCGCTGATCGCGCCCGGCGCCGAGAACCAGCACCTGGATCTCTTGAAGGCTGGTATTGACGAGAGCTTTGTGCGGCCCTTCGCGCCGGCCAAGCTGCTCGACTGTCTACGGACGAAGCTGGCGCTGCCGAAGCCGGGTTCAAACGGGATTGAAAACGGCGGCTGGATCTCCTGTGGCGATCTTGAGATAAGGCTCGATGCCCACCGGGTTCGGGGTAATGGCCACGAAGTCCACCTTGGGCCGATCGAGTTCAACCTGCTGCGGCTTTTGCTTGAGAGTCCCGGCAAGGTCTTCACCAGAGACGAGCTGATCAGCGCGGCCTGGCCGGCCAATATCTATGTCGGTGTACGCACCGTTGATGTCCATATCAGCCGGCTCAGAAGGGCGCTGAAGGCGGCCTCCCCCTCCAGCGTCATTCGTACCGTCAGGTCGGCCGGCTACTCGCTCGAGTGGCCGGACGGCTGAATAGATAACCGATGTGGTGCCACTCCGCATGTCCGCCGTGCTGAGGGCAAGTCTTGCGGCTTCGAAACGCGCCGGCAGGTACGATATATTCAGAAAGAAGCAGTCAAATGGCTTTCAGAAGCGTACTCAGTGTGACGGGAGCTGACCACTCCGATCAGGATGTCAGGACAGCTGCCAGCTTGTGTGCCGAAGTCGGCGCGTATCTTTCCGTACTGGTGATGTCGCCTCCGCCCCTCATTATGCCTTCTCCGTTGCTCGGCGATGGCATCCCCGAGTGGCCTGGACAACGCGCACAGGCCATCGCCAGACTGGACAAACGGTTTAGGCAGATCGAGTGATTTTCACGGGACATGGCCAACCTGGAAAAGACATCCAGGGAAATTCAGAAACAGCTGAGAGCCATGCGGCTTTGCTATGACGTCGATACCGACTACTGCGATCAGGCCAGCGTCGGTGACGCGGTGCGACAGCGGGCGCTCTGACAATCGTCGGCCCCGCACTTCTCAACGACATTAATCTCGGACCCCTTGTTATCAACGGCAGCCTGTTCGATACCGGAAGCCGGTGCTTGTCGTGCCGGAGGGCGCTGAGGCGACTCTGTCGCCACGGTGCGTGCTGGTCGGCTGGGATTCGCGAGTCGAGGCGTCCCGTTCAGTTCGGGAAGCGCTGGATCTGCTAGCCGATGCTGAGGAAGTTCGTGTCGCACTAGTCGATCCGGAGGCGACCTGCACCGGAAACGGCGCCGAGCCGGGAGCCGACATCGCTGCCTATCTCACTCGGCACGGTGCTCGGGTGTCGTTTGACCGGCTGGCGAGCGCCGGCAAACCAGTGGCCACGGTGCTCGCGCAGCACGCAATCGACACGTCTGCCGACATGATAGTGATGGGCGCTTATGGCAGCCGACGGCTGCGCGAGCGGCTCTTCGGTGGCGTAACGAGATGGAGAGTGGGGAAGCCACCATTGCCGCTGTTTTTGGCTCGCTGACGGGTTTTGAAGCAGCACCGATGCTGTTCGAAGCTCTACTCCCCTGGGTCACCTATCCTGATACCAAGTCGGAGAAAGGCCGCGGCAAACGCGCAAGTTTCGCGAAGCTCCTCGGAGCCAATCTGCACGCGCCGTCGCCGAGAACATCGCGGACGTCTCGCGTTCGGGGTTCTGCTCGACCGAGATGATCCGTAACGCGGAGACTAACGGCCGGCAGAGGTACAGGCGCTCCTCAATGCAGTCAAAACCGGGGCTTCGCAGGTCGGCGTCAGGTCGAGAAAGAGCGTCGTTTCAGCGCGGTAGGCCGCGTTCGGACCGTAGCCGCATCGTATTGGCGCTATCACAATCTCTCCTGACTACTGGCCCGGAGCTGAACAACGCGACCGTGCGTGGCCAAGGCCCTCAAGCTTCGAGTCTGGAGGGTCGTGCTCTGCCGGAGTCGGCGGGACTCGATCGCATTAATCACGTTGGGGTCGTCACGGATGGTAGCGGGTTAGCGGTGAGGACGGCCGCATCTTCAGCTTTTTCAGTCGCTCTGGCCCGACCCGGGTGGCGACCGAGCGGTCTTTGGGCTGGTCAATTCCGACAACGCTCACACTCGCACCAGGCGGTCCCTGTAGGGCCTGGGCATAGGGACACAGAATGACAAAAGCAGGAAATCCGGGAGAGTTCACCGGGCCGGCACATGCCGGCACTCATCCTGGCCTTTTTCGCCACGATCATCGTCGAGCTGACGATGGCGGTATTGGCGAGCCGCAGCTGGACCGGCTTCGTCGTGCTCCCATGTCGCCAGCCAAGAATTCGCAAGGCGCAAGAGGGCAGGGCGCAGGCGGCGCTCGGGATGGAGCGCCTCCCTGCAATCGCAAATGGCGAGATCGCTACCCCCTCCGGACCGGAACGGCAAGAAGCTCAAGCTAGACTTTGTGGCGTGAGCGGACGATGACGACGAGCCTGGCGGCAGCCAACGCAGTCATGATGTCCATCTGCTCGTCCCTCAGCCCGAATGCCTGTTCAATCATTCGTGGCCAGGCTTTTCTGGAGGGGCGAAGCGAGTGATGCGTGTCCAAAACTGGACAGCGGCAGAAAACATGTCGGGTTCAATACAACCGGCCATCTTGGGAGATCGAGGCTTTTGACAGCGAAATCAGGAGGTTACTGCGCGCTGAGCGCGCTGGCACGGCCTTTGCGAATTGAGATGCGGCAACACTGAGGGAAAGCTCGCTGCACGCAGACGCGCGAGACAAGCGATGCTCTCCTCTCCTTGAACCCGTGTGCCCCTCTCTAAGAGGGAAACAAGCTCGCGCATAAAGTCACGCAACCTTTGGCCATAGCTTTGGAGAGCAACATGGTATTGCAAATCGAGTCACCGGCTCCTTCGATCAAAGTGGAGAGCTGGCTGCGTGGCGAGCCCCTCACGAACTTCCAGCCCGGCAAAGTGTATATCGTCGAATTTTGGGCAACTTGGTGCGGACCATGTGTGTCGGCGATGCCCCATCTGATGCAGCTCCAGGAGAAATACAAGGACAGCGGACTTGAGGTCGTCGGGATCGCGGCTGATGAAGACGCTCCAACGGCGGTCGAGGCCCGAACCAAGTTGGACGCGTGGTTGACCGAAAAGTGCTCGAATCTGAACTATCGGATAGCGTTCGACTACACAGGCGAAATGAACAAGCTTTGGATGGAATCCAGCTTTTCTGTCGGGATTCCGACCTTGTTCGTGGTCGACCGAGACGGCCACATCGCCTTTGTCGGTCATCCGACGGAACTCGATGAGGTCTTGCCGAAAGTGCTTAACGGCAGCTGGCGCACCAGCGATCAAGCAAAATCCGCCGATACGGAGCGGATCGCAAGAGACGAACCCATGGCGCGCGAACAAGCGTTGAAGAAGCCGATCTGGAGTTGCTACAGGCGTTGGCCAACTACAAGGATGAGAAGGTTTGTCACGGCGCTCTCTGCGCGGCACCGCAAAAGAATTTTTTGCCGAAGGTGTCAAAGCGCCGCCGGTAAAAGGGGGTGACGGTTGGAATGTGTACTGGCCAATTCGTCCATTTCCCTGGCGCGGCCGCAGCAAGTCGGTTCCATGCAGCACAGTGTGGATCGCTTGCAGCGGGTTCGAGGCTCCAATCTTGCGATGACCTCCGGCCGCATCACGGCGGAAGCGATGCTCGACGCGAATTCCGGCCGGGTAGAAGACCTCGCAGTCGAGGACGTGTTCAAGGTCGGCCACTGGGACATCGATTGCGTGGAATCGGCCGCTCGGAGCCGGGCGCCGGCTGCGCAATTGTGGCCGAAGTAGGCGTCTCCGAAAAAAGAAATCGTCCATCGAGGAACAGGACTGCAATGAGGAGAATATGAAATGCCTGAAGCCGCGGTCAGCCCTGCTGTCAACGAGGACGAGGCGGCGCTTGCCACCCCGTTCGTAAAATGCCTCGTGCGGCTGATCCGTGCCCTCGATGCCTACAGGTCACGGGAAGGCAAATCGACGCCACGCTGCTGGCCGACTTCATCGTCACCAGAAAACAGCGCCGTGCGATCCCCATCATCGGCGATCCCGATCCAGACGTGCTGTGGAGGCTCGACATGTATTACACCGCCGTGGGGCTTGCGATCGAGGAGCGCTCCGGCCTGATGACACCGCCAATGATTGAGATGAAACCCATGGGGGCTTCGGACGATTGCTTTTCACGGCCGGGCGGTTGGTCGCTCTGTCGAGACATTCACCGGTTCGGCTTCGAGACGTTCAGGAAGCTCGCGGAGGCCGGTACGAAACTGGTCGACGATGCGACTGCAGCCATTGAAGCCTATCCCGACGTGGCACGGGCGTGAAACGATTTCGAGGAAGGATCTATGTCAAAGCTAGATGAGATGGGGAAGAAAGTCCGAAAGCTTCAGCTGCGCGCGGCAGTTGCCAAGATGAAATTGCGCGACCTTGCAGAGAATCTGCCGGGAAAATGGACGGAGTTAGAGGATGTTGCCGAGGAAACGTCGGCCGTTTTTGCCGAGTTGGATGGTGCCAAGAGAGCGCTCGCTGCAATGAAGAAGTTACGATGACGAGCACATTCACCACCCGCGACGGCTCCGGATGGGTGCCGGAATATCTCACCGCTATAGACCGCACGACCTGCATCGGCTGCGGCCGCTGTTTCAAGGTCTGCTCGCGCGAGGTCATGCATCTTTACGGCGTCGATGACGCGGGTGAAATCCTCGGCGCCTGCGACGACGAGGATGACGATTTCGATGGCGAGCTCAATCGCATGATCATGGTCGTCGATCATGCCGGCCGCTGCGTTGGCTGCGGAGCCTGCGCCCGCGTCTGCCCGAAGAACTGCCAGACCCATATTGCGGCCGACCAGGTCGCAGCATGATCTGAGGAGACAAAACCAGGAGAACGGCGTTGCCCTTAAAAATCTTTTGTCGCGTCTTGGGGCTGGTGCTGTGCAGCAACGCTCTGATTGTCTACTTCGCTTCTCATTCCATCCGCACAGCAGTCGTCACGACGCTGGCTTGCTCGTTGCTCCTTCAGTTGGCCTATTTCGCAAGCGTGCTCTTTCTGATCTGGCGGTCTGGCCGCGTTAGCCGAGCTGGCCAAAGGGCTGAGCATTTCGACAGTTGCAGGGAAGTTGGATCCGAGCCACCAGACCTTGATGAGGTGACGAATGAATCCGCAGGTTTACTCCAGCGCGACCAAATGTTGGCCATATCGCTGCTGCCTTGAGGTGCCATGACAAGGTCAGAGCTCAATGGCGCAAATTTTGGACCAACCATAAACATCGAGCAGATATTAGAAGGAATACTGTGCTTGAGAAGTCGATAGTGACCGCAATCCGGTCGTTCTAGTTAATCCAGGATATACAGTTCTTGAATGCCACGCATTGGGTAGTCTCTCGCACGCTGGCGTGCGGTTGCAACTCTCAATGACGAACGAGGCGCTGGAAATAGTAATGGGACTCTCCTGGCGCCGGATAATCCAGATGACGTCAAATCAAAGACGCCTCTAGAATGAATCGTGAATGGCTAATTCAGCTCATCGCGTGTTGCCGGAGAGAACATGCTGGAAAAGTTCGAACGCTATCCGCTCACATTTGGACCCACGCCCATCGAGAAGCTCGACCGCCTCTCCCAGCATCTGGGGGGCAAGGTGGAAATCTACGCCAAGCGCGAGGACTGCAACTCCGGTCTCGCATTTGGCGGAAACAAGCTGCGCAAGCTCGAATACATCATCCCCGACGCGATCGCGTCAAACGCTGATACGCTCGTCACCATCGGGGGTGTGCAATCCAACCATACGCGCATGGTCGCCGCGGTCGCCGCCAAGATCGGCATGAAATGTCTCCTGGTTCAGGAGAGCTGGGTACCACATGAGGACGCCGTCTACGACCGGGTCGGCAACATTCTCTTGAGCCGGATCATGGGAGCAGAAGTGCGCCTTGTCGACAAGGGCTTCGATATCGGCATCCGCCGCAGTTGGGAACAGGCGCTCGATGAGGTCAAGTTAAGGGGCGGCAGGCCCTACGCGATACCGGCCGGGGCCTCAGTTCACAAATATGGCGGGCTTGGGTACGTCGGGTTCGCGGAGGAAGTGCGCGCCCAGGAAAAACAGCTTGGGTTTGGCTTCGACTACATCGTCGTTTGCACGGTTACGGGCTCGACGCATGCCGGCATGCTCGTCGGGTTCGCCAAGGACGGTCGACAGCGCAACGTACTCGGTATCGACGCCTCCGCCACTCCCGCCCAAACCAAGGCGCAGGTGCTAAGTATTGCCCGGGATACTGCGAAACTCGTCAAGCCTGGCATGGAAATCGTGGACGATGACGTGGTGCTGCTCGAGGGATACGCGTCTCCCGGCTACGGCCTTCCGTCCGAGGCAACGAAGCAGGCCATCCGCCTGTGTGCGCGGCTCGAGGGTATAATTACCGATCCCGTCTACGAGGGCAAATCCATGCAAGGGATGATCGACCTCGTCCAGAAAGGCTTCTTTCCAGAGGGATCGAGGGTGCTCTACGCGCATCTCGGCGGCGGGCCGGCCATCAACGGGTACAGCTACACCTTCCGCAACGGCTGACGCTCGACAGATTGCGATTTGGCCGTCCTGCCGTGCCGGCGATGCGCCCAAAGTTGGTTCGAGGGCCGCCCAGCAAACCGGGAGCCGCCGGTTGATTGCCGCCCTTGCGAAGCTGACTGAGTTCATTTGGAAGATTTTGACCGATGGAGTTTTGCTAAGGAAATCGAAAATTCGCCGAGAGTATTAGCGTGGAAACATTAGAATTCTAGTTGATAGGAAGTATCGTTAGGACATAACTCAATATCTTCTGGCAGGAGAAACGACGTCCATCAGAATTAAGTGCAGCTAACTTGTTATTTGAGAGTTCAGGATTGGCCAGGAGCATCAGAAAAGTGGATGGATCCGATGATCTTACAGGAACTGGGCTCTGCCATCCCGGGCGGCAGGGTTTTGGAAATAACGACGACAACCGGCTGCATCGTCGGATGTTCTTATTGTCCGCAGGACAAGTTCGCCCATCGGCAAAGAGCGGTCTCTCATGTGAAGCATCTTCGTCTTGAAAATTTCAAGCGATGTCTGGCGCGCGTACCAACTTCCGTCGACATTAGTTTCGCCGGATACTCCGAGCCTTGGCTCAATCCGGATTGCACCGAAATGGTCGAGCACGCTTACGCCAGAGGCCATGGCATCCGGATTTTCACGACACTTGTAGGAATGAAGGGGCGGGATCTACAACGGCTGCGAGCGCTGCGCTGGAGGGTATTCGTGATCCATGTTTTCGATGATGGCGCGTATATGAATGGCTGCCTTGTCGGAGACAAGTATCTCGCTTTGATTCGTCAAGTGGTCGACACAGACATTGCCTCGATTCGGTTTATAGTCCTGGGCGAGGTCCATCCGGATATCGCCGGGATAATCCCCGCCGAAGCGCTAGTTCGCGCGCGGCCTCTGAGCAGCAGGGGTGGAAGCGTCGACCGGAAGGTCGTCGAACCACGGCAGCCAGTCGTCGGAGCGCTGACATGCGTTGACGGACGGCAGTATCGGAATGTTCTTCTCCCGAACGGTGACGTTACGCTCTGCTGCATGGATTTTGAACGGCGCCACGTATTGGGCAATCTTCTGCGCGACGAATACGGAGATCTTTTTGAAGGGCCAGTTTTTTGCGAAGTCCTCGATCGCATGAATGGGACGGACGGCTTTCTGCTTTGTAGGATGTGCGAATATGCCCATCCAAAGGCGTCCGCATGCTGATTGGAGGTCGGCGAACCGCCTGAAAGCGCGTGAGCGAATGTCGATCCTCTTGAGACTGCCTAAGGCGGGCCTCGCGTGGACCCGGTCGATGGAGTCTAGTCGCCTAGTTTTTACGCGACTTCGACAGATCCAGTGGTCGCATCTCCCAGCACAAAGTGGTCAGGTAAACTTGTCTGGTCCCACCATACAGATTGCAATATTCTCCGTAGTAGTCTGCTTTTCGAGACCCTGATCCTCATTCAGGCATAATTTGGTCGAGACGCTTCAGAAGCGGTCCGAAAGCGGCTCCGACATCGAAGAACGCCGATTATCGCCGCTACGCCGCTCGCTCGCTACAGCGCTGTTGAGGGCGCGCTCGCGAGCGGCTTCGCTACCGCCGAGCTACACTCCGAGCCGGGGCACGATGTGGTTCGTGTTGCTGCCGAATCGGCCTGCACACCTTAGCATGCTGCTGCATCGCAGAAGCGCCTGTCACGCATGAGCCGGTGCTATCGCTGAGCTTGATAAGATTGGCAGGGCGTTTCGCCGAGTACACGTGCGTCAACTACCAAATACCGTAGTATCGACGCCTCCCCGAAAACTCTAGAACGGAGCTCGACCAACGCTTAGACGAGAGATATCGCCGTGCAGAGCAACGTGACTACGGTAGAGGAGGTTTCGAAGTGCGTCAGTGCAGCAGTTGAGCTGCCGCGCCAGTGCGGTCTCCCTTTTGGGGCGGACCTTTTTGAAGAGCGTGTCGGCGTTACGAACACGTTCCTGGGAGGTCACGACCGTCCAAAGTTCCGCCTGGGCCGTTCCGACCTTCAAGTGAAGCTGAAAACAACCGCAACAAACCAAGCATTTAATCACTTGCTCGTTGAACGCGGCGCGACATGCAGAGGGACCCTGAAATGAACACCGACGTTTTTGCAGCTCATGAGTCTAACGTTCGTCGCTATGGGCGATCGTTTCCCGCGGTCTTTACGAGAGCCCTTGGGGCGACAATCTGGGACGAGGCCGGCAACCCATATATCGACTTCCTCGTAGGGTCGGGCGCCCTCAACTACGGACACAACAACCCGAATATTATTGCACCGGCAATCGAATATCTCGTCGGCGAGAACATTCTTCTGTCGCTTGACATGTATACGGCTGCGAAACGTGACTTTATTGAAGCGTTTGTTGATTCGATCCTGAAGCCCAGAGGCCTCTCTTACAAAATACAATTTCCTGGGCCGACCGGCACAAACGCAAACGAGGCGGCGCTGGCCCTGGCGCGAAAATATACCGGCCGCCCGAGCGTAATGGCCTTCTCGAACGCGTTCCATGGCATGTCGCTTGGCTCTCTGGCGGTATCGGGTTCGGCGTCAACTAGGGATCTGGGCGGCGTCGCTCGCCACGATGTGATCCGTGTCCCTTATGACGGATATCCGAACCAAGATTTCGATTCCGCGGGCTACATAGACTTCGTATTGGGCGACCCAGGGAGCGGCATAGAAAAGCCCGCCGCAATCATCCTGGAGACCATCCAGGCAGAAGGCGGCATGAACGCCGCATCCGCAGCTTGGCTTACAGAAATTCAGCGGATTTGCCGTAAGCACGGCGTGGTTTTGATCGTCGACGACATTCAG
Source organism: Mesorhizobium sp. M1088 (assembly GCF_040318575.1). Taxonomy (NCBI): domain Bacteria; kingdom Pseudomonadati; phylum Pseudomonadota; class Alphaproteobacteria; order Hyphomicrobiales; family Phyllobacteriaceae; genus Mesorhizobium; species Mesorhizobium sp. M1088. The sequence goes on along the minus strand of NZ_JAMYMO010000031.1, from coordinate 7,716 downwards.
GCAGGTTCGGGACGAACGGGCGATTTCTTCTCGTTCGAGTTCGCGAAAATCGAACCCGACATCGTGTGCCTGTCGAAGTCCCTAAGCGGTTCAGGTAGTCCGTTCTCGATTGTTCTCATTCGCCCCGAAATAGACATATGGAAACCCGGAGAACATAGCGGGACTTTCAGAGGCAACAATCTCGCCTTTGTGACTGCGCGGGCCATGTGCAAGATGTGGTGCGATAGGCAGTTTACTGCTGGCGTCGAGCAGACAGCCGCCAAACTGCAAAGGCACCTCGATCGCCTCGTTGCGAAATTTCCCAAGTGCATCGAGCAAAAGCGCGGCCGCGGTCTGATGGCCGGCCTCAAGTGCCGTTCGCAGGCCGTTGTCGGCCGTGTGCACGATGTCGCATTCGAAAATGGCCTGCTGATCGAATCTTCAGGACCAAATCGCGACGTCATCAAAGTCCTCCCACCGATAACCATCACCGATGACGAACTCGATCATGGCATCGCCATCCTTGATCACGCACTAAAGGAGCAAGCCAATGGAGACTAATCAAGTATCCCAAGCCCCAGCCATCTCGCCAGTCGAGATCAGAGTACGAACCGGCTCGATCAGCACTGCGGACATCATCTCAGTTCTGAAAGGTGAGATCACCGCTCTGCACATCAGGCAAGCTTTCAGTACGGAAATAGCGGAAGAAATCACTGCGAACTTTATTGACAGTCCCGGTCGCAGGGAGCGTAAAGATGGGGTGCCCGGACAATATGTCGGCGCGTCCCACTACAGGAAGGATGCAGCCAGCTATTTCACAGCATCGGCAACTGTGCGACCATACGTCGACGCCCTTTTTGGCAATTTGGTTGATCCGGTCCGATCCCTATTCGACGCGTTGAAGCGCGAGCTTCACAAACAAGGCATTGAATTGCGGCTGGCCCGCTCGGCGCACGGTCAGGCTAATGTCTGTCGCGCTCTCAGCTGGTCTGGCAGCGGCACGTTTTCCTTGGACCCCCACGACGACGTCGCTCAAGTGTTATGTGCAGGGAACGATTACGAGCTTTCTGCGGTGGCGCACAACACCGTCGCAGCACTCAACTTCTACCCCAGCATGCCCGAGGAAGGTGGCAATCTGCGGCTCTGGAGCCACAAGCCGACAGTCACCGACCGAAAGTCTCAACGTGTGGAGACTACGGGCTATCCCTATTCGGCAGCCTATCTCGAGGGCGTTCCTTGTCGCGACTTCCAGCTCAGGGCGGGGGATATCGGCCTGATCGATGGCGGTTTCGTTCACGGGGTCACCGGTCAATCCGGCAACGGAAAGCGTCGCCTGGTCCTAAACAGCTTTTTCGGATTTGCGCGGCCGGATCTTGTTCTCTGGTGGACCTGAAGTTGGACTGACGGCTTTGCCGATGGTGAAGGTATCACATCCGTCGCAACGGGGACGAGGCCCCTTTAGTCACAGACTTTCACCCTGACCCAAAGACCGACATTATCATGTATCCTTGGCGCTTGAGATGCTGCCGGTCTCCGACACGACCGCCAATTACCTGTACGCGTCACTGCCTATTGCGCAGGTGATATAAGGAGGTTTTTTCCTCACTGCTGATCACAGGTCGGTATAGACTCAGAAAGTTCAGCCACAGACTGTTTGTTGCCGAACGTTTCATGAATGTTGGCAGCTCCCAGCGCTCCATTGTTCCCGGTGCGGAGGCGAACACGCATCGCCAGACGATGTTGGGTAAGGCAGACGCAACGCGAGAGATGATCGAGGCAATGTATACTTCTTCGCAGATCGATTGGGCGTCTACCTGCGTCAGTGTGCAGTGCACCGCTGCTCGCCTTCGACCTTTTTCGAACTGGACCGACTTAGTGCACTCACCGCCCCGACAGATGAAGGTTCCTTGCACAACCGATGCTAAAACGGGCAGATGGTAAGAGTGCCTTTCTCCGCAACAGAACGATCGTGACTTAGGCATGACATTTTTTGCATGAGATTTTCAATGCTGCTCTTTACAATTCGATAATGCCAAATTTTAGCGCCTTTATAGCTGCTGTTGTTCTGCTAACAGTATCCGTCTTTCTCATTACGTTTTTAATGTGAAAGTTAACAGTGTTTACAGATATACCTATAATCTGCCCTATTTCCCACGACGATTTCCCTTTCGCCGTCCATAGGATACACTCCTTTTCTCTTGGAGAAAGGGTAGGTGTCTCCTCGATGCCGCTAATCCGCCGGCGTTCCATAGTCTCTGCTCCGCAGCCATTTGCACAGGAGGGTGTCACTGGCGCACAAAGCTGCCGGGTTGTAAGGCTGCGGCTCTACGCGCCGTCCTGGGCAGCTCTGCATCGATACAGCTCTACCATCTCATTGCGATTGGCGAGGTTATTTTAACTTAAAGTTATGTTTCGCCATCATCATGCGAGCGCAACATAGGAAAAGCAAAGTCCGTATTCTGATTTTTCTCGTTGAGTGCTTTTAATAATGAATATCGATGTTGAAACTATTTTACAGACCACATCAGTTAAGTCGGTGCGAGAAAACATTCGAAACGCAGCGACCGCACATCGGGTGTCAAGCTAAAGCGTATCGCGATTAATTGGGCCTCATATCCGGCAGCCTTGTCGGGACCAGAACCTGCTCGACATAGGGCAGGAACACTTACCGTTCATGGCACCACCTGCGCTGGTGGGGCCAAGCAAGCAGTCCCAGACTGTTCCTATTCGCCACAGGGCGGAAGTGGTATGATCGAGCAATCGATTAGGTCGATGGCACGCTGAAGTATGGCCTCGGTCCGAGTACGGTCGGGCGAAGCGGCGATGACATGTCCGATCATGTCTCGGTAATCGCCTTTCCGGATGATCGGGGTCCCGGGTTCAACATAAAATCTGACCTCGACAACACCCGGTACAGCAGCCGCCCGACCGGCCCCCTTGACCCGATCGAGGATGCCGTCGCGATCAGGAACTAAGAACCGCGCGGCCGAAGTGTGCGAATGCCTTGCGCGCAGATCGCATTCGTCACCGATGACAAGCTTGACGTGCTCGTTGATGATATCGACACCGTAGGCCAGTTGAATCAGCCGAGGGGTGGTCCAACCCGGAAGACGCGCATTGACTTCTATTACGACTGGGCCACGCTTCGTCCATCGGAATTCAATATTCGCCGGCCCCCAGCCAAGACCGAGAGCTTGCAAGCAGTTCAGCGAAACATCGGCAATACGCTGATGCTCCTCATCAGTCAGCGGGGCCGGAAACATGCTCTCGCAAGGGACGAAATGCGGTGGGGGGTCGAAATCGGCGGCACCGTCCGCAATAACCGCGTTTCCTATCGTGGTTGCTTCATAGAATGGGCCCTGTGCGAATTCTTCGACCATTATCTTCGGCGAAGAGCGCCTTATGTACGTCCCCTGCAACAGATAGGTTGTATGCTTGGCTAACTCATCCATATCGCGGCACAATCGGACGCCGCTGCTGCCGCTGCCTTCGGCTGGCTTAAGAATCACCGGCAGGCCGATCTCCGCGGCGGACCTTTCTACCTCCAGCGCATTTGCTGCTAATCGGTAAGCAGGCACTGGAACGCCGGCCTGCGCGAGGAACTGACGTTGAGTAAATTTATCGCTACATCGTTCAATCGATGCAGGGTTTGGTCCCGGTAGATCGAAATGCCGGCAGAGCTTGGCAACTGTCACATAGAGCGACTCATCGCCGCCCGCAAAACCAGTGATGCCGGCCACATTATAGGCCGTACGCAGCTGAGAGCATACGTGCATCAGCGCATCGAAATTGTCGGTATTGACCCGGATGGCCTCAATGCTTTCCGCCGCAAGATAGTCGTAGTGAGTTGGATCAGCCGCCAGGGTAATTGGATGAAGTCCAAGACGCTGGGCGGCTTGAACGTATAGAAGACCACTAGTCCTATGACCTTCAACCAGGATGAGTGCTCTTCTTGGCATTGGCTGTTGTACCTTTCCCCGCGTGCGATGCGGTAGTCTGAGCGTAAATCGGCATCAGGTTTTCATTCGGGCATGCATGTTTTCTATAGTTCCCGGGCCAGCACGGATACTACCGCATCTGATAGTTGCCGTACGCGCTCGTGGCCCACGAAAGCGTCCTGGCACCGAGACAGGGCACCTCCAACATCCAGCACAGTATGCTGGACGCAGCGTCGCATCATCGAGGTGCTGCTGGACCACAACAACCTCTTGTCCTCGAAGGCGCGCTACACCAAGGTCTCGAACAGCCTCATCCGCCGTACGGAGAGCCCGCTCGACCGCCTGCAGCGCGAGGTGGTGCCGCCCGGCTGAGCATCCTCGCCAAGCCGCCGAAATTGGAGGTGGCGGATATTTTCCGCCGCCACGGCGAGGCGTATCGACAGGCCCATGACGGCCATTTCGGACGCATCGGTCTGTTGGCGCATGGGTCTCCTGGGCGGTCTCTTGCGTTGCGGCCATGCACTCACCTGCCATCTCGTTGGCGGCGCGCAATAGTTGCCGCTGAGATCTGGGGATCCTGAAAAGCATCGCGCTTGAGTTCGCGGAAAATCGTTGAGCGGTGCCGTCCGGCCCCTCAACAGAGCTCAGCGCCGATTGACTGCCCCACGAACTCCTATGCTCCCCTACAAAAACGTCGGGCCCCCGACACTACCTGTCGGGTTCGTCGAGTCCGCGACCCGGCGCGGTGCGGCCTGTGTCCTGCCGCACGCTTCATGGAAGCCCATGAATAATAGCCAGAACATTTCTCCTTCGGCTCGATCCGCCAAATTGGCACGAGGTTTGCTCCTTTCGGTGCGAAGGAGCAGCTGCCGACCGGATCGTCATGGTCTGGGTAACTGCGCGATCGATAAAGAACAACAACGTCGGCTCTCGAAGGCGGGGATGCGGTTCTGCATCTCGCGGCGGAGGAAGGTTCGGTGAAGAGCTCGAACTCGAGAACGTGCCGCCATCAATGGCAGCTTGAGCTTCAATCAACTTCAGGAGGAAAACGATGAGCAAGTTCCTTGGCCTTTATGTTGATCACCAGATGACCTCGCCTTTCGCAATGGCGCAGCATTCGGCGAAGATCAAACCAATTGCGAACGATCTTGCGAGAAGCGGAGTTTTCCTGGTCACAACCTGCTTGCGAGTTGAGATCTATGGTCAGGAGCACGCACTAAGAAATATTGATAACACGATATTTTCTGACTTTTCGTCGGAACGAATTGAAGGTGCGGCCGCTATTACTCAGCGTCTCGCCGAGATTGCGTCCGGCGCTCATTCCCAGATCCTCGGCGAGAATTACATCAGCGATCAGCTCGCGAAAGCTATCGAACTTCTTGATCCAAACCTTCCGATTTTCCAGATCGCACGGCTGGCAATTGATATAGGTCGTGCATCGCGCGAGCGGCAGCGGTTCATTGCACCGTTCAACTACGATCAGATCGTCCGAGACATCATAGCTGATCGATTTCCGAATGGAGAGCTACCCGACCGCCTTTACATGATCGGGGCGGGTATGCTGGGTCGCGAGCTTATCAGGAGTGGTGTGGGAGACCGATTTCGTTCCACGGTAATCGTAACGCGGAACCCTAAGAACCTTCGCAAACGTCTCCGCGCCTGGACTGACATAGATGTCGCGCTCACGCGCCCGGCAGAGATTGGGCACGCAATCGAACCACGGTCGATCGTTGTGATCGCAACAGCGGATGTCAATGATGAATATCAAGCCATTCTTCAGAACGCACTTCTGCGATTGGAGCCGCGAACCATAGTAGATCTGTCATCAATCCCGGTGCTGTCAAAGGCCGCTGTCAGGAAACTCAACTATATTACCATGTATGACGAAGAGTTTCTCCAGTTCATTGATCGAAACAATAAGCATCTGGCTCCGAAACTTCCGCTCTTGTTTTCCGATATTGAGGCAACACTCCGAGCAGCGCAAATCTATATTTCCGCAAAGGCGCCGTAGCCTCCACAGCGGCATACACTGATTCGGCGATTGGAGAATAATGATGCTCATGGTACTGAAAGATACGGCGAACCGGTCACGGCGCTGCCCAACAAGGGCCCGCATTCGATGAGGGTGGGACCGCAATATGCCGGAGCTCTGGGCGACCTGCCAGAGCGTGGTCTCGCTGACGCTCGCCAAACATGAGGTACCGGTCGCCATCGTCTTGCGGTTGTTGTGCCGACACTTGGATCAAAGATCCCGAGCGCCCGCAGTTGGTGTCCGCGATTTTCTGAAAGACGCCATCAAAATCAGCCAGCCAAACGCGGTCGATAGGTCTTGCTCGGCCGGCGCCAATCGATCCCGTCCAAAAGCAGCGAAAGCTGCGCCTTGGTGAGCGACACGGTGACCTGCTCCTTGGTGGTTGGCCAGGTCAAAACAACCATCGGTAAGCCGCTTTGTGAACAGACAGAACCCCTGGTCGTCATGCGCCAGAATCTTGATGATATGACCCTTGTGTCCACGAAGCAGAAGATCGCGCCAGTGTGCGGGTCGAGCGCGAGCACCTGCTGCACCATCCGCGCCAGGCTGTTGATCCCGCTACGCATGTCGGTCGCGCCGCAGCACAGGTAAATCCGGTCGGTCGGCACCACCGTGGCCGGGTCCGGGCAATCGGCGACGGGGCGTTCGACACCGGGCAGATCGGTCACGTCGATGCGCGCGAAGGTTGCCATCGCCTGATCGGCATCAAGCTCGCCGCCGGCCATCTGCTTGCGCCAGGCATAGAGCTGTGACGGAGCTACGCCGAACGCTTCCGCGACCTCGGTCACCGACGGCTCTGACGCACTCTCGCTGCGGCCACAGCCTAAGTTGCACCGATGAGGCGCGCCTGGAGCAGATCAATCTTGGCGCGGCCGTACATTTGGCGCTTGATGAGCTTGAGCTTGGTGATCTGGCCTTCGGTCTGGCCATTCGACCACGGAGAGATAATGGCGTTGCGGACCGCGGCGATGTCCTTTTGGACCCCGTTTGCAAAGGAGCCGACGAGGCTTGCCTTCGCGCCCTCGAGCCAAGCGTCCAGCTTTGCGACCGCCTTTGATCGGATCATCTGCTGAAAGTCGTCGATCAGCGTTCGCGCGATGGTCAGGTCAGGTACATTGCTCTCGATTGCCGCGACCAGCAGGGCGTCGGATTTGGACAGGTCGTCGCGCGCCAGCGTCATGAGCCTGGCGATGGTTCGCGCCGAGGGAGTGCGGGCAAGCGCGCTTTGATCGGCCTTTTCGGCCAGCCGTCGGCGTCGCGCCCATTCAGAGACGACGCCGATCTGGCCGCGGAAGCCCTTCTCGCGCATTTCGCGCCAGAGCGCCGATGCATTGCGCGCGCCTTGCCCCCAACGGCTGTCCAGCCAGGGGAGCCATTCCTCGAGCGAGTTTTGTCGGACGCGGAACACATCGCAGCGCTGGCGGCGCAGGACGCTACGGACGAGCTTGCGGCTATGCCCGGTCCGCTTGACGATCTGCTTGATCGGAATGCTCTGCTTCGACAATTGTAAGCGATGCGCCAAGGCACCTTGCAATAGGCTGATAAACATGGAGCTTTCGCGCCATGACATTGGAACATGCGAGGGGCGATATGGTCGCCGAGATCAGCGGCGGCGCGCCGGCCGAAGATTGTGCAGCGATGCCCGGGCGCGTGCGGCAACGAAGGCTGTGGAGTTGCACTGAGAAGCGCGCGTTGGTCGACCTGGCGAGCGCGGCGGGGTCGTCGGTGCCTGAGGTCGCGGAAGCGTTCGGCGTAGCTCCATCCCAG
>NZ_JAMYMO010000030.1:0-81303 GCF_040318575.1 Mesorhizobium sp. M1088 | reverse complement strand
TGTCGTCAATCTGGTTGCGATCGCGCATGAGGCCGGCCGGCAGAAATTCACTGCCGTCCACGAATTCGGCGCGCGCGCTGTCGCTGAAGCGGCGCGCGCCGTCGGCGCCGGCCTCACCCACATCTCGGCTCTGGGAGCGGATCTCCACGCGCAATCGGACTACGCGCGTACCAAGGCGCTCGGCGAAAAGGCCGTTCTGGAGACGGTCCAAGACGCCGTGATCTTGCGGCCATCGATCAATTTCGGGCCAGAGGACGGTTTCTTCAACCGCTTTGCCAACATGGCCCGCTTTTCCCCGGTGCTGCCGCTGATCGGCGGCGGGCAGACGAAATTCCAGCCGGTCTATGTCGGCGACGTCGCCGAAGCGGTGGCGCATTCGGTCGACGGCAAGGTCCAGGGCGGCCGGATATATGAACTCGGCGGGCCGCAAGTGCTTACCTTCAAGGAATGCATGCAACAGCTGCTTATCATCATCGAACGCAAGCGGTTTTTGCTGCCCGTGCCATGGTGGCTGGCGAACCTCCAGGCATCAATTCTCGGGCTGTTGCCCAATCCGTTGTTGACCAAGGACCAGGTCCTGCTGTTGCGCCAGCACAATGTCGTGTCGGAAGCCGCCGTCAAGGACAACCGGACGCTCGCCGGCCTCGGGATCCAGCCACGGTCGATCGGAACCATCCTGCCCAGCTATCTCTGGCGCTACCGCGCCGCCGGCCAGTTCCAACGCAAGTCCGCCGCATAATACGAACGGACGTCCGGTTGCCTACGAGGCGCGCCGGGTGACCTGCATCGGCAGGCCGCCTTGCGGCTGCGTCGTCAGCTTCTGCACCGGCCAGGGGCGGGTTTCCGCGGTGGCGTCGAAACGGTAGCGCGACAGCATGATCGCCAACGCGATGATTGCCTCCTGCATGGCGAAGCTGGCGCCGATGCAGACGCGGGGGCCGGCGCCGAACGGCAAATACTGGAAACGATCGATCTTTTCGCGGCTTCCCGGATGGAAGCGTTCCGGCATGAAAGCGTCCGGCCGGTCCCACAATTTCCGATGGCGGTGGACGACCCACGGCATCAACAGCACCGCAGCACGTCGCGGTATGTAGAGGCCGTTCCAGGTTTCGGGCTCGATCGGTTCGCGGTTGATCGACGGCGCCGGCGGATAGAGCCTGAGCGCCTCGTCGAAGGCGGCGCGGGTGAGCGGCATGGCGTCGAGCCATTTCGTCGGGTCGGGCTCACGCGCCAACACCGCATCGATCTCGTGCTCGATCTTTTCGCGCTCCCACGGCGCTTCGGCAAGGCAGTAGAGCGTCCAGCCGAGCGCCCTGGCCGTAGTCTCGTGGCCGGCACCGATGAAGGTGATGATGTTGTCCTCGACCTCGGCCCGGGTCAGCCCGCCCGGTCCCTCAGCCTTCAACAGCAGCGTGAGAAAATCCTGCGGCACGGTGTCCGGAGCGCGCCTCAGCCGCGCCTCGCGCATCTGCACCGTGTCGGTGACGATCTTGCGGAAGTAGGCCATGGTCTTGCGGCCGCGGATGCGGGTCAGGCGCGGCAGCCAGTCGGGCGCACGCAAAAGGTCGAGCGGATCGACCCGGCCCATCGTCTCGAACAGGCGATCGATCTCCTTGGCGAAGCTACCGGGCTCGCCCGATATCTCGCCCGAAAACAGCGTCTCGGCCAGGATATCGAAGGTGAGCAGCGTCATGTCGTGGGCGATATCCGACGTGCCACCTTGCTCGTAACGGGTGACGAATTCGAGCGTGCGTTTCAGCATCGGCTCGGCGAAGCCGAAGATGTGGCGCGGCGTGAACACCGGCGCCATCGCCTTGCGCGAACGCCGCCACACTTCGCCCTCGGCGGTCAGCAGCCCGTCGCGCAAGATCGGCCGCAGGATCAACTGGCGCACCGTGGCCATCTTGTAGTTCTTGGCGTTGTCGACAAGCACATGGCGGATGAGGCCGGGATCGTTGGCGATGACCAGCGGTCCCCCGACGCCGTTCACCGAAATCCAGGGCTCGTTGTAGGTCGCCTCACCCCACAGTTCGAGCGGATTGCGGTAGACGATGCGGATCATCTCCAGCGTTGAAGGCGGCGCGGTGCGCGGCTTCGGCGCCGGCGGGACGAAGGGGACGGGCTGACTGTCCATGGCTTGCTCCGCTGACACCTCAATGTAGTGGCGGGCAAGGCAGGCGTCCATGTGACTGGACGACAAGGCGAAGCATCCGCTCTCTGGAATGTGACCGGGGCACCGGAAAGTGCCTGCTTGCTGTGTCGGGCTGCGTGTCTTAGGTGGCAGCACCACAGATGCCACTAACCGGCGGGAGCCTGCCTTGAAGCACCAGTTGAACGTCATCATCGGCAGCACGCGGCCGGGCCGCGCCGGACCCGCTTTCGCAAAGTGGCTGGAGAGCTTTGCGCGCGAGCATGGCAAATTCGAGCCGGTGCTCACTGACATCGCCGCATTCAACCTGCCGGTGCTGGACGAGCCGCATCATCCGAGACTCGGCAAATACGAAAACAGCCACACGAAAGCCTGGTCGAAAGCAATCGACGCAGCCGACGCATTCGTCTTCGTGGCGCCGGAGTACAATTATTTCACCGCTCCCGCGATCGTCAACGCGGTCGACTACCTGCTCAGGGAATGGCGATACAAGCCGGCCGCCATCCTCAGCTACGGCGGTGTCTCCGGCGGTTTGCGAGCGGCGCAGGCGGTCAAACCGTTGCTGACCGCCGTCGGTGTCATGCCGATTCCGGAAGGCGTGGCGCTGCCGATGTACCAGAAGCTGCTCGACGAGACCGGCGCCTTCCTGCCCAGCGAGCAGGTGCTCGGCGGGGCCAGGACCATGCTGGACGAGCTGTTCCGCTGGAGCGAAGCGCTGAGGCCGATGCGCGCCAGCTAACAACGCGAACGGCCGAACTGGCCGATGCCATAACTTGCTCATGCCATAAAGAGATGGAATGCTCCGGCAAATGACCGGGCCGGGGCGGTTCGATTTGCGTTTTCTGTTTGCCTTGCTGCTGATCCTCTCGACGGCCTCCGCTGCAATGGCGGAGCGGCGCGCTGCGCTGGTCATCGCCGAGAACGACTACCGGCTGATCCGGCCGCTCGCCAATCCCGTCAATGACGGCGAGATCATGGAAACGGTGCTGAGGAAGCTCGGTTTCGAGGTCTTCCTCGAAACCAACCGCGACCTGCGGCGCATGCGCCGGGCGCTTGACGATTTCCGCGAGGATGCCAAAGGCGCCGACGTGGCACTGGTGTTCTTCTCCGGCCACGGCGTCGAGATAGCCGGCGAGAATCGGCTCCTGCCGGTCGATGCAGACGCGTCGTCGCTCGCTACGCTGGAAAGGACCAGCCTGCCGCTGGAGGAGATCCGCGCGACCGTCGCCGCCACCAGCAAGGTCGGACTGATCGTGCTCGATGCCTGCCGCAGCGATCCGTTTGCGGCTACGGGCGGCGAAGGCCGCGGCGCAACGGCGCTGGTAAAAGAGGTCAGCGACAAGGTCCGGCCGGGTCTTGGCCGCATCGGGCGGGCAGAAAACATTCTGTTTGCTTTCTCGGCGGCGCCCGGCGAGACCGCCGCGGATGGGACCGGCCAGAATTCGCCGTTCACCGCGGCGTTGACGAAATATCTCGGCACCGAAGGTCTCGAGATCCGCTCCGTGCTGACGCTCGTGCAGCAGGAGGTCTACGACCTCTCGCGCGGTAAGCAATTGCCCTATGTCGAGAGCGGCCTGCCGCAGCTGTTCTTTGCCGCCTCGGCCAAGGAGAAATTGCCGGAACGCGAACGCCTGTTGCTGGCCATGGCCGAGGTGACGCCTCAGATGCGCGGCGAAGTGGAGAAGATCGCCAGCGACGCCGACATGCCGCTGGCACCGCTCTATGGCGCGTTGATCAGTTCCGATGCCGGCCACCTCTCCGCGGACAGTCTGAACGCCAGGCTGCGTGAGGCAGCCGACGCCTTCGTCAAGGTGCGGAGCGAAATGCAGACGCTTGGATCCGACGATCTCAGAGTGTCGGCGTTGCGCCGGCAGGCCGAAGAGCAGCTTTCGCTGGGAGCGTTCGATGCGGCGCGGAAAAAGCTCGCCGAGGCAGCCGAGATCGACAGTGTCTCTCGCAACGCTTTGAAGGCCAATTTCGTCAGCCGCACGCTCTCCGAGGCCGCAACGCGCTATTTGTCCGGCGGGGCGGCGCGCGCCGACCTCGACTACGCCACAGCCATCAAGGACTATGAGTCCGTGCTCGCGCTTTATGGCGAAGCCGGACAGGTGGTGCTGTCGCTCGACGATGCCGACCGCTTGATCCGCACGCTGGACGAGCTCGGCAAGCTCTATACCACGATCGGCAATATCGATGCGGCCGGCCGCGCGTTCGAGGCGCTGCAAGCCGATCTTGAGCGGCGGTCGCATCATGAAACCGATCCCAACGTGAAGCGCGACTTCGCCGTCAGCCACGTCAAGCTCGGCAACGTGCGGATTGCGCAAGGCAATCTGCCGACAGCGCTGCAGAATTATGAGACGGCCAAGACCATTCTGCAGGGCCTGACCGAGGCAGAACCGGCTAATCTGGAGTGGTTCGGCGACCTCGCCATGGCCGACGACAAGATCGGCAACGTATTGGCGACGCAAGGCGATCTGGCCGGCGCCGCAGAGGTCTACCAGGAAAGCCTGTCGATCAAGAAGCAGCTCGCCGCCGGAGAGCCGGACCGTGCCGAACTGCAGCGCGACCTGACCATCACCTACGATGAGATCGGTCACCTTGCCCATATCGCAGGCCAACTGGACAACGCACAGGCGGCCTATGAAGAGAGCCTGAAGGTGCGGCTGGCGCTGGCGGCGGACAAACCGGGAGACGCCGACCGGCAGCGTGACGTCTCGGTCAGCCACGATACGATAGGCGACCTGCTGCGCGAACGCGGCGACGCCGCCGGGGCGCTGGCGGCCTACAAGGAAGGTCTGGCGATCGTCAAGCAACTGGCGAAACGCGATCCGGACGACACCGAGTTGAAGCGCGACCTGTCGGTCGGCAACGCCAAGATCGGCAATGCGCTGAGCGACCAGCAGAATTGGCCGGCGGCACTTTCGGCTTATCGTGAGGCACTTTCGCAGGCCAGCGCGCTCGCCGCCGGCGACCCGAACAACACCGAATGGCAGCGCGACCTTTCCGTGTGCATCGAGAAAGTCGCCGGCGTCCTGGCGATACAGGGCGACCACAAAGGCGCGCTGAAAGCCTATCTGGACAGCTACGCGATTGCGCAGAGGCTGGCCAAGCTCGATCCCGCCAATTCCGACTGGCAGCGGGACTTGTCGATAACGCTGTCCGAAGTCGCCACGCTGCGCCTCAGGCAGCGCGACGTCAGGGGCGCCCGGCAAGCCCTTCAGGACAGTCTGGCCATTCGCGAGAAACTTGCCCGGTCCGATCCGGACAACGCCACCTGGCAGCGCGACCTGGTGGTCGCCTATATCGACTACGCCCAAGTCGCAAAGGACCCGAAGGCTGTGCTTTCCAAGGCGCTCGACATGACGCTCGAGCTCGACCCGAGCGGGCGGTTGGCACCGCGCCACAAGTTCATGATCAAGTTTTTACGTGAGCGGCTGGCCAGGATCGAAGCCAGGCGCCGATAGCCTGCTCACGCGATGGTCATTCCGTTCCGAAATGCCTGCAAACCTTGGAAAAACCGCCTTTTGCGCCTATATCTACGACATTAGAAATGCGCGATTCGAAGCCGATTTTTCGCGCTCTGCACACGGCATCAATCAGACAGGTTTTCATGAGCGACCAGACCGACATCGCCAACGGCGTTGAAGCCGAATACGGCGCCGATTCCATCAAGGTTTTGAAGGGCTTGGATGCCGTTCGCAAGCGGCCGGGCATGTATATCGGCGATACCGACGACGGCTCGGGCCTGCACCACATGGTCTATGAGGTGGTCGACAACGCCATCGACGAAGCACTGGCCGGCCATGCCGACCTGGTGACGGTGACGCTCAATCCGGACGGATCGGTGACGGTCATCGACAATGGCCGCGGCATTCCGACCGATATCCACACCGGCGAAGGCATTTCAGCGGCCGAAGTGATCATGACGCAGCTGCATGCCGGCGGCAAGTTCGACCAGAACTCCTACAAGGTCTCAGGCGGCCTGCACGGCGTCGGCGTGTCGGTCGTCAACGCCCTGTCGGCCTGGCTGAAACTGAAGATCCGCCGCAACGGCCAGATCTACGAGATGAGTTTCACGCATGGCAATGCCGACGCGCCGCTGCGGATCACCGGCAGTTATGAACAAGACAAGGTCCCCGGCACCTATGAAGGGCGCAGCGGCAGCGAAATCACGTTTTTGCCGTCGTCCGAGACGTTCACCATGGTCGAATTCGACTACGGTACGCTGGAGCATCGGCTGCGCGAGCTCGCCTTCCTGAACTCCGGCGTGCGCATCGTTTTGACCGATGCCCGCCATGCCGACATCGTGCGCCATGAACTGCACTACGATGGCGGGCTGGAAGAGTTCGTCCGATATCTCGACCGGACGAAGAAGCCGTTGCTCGACAAGCCGATCTCGATCCGCGCCGAGCGCGACGGCATCACGGTCGAAGTCGCCATGTGGTGGAACGACAGCTACCACGAGAACGTGCTGGCCTTCACCAACAACATCCCGCAACGCGACGGCGGCACGCATCTGGCAGGCTTCCGCGGTGCGCTGACGCGCCAGATAACCGGTTATGGCGACTCCTCGGGCCTGACCAAGAAGGAAAAAGTGGCGCTGATCGGCGATGATTGCCGCGAAGGGCTGACCGCGGTGCTGTCGGTCAAGGTTCCCGACCCGAAATTCTCCTCGCAGACCAAGGACAAGCTGGTGTCGTCCGAGGTCCGCCCGGTGGTCGAAGGGCTTGTCAACGAAGCGCTCGGCACCTGGCTCGAGGAGCACCCGACCGAGGGCAAGGCGGTCATCGAGAAGGTCATCCAGGCCGCTGCCGCGCGCGAAGCCGCGCGCAAGGCACGCGACATCACCCGCAAGAGTTCGCTCGGCGTCACCTCGCTGCCCGGCAAGCTGGCTGATTGCCAGGAGCGCGATCCGGCGAAATCCGAGATCTTTATCGTCGAGGGCGACAGCGCCGGCGGCTCGGCCAAGGGCGGCCGTTCGCGCCAGAACCAGGCCATTCTTCCGCTGCGCGGCAAGATCCTCAATGTCGAGCGCGCCCGCTTCGACCGCATGCTCGGCTCCGACATGATCGGCACGCTGATCACCGCGCTCGGCACCTCGATCGGCAAGGACGAGTTCAACGCCGACAAGCTGCGCTACCACAAGATCATCCTGATGACCGACGCCGATGTCGACGGCGCCCACATCCGCACCTTGCTGCTGACCTTCTTCTTCCGGCAGATGCCGGAACTGATCGAACGCGGGCATCTCTACATCGCGCAGCCGCCGCTCTACAAGGTGACGCGCGGGAAGAGCTCGCAATACATCAAGGACGAAGCCGCCTTCGAGGAATTCCTGATCGGCTCCGGGCTGGAAGAAGCGTCGCTTGCGCTCAGCACAGGCGAGGTGCGGGCTGGACAGGACCTGCGCAGCGCCATCGACGACGCCTTGGCTGTCCGCCAGCTCATCAACGGATTGCACACGCGCTATAACAGAGGCGTGGTCGAGCAGGCAGCGATTGCCGGCGCGCTCAACCCGGAGATCTTCACCGACCTCCGCCGCGCCAACGAAACGGCCGAGCGTGTTGCCCGTCGTCTCGACATTATCGCCGAGGACACCGAGCGCGGCTGGATCGGCCGCATGTCGACCTCGAACGAGGGCATTGGCGGCTATGTCTTCGAGCGAACGGTGCGCAGCGTCAAGGAGTTCGCGCATCTCGACCTGGCATTGATCAATTCCGCCGACGCACGCCAGCTCGACCGCTATGCGCCGCGCCTGGCGGAAATCTACGGCGAGCCGCCGGTGCTGCGCCGCAAGGATGTCTCGGAAACCATTTCGGGGCCGCTGGCACTGCTCAATGCCGTGTTTGCCACCGGCCGCAAGGGCCTGACCATGCAGCGCTACAAGGGCCTTGGCGAAATGAACGCCGAGCAGCTCTGGGAAACGACGCTCGACCCGAATGTGCGCTCGCTGTTACAGGTCAAGGTCAATGACGCGACTGATGCGGACAGCTTGTTTTCACGGCTGATGGGCGACGAGGTCGAGCCAAGGCGCGAATTCATCCAGGAAAACGCGCTGTCGGTTGCCAATCTGGACATTTGAGTCGCCATCCAGATACCCAGCCAGCAGGCATGAAGTGTATTGGTGCGCCTTGGCGCACCAATACGACTGCTGCAACGCAACAAAGATCACCAGGACCGCCGGAACGGAAAGGCTTTCAAGGCATTGTAGTTGATCACAATCGCCGCAGGAGGCATCCATGGGACGTGGCATTTTGCTCTGGCTTCTCGGAGTCCCAATTCCGATCATTATTCTGATCATGCTGTTCGCACGGTAGGGAGGCTTCGATGCAGTCCACCGTAACAGCTGTCGACGTTTCCGCCCCGACGGAATCCGCTTCCACTGCTGTCAGCTGGGGGCCAATCGTCGCCGGCGCCTTTGCTGCGTCAACGCTTACCTTCATCTTGATGCTGCTCGGCTCCGGGCTTGGGCTGAGCATGGTGTCGCCATGGTCCGGCTCGGGTGCGTCAGTCACCACTTTCGCCGTTTCCACCGCCGTCTGGCTGATCGTCGTGCAGTGGCTGTCCTCGGCCCTGGGTGGCTACCTCGCCGGACGCCTGCGCACCAAATGGGTCGGCATCCACACCGATGAAGTCTTCTTCCGCGATACCGCTCACGGCTTCCTGGCCTGGGCGCTGGCGACGCTGCTCGTCGCCGGCGTGCTCGGCACGGCGCTTTCGGCCGCGATAGGTACCGGTGTCCAGGCTGCTTCGACTGTGGCATCGGGCGCGGCAATGGGCGCTTCGGCAGGTGCTGCTGCAAACGCGGGTAGCGCCTCGACTGACAACGCCACATCGTATTTCGTCGATACGCTGTTCCGCCCGGCCGATCCGGCAAGGCTCGCTGCCGCCAATCCGGAGAGCGACGCTGCGGCAACGGCGCAGGCATCGCGCATTCTAATCGCGAGTGCCGCAGCAGGCGAAATATCGGCCGACGACAAGACCTATCTATCGCGGCTGGTGGCCGCCCGCACAGGCCTGTCCGAAGCGGATGCCACCGCTCGCGTCGATACGGTAATCGCCAGAGCGCAGGACGCCAAGGTCAAGGCCCAGCAGGCGGCCGACACCGCCAGAAAGGCAGGCGCGACCTTCTCGTTGATTGGCGCGCTGTCGCTGGTCGTCGGGGCCTTCATTGCCAGCGCGGCTGCAGCACTTGGCGGCAGGCAGCGCGACGACGAGGAAGCGATTTTCCTGACCAATCGTTGATCGGTGACTAAGCGAACTCGGTCCGCTTCGGGAAGATTACGCCCGAAGGGGACCTTGCTTTGAACTGCCGCCGCGCATTGCTTGCCGCCTACAGCTCAGCTTCCAGTTTGCGGCCGAGATCGACCGCATCGCGCAGCACGGCAAGGTGCGAGCGCGGCTGTACGCCGGCCAGCGCGTCGACCTCGACGCCGCTCGCCGTCAGCGACCAGTAGAGCCTGTGCGTGAAGACGCGGCCGCCCGAGCCGCGCAGCTCGACCTGGATGTTTTCCACGCCGGGACCAAAATTTTCCGTCATCCGCCCTGAAATCGGGTCGCCGGTCAGCCAGCCATTGCCCCTGTCGAAAATATTGGTCCAGCGTGTCGCGGCAAACACCGCGCCATGATGCACTGCCCGCTGCGGCTTGCCGGAATGGCTGCGCCCTTCCTGGTAGAGCATGGTCCCGCCCGCCGCTCTGTCGGCGATCGGCGGGCATGCTGAAAACAGGCGCTCGGCGATGCCGCGCCTGAATTCGGCGAGGTTGTAGGTCACCAGAAACTCGCTGTGGGTCAGCGGACTGCCGAGCGTGACGAAATCGCTGATCTTCCACGGCAGCGGATGATCGGCGTCGCCGACGCGAAGCTGCCGGTAGAGCTCCCATTGGCTGCGCCGGAATGCGGGGAGGTCATCGAGGCTGTCGGGCCAAGCGGAGGCATCGGCGACCAGCGTCGCCTTGTCGACGGCGTGGATCGCCTTCAGCCTCGCTTTGTCGCGAATGGCTTCCAACTTTCTAGGCCTGAAATCGGCCCACAATATCTGCAACAGATCATAGGCGATGATCGACCCGAGGCTGTGCGAGACCAGCACGATGCGGTCATAGGCATCGTCCATCATGAGACGCTTCAGCAGCTTGAGGCCACGCTCGCGGACCAGCGCCCGCTTCTCGACCGTTGCCGCTTCGGCCCGCACATAGGCGGCGACGTCGCCGAAATAGGGCAAGCCAAACTGGTCCACCAACCAGATGACGAACGACGCCAGAACCGTGACAAGCACACCCGTCGTCCAGGAGATGTAGCCTTGCCAGGTCGACGTTGCGAGCGCCAGCGCCGCGCCCAGGACCACGAGGGTGGCCAAAAGCGTGACGACATAGAGTTTGAGCACATCGCGCGGAATATCGGCCGGCTTGCGCCAGAGCAGGGTCGTCACCCAGGCAGCAAGGCGGCTTCGGGTCGTGCCCTGGGTGATGTCGGCCCAGTAAAGCTCGTAGAAATCGGTGCGGCGGCCATCGACATCATAGGGCGTGGTGATCCGGCGGAGTTCGTGCGAATTGGTCCGGCTGTCGGGCGTGATCCAGCTCTGGTTGATCTTCGCACCCATCGGGTCGGCCGGATCGGGGACATGGGCATAGAACGGTGCACGGGCCGGATCGTGGCTCCATACGGCCTGGACAAACTCCCTCAACGTGTCCATGGGCCGCTGCTCGCCCATGCCGTGCACGACCACTACCGCCTGGCTGCGCTTGCGTGGCGCCTTCTCTGCTGCGGTCAGATCGGCGGCCGGCGATGCAGCAGAACCAGGGTCGGGCACCAGCACCTCCACGATGACGCCGTTAGCAAGACGACGGGTCGGCATCGTAGCTTCAGAACCGGTAACAGCCAAGAAAAAGCCCGGCGCGGAGCCGGGCTGTATTCGACGATCGGCAGTGAGTTGGCAGCGACGCCGTTTCAGTGATCCATCGCTTTGACGATCTCCTCGGTCATCTTCTTGGCGTCGCCGAGCAGCATCATGGTGCCGTCCTTGTAGAACAGCGTGTTGTCGATGCCGGCATAGCCGGAGCCGAGCGAGCGCTTGACGAACAAGCAAGTGCGCGCCTTGTCGACGTCGAGGATTGGCATGCCGTAGATAGGTGAGGACTTGTCGTCACGAGCCGAGGGATTGGTGACGTCATTGGCCCCGATGACATAGGCGACGTCGGCCTGCGCGAACTCAGAGTTGATGTCCTCCAGCTCGAACACTTCGTCATAAGGCACGTTGGCTTCGGCCAAGAGCACGTTCATGTGGCCGGGCATGCGGCCGGCAACCGGGTGGATGGCGTATTTGACATCGACGCCGTTGGCCTTGAGCTTGTCGGCCATCTCGCGCAGCGCGTGCTGCGCCTGGGCGACGGCCATGCCGTAGCCCGGCACGATGATGACCTTTTGCGCATTCATCATCAGATAGGCGGCATCTTCGGCCGAGCCCTGCTTGACCGTGCGCTCGATGCCGTCGTTGGCAATGGCTGATGTCTCGCCACCGAAGCCGCCGAGGATGACCGAGATGAAGCTCCGGTTCATGCCTTTGCACATGATGTAAGACAGGATGGCGCCCGACGAGCCGACCAGCGCGCCGGTGATGATCAGCGCCAGATTGCCGAGCGTGAAGCCCAGGGCGGCCGCGGCCCAGCCCGAATAGGAATTCAGCATCGACACGACCACCGGCATATCGGCGCCACCGATCGGGATGATGAGAAGCACACCCAGCACCAGCGAGGCGGCAACGATCAGCCAGAACACCACCTTGGACTCGGCGGTGACGAGCAGCACGATCAGCACGATCAGCGCAATGCCCAGGGCCGCGTTGATGAAGTGGCGGCCACCGATCATGATCGGCTTGCCCGACATGCGGCCGTCGAGCTTCAAAAAGGCGATGACCGAGCCGGTGAAGGTGATGGCACCTATGGCAACGCCGAGGCTCATCTCGATCAGTGCCTGGGCATGGATATCGGCGACGGTGCCGATGCCGAAGCTTTCCGGTGCATAGATGGCGGCGGCCGCCACCATGACCGCGGCAAGACCGACCAGCGAGTGGAAGGCGGCGACCAGCTGCGGCATCGAGGTCATGGCAATGCGCCGTGCCGTGACCGCACCGGCCGAGCCGCCTATCAGCAGCCCGAGCACTATGAGGCCGAAGCGCCCGGCCGAAGGGGTCGCCAGCGCCAGCGTCGTGGCGATGGCGATGCCCATGCCGATCATGCCGTACATGTTGCCCTGGCGGCTGGTGGTCGGATGCGACAGGCCGCGCAATGCGAGGATGAACAGGATGCCGGAGACCAGATAGAGAAAGGAGGCGAAGTTGGCGTTCATAGCGGCCTACTTTTCCTTCTTCTTGTACATGGCCAGCATGCGCTGGGTGACGAGGAAGCCGCCGAAGATGTTGACCGATACCAGCATCAGCGCAACGAAGCCGAAGCCGGTGGCAAGCCCTGAGGCCGAGATGCCGACGGCCAGCAGCGCGCCGACGACGATGACCGAGGAAATGGCGTTGGTGACCGCCATCAGCGGCGTGTGCAGTGCCGGCGTGACGGACCACACGACGTAGTAGCCGACGAAGATCGCCAGGACAAAGATGGCGAAGCGAAAGACGAAGGGATCGATGGCACCGCCGGACAGCGCGTGAGCGGCGTCACCCGCCGCCTCGGTGCCGGGCGCGGCCGCCAGGTTCTGCACCGCGAGCCGCACGGCAGCTGTCGCCTGGTCGAGCTGGTCGAGGGCTTTCTGCAGAGTCTGATCCATCACGCGATCCCTCCGGTGGTCTTGGGCTTCCTCGAAGCGGCCGTTTTCTTCGCAGCCGGCTTCGCCGAAGCCTCGGCAACCATCGTCCTGGCCGGAATGGCCGGTGGCTCGACATATTGGCCCTTTGGCGGCTCCTGCTCAGCCTTTGCGAAAGCCGGATGCACGATCTTGCCAGCATCGGTCAGCATCGTCGCCTTGACCAGTTCGTCGTCGCGGTTGATGGCAAGCGTCTTCGCCGCCTTGTCGACCAGCGTCTCGAGGAAGGCATAGAGGTTCCTGGCATAGAGAAGCGAAGCGGAGGCGGCGACGCGACCGGGAACGTTGAGATGGCCGACGATCTTTACCCCGTTGGCCGTGGTCACCACCTTGCCGGCTTCGGCGCCCTCGACATTGCCGCCGCGCTCGACCGCGAGGTCGACGATCACAGAGCCGGGTTTCATCGAGGCGACCATTGCCGCCGAGACCAGCTTCGGCGCCGGACGGCCGGGGATCAGCGCGGTGGTGATGACGATGTCCTGCTTGGCGATGTGCTCGGCGGTCAGCGCCGCCTGCTTGGCCTGGTATTCCTTCGACATTTCCTTGGCGTAGCCGCCGGCCGTCTCGGCCGCCTTGAACTCCTCGTCCTCGACGGCCAGGAATTTTGCGCCGAGCGAGGCGACCTGCTCCTTGGCGGCCGGGCGCACGTCGGTGGCGGTGACCACGGCGCCGAGGCGGCGCGCGGTGGCGATGGCCTGCAGACCGGCGACGCCGACGCCCATGACGAACGCCTTCGCTGCCGGTACGGTGCCGGCCGCCGTCATCATCATCGGTAACGCCCGGTCATATTCGGCAGCCGCGTCGATCACCGCCTGATAGCCGGCGAGGTTGGCCTGGCTGGATAGAACGTCCATCGACTGGGCGCGGGTGATGCGCGGCATGAACTCCATGGAGAAGGCAGTAACACCGGCCTCGGCAAGGGCAGCGACGGCAGCGTCGTTGCCGTAGGGATCCATGATCGCGATGACAGCGGCGCCGGACTTGTAGCCCTTCAGCTCGGCGTCCGTGGGCCGGCGCACCTTCAGCACGACATCGGCCCTGGCTGCATCGCCGGCCTTGCCGATCGCGGCGCCCACCCGGGCGAACTCCTCGTCGGGAATGCGCGACGCAGTGCCGGCGCCGGTTTCGACAATCACGTCGAAACCCAGTGCCGCCAGCCGCTTCACCGTGTCGGGGGAGGCCCCGACGCGCGGCTCGTTTGCGTCGAGCTCACGAGGGATGAAAACCGTCTGTCCCACCGCATGATCCTTTCGGCCGGAACCCTGTTACCGCAAGACATCGACCGACCCCGGCGGCGCCTTCGACAAAGGTTGGAGGAGTTATCGGAGAATAAAGGCGCCGATGGCCAGGATCAGCACGAATAGGATAGTCCCCGAGAAGAAGCCGCCCACAAAGAAGCCGAACGCCATGGCAAGAAGCACGGCGGCGCAAAATAGCGACCCATATTTGGCCAGCATCACAAAGCCGGCATAGGTGCGGTCGTGCTCGGCATAGTCCATCTTCGCGCCTAGTTCGACAGGACCGGTCGGCGTGTGTTCAGCCATTGGAATACCCCTTCGAAGACATCTTTCAGGCACATAGCGAAAAGCCGCGTTAAGGGCAATGGCGCTATTGCCGCATCGCCGCAGCCAACAATCTCAAGCAAAACTTGAAATCGCTGCGCGAAGCGCGGCGATACCAATCACAATGGATGGCAGGTCCGCTATTGCCTATGTCGTTAGCCGGCGAGATGCGGGAACAGACCGAGCAGGCCGACAACGATCAGATAAAGGGCGACGATATAATTGAGCAGCCGCGGCATCACCAGGATCAGCACGCCTGCAATCAGCGAGATAAGCGGGGTAAGGGCGAGCGTGGAAATGGTCATATCGGTTCCTTTGATCGGATCGCTATCGAAGCGATGCTTGGCGGATGCCGGCCATGCCGACCTACCACCAGCACCCTTGCCCAGAACGCCGAAGCGACCGGAAGGCTCCATGGGCTCGTTCAGGCGGCTTCGCGAAAATACTTGGCGGTGGGCAGGATGGTCAGCGGGGCGAGTTCGCCGGCACCGGGCGTATCGAACAACATGCGCTGCTCCATTGGCGTCGAACGGAAGAACGGAAAGCGAGCGTAGGTTTCATTCTTGATCGCCAGGACATCGGCTTGATAAAGCAGCGCGAAACAGTTGATCACGCCGGCATAGGGCCGCGCATCGCCAATCGGTCGCGCCCGATAGATGCGCTTGTAGAAAGCCGCATGGTCCTCGCGGATCATGGATATGCAATAAGGCGCGCCGAAATGGAAGCAAGCCATGCCCGCAAGGCGCAGCGTCACATACGGGATCTGCGGGTAAAGCCGTGACCATTCGGCGTCCACGGCAAAACGGCTCGGGTCGATAAAGACTTCGCCGGCCGCCAGACGCGGCATCAACAAGTCCTTGTAGACGCTGAGTGCTGGTGATGTGGCGTTATCAGCAGACACGTTATGCAGGCGCATTGTGCTGACCAGCCGCCCCTCGATATAGATTCCGAACGTATGGCAATTGGGCAGTTCGTCAAACTCGTCATGGACCTGACGGGACGCATTCTCGGGCACCAGATCGTTCATCCGATAGGAATTGTAGCGCAGCCTGTAAATGTTTTCGAAGTCCTCGCCGCTTTCACAGCGTCGGTACTCCGTCCGGTCAAGCAGCGCATAAACATGTTGCGCGAAGCTGGACATGGTCTCGGACGCATCTTTCCCACCAGCGCCCGCCGCATGGCCGAGCGAACTCAACTGGGCACACATGAACTCTATTCCCCGCGATTACCGCCACCAGCCGACACTACGGACGGGTCATGAGATGTAAAGATGAAAATAAGTAGGAGCTCGTTTACCGCCCGTTAAGGTTAACAATTAATAAAATTATACTAAAATACGCAGGTTTTCAGCGCGAAGTCAGCGCCGCGGCGCCTTCCTTGCCGTCTGGATGTCCTTGGCAAAGGGCCAGACGGTGCTCGACATCGTCTCGATGCCGGACGCGCTGAGTGCCGACCCGAACAGAAAGCCCTGGACCAGGTCCGGCTTGACCTGCAATGCCAGGATCTTGAGCTGTTCGAAGGTCTCGACACCTTCGACGGTAACCGAAAGTCCCAGCGGCCGTGACAGGTTGACGATGCCCTTGAGCAATTCGAGCGACCGGCTGTTCTGAGTGACATCCATCAGGAACGAGCGGTCGATCTTGATTTTGTCGAGCGGCAGTTTGTGGAGATAGCTGAGGCTCGAATACCCGGTACCGAAATCGTCGAGCGCAATGCGCACGCCGAGCCGCTTCAACTCCTCGATATATTGGCGTGTCAGCGACTTGTCGTCGAGCAGCGCCGTCTCGGTGACCTCAATCTCCAGACGTCCGGCGGAGAGACCGGATTCAGCCAGCGCGTCGCGAACCTTCTGGATGACATCACGGTTGCGGAAATCCTTGGCCGAGAGATTGACCGACACGCTGGTCTGGGCCGGCCATTTGGCGCATTCCGTGCAGGCCGCATGCAGGACGAAGGTGCTGATGTCGGAAATAATCCCCATTTCCTCCGCCAGCGGAATAAAGATACCGGGGGAAATCGGCCCGAGATCGGGATGATCCCAGCGGCACAGCGCTTCGCAACTGGCGATACGCATCGTGCTCATCGCGACGATCGGCTGATAGACCACCCGCAATTCGTTGTTTTCCACGGCGCTGCGCAGGTCCGCCTTCATCAGCTGACGGCTGCGGAAGGCAGCATCCATGGAGGCCTCGAACAGCCGCCAACCGTTCTTGCCAAGCTCCTTGGCCTTGTAGAGTGCAAGGTCGGCTTTGACGATCATGGCGTCAACGTCGGTATCCTTGACCCGCGACAGCACCGCGCCGCCGGAGGCCTGGATGCGTAATCCGTGGCCGGCGACATCGACCTCGCCCTGTAGATTGACAAAGATCTCGTCAACCTGGCCGGTCAGGTGGCTTTCATCCTCGATGCGCTCGAAGAAGATCATGAACTCGTCGCCGCCGAAGCGGCTGACGGTGATGCCTGGCCCAGCGACTGCCGCCAGCCGCTCGGCAACGGCGTAGATCAATCCGTCGCCGACCGGATGGCCGAGCGTGTCGTTGACGCTCTTGAAATCATCGAGATCGAGCACCACCAGCCCGCAGAGACGCTCGGGATCCCCTGAGGCCATGGCTTCCACCACCAACTCGTGGAAGTAGGCGCGGTTGGGCAGGCCGGTGAGACTGTCGTAGCGCGCCATGAAGCGGATCTTGTCTTCCGCCTCGACCCGGGCGGTCACATCCTCGAAAGTGACGACGCCCAGTTCCTGGCTGCCTTCGCGCGCCGAAAATTCATAGTGCTGGCCGTTGGTGAGCGAGACCAGGACCTTGCGGTCGCGGCCCTCGCGCAACGCACGCGTCAGCTGGGCTTCGATGTAACGGCAATCTTTCGGCGCCAGCATGCCGCCTGCAGCGCCGCGCATCAGCAGACCGTGGATCGAGCGGCCTAGCAGCGCATCGGCCGATTTGAGCGACATCAGGTGCGCGGCTTCGGCATTGGCCACCGCCACCCGGCCGTCGGGACCAAGCATGACAAGGCCATGCGACATGGTGTTGAGCGCGCGATTAAAACGCTGCGCGATGCGGTTCGCCTTCTTTTCCTCCGACAGGGCGGTAAACAGGACTTCGCGGACGATGTCGGCGAACCGCTTGATCGCAAACAGAAAAGGGGCCGACATCAGACCGAGGATGATGTGGTAGATATCGCCGCGCAGGATAAAGCCAAGCGATATGGGCCATGTGGTGGTTATGATAAAAATCATGACCATGCGCGGCGACCCATAATTGCGGCCGGCAATTGACGTGACCGATGCCAGAGTGACGCAGACAGAGGCTATTTCGGCATAGTTGTCGTGGCTGTCATTTGCCAGATAGATACTGACGAAACAGAACGCGCCAAGCATGAAACCATGCATCGAACCGAAAATTATGTAATCGTTTTCGCGATCATGGGCTTCTTCCCACGTCGTCGGGGAAGGAAGTCTCCCGTATTTTCGGATGTTGCGAAGGCGCAGAGTACCGACAATGATGAGCCCAGCGGCAACTAGAAGATACGCCAAGTCCATGGTCTTCCAATAGACCAGAATGACGAGGAGTGTCTGCGCAACAAGGCCGATCGACAGCGTGAACCCGTCGCGAAACAGCGTTTCCACGAACGGAATGTAAACGTCGACCGGAATCTCGTTTTTTCGTCTCAGATTCACGCCTGGATCCCAACCCTGGGGAACCCAGCAGTGTCACATTGGCCTTAAGAAAGGTTTAGAGCGGCGTTTCGAGCCCTGCCGGCATCCATTGGTGACGCCGCGGAAGCAGGGAAACTACAGTTCAGGTAAACAAGGCGTATCACAGCGCTGAATTATTCGGCGGCTTGAAGTTGCGGCCGCAGCGGCGCCGTCGAGAGGCGGTCGAGCAGACGCTGGCGTTCGCCGGCGGCTTTTTCGGCACTGGCCTGCTTGACGTGGCCAAAGCCGCGGATGAGCGCCGGTACCGAAACAAGCGCGGCAGCAACCTCGATCTTGCCCGGCGCCAGCGCGCCGGCGACAAGTTCCAGGTCGGCTTCATAGAGGGCAAGAAGCTGCCGCTCCATACGCCTCTCGGCGCTGTAGCCGAACAGGTCGAAAGCGGTGCCGCGCAGGCCCTTCATCGCCGCCAGCAGGCGGAACCCGTTCATCATCCACGGGCCAAAACTCGATTTCTTCGGCTTCCCGTCACTGCCGCGCCTGCCCATGATCGGCGGTGCGAGATGGAATTCAAGCTTGCCGTAGCTCTGGAACTGCTTTGCGAGCTCTGCGGCAAAGGAGCCGTCCGTATAAAGCCGCGCCACCTCGTATTCGTCCTTGATCGCCATCAGCTTGAACAGGTTCTTTGCGGCAGCCTCGGTCACCACGGTCGACCCGGGCACAGCATTGGTTTCGGCCTTGCGCAGCGCCGCCAGTCTGTCGGCATAGCGCTTGCCATAGGCGGCGTTCTGGTAGGCGGTCAGGAAGCCGACGCGGCGAGCAATGATATCGTCCAGCGTCTCGGCAATGGCGGCATGCTGCGTGGCCTTGCCCGGCTGGGCGAGAAGGCTGCGGACGAAATCCGGCTGGTGGGCGGCGCGGCGGCCCCAGCGAAATGCCGCGACATTCATCGCTACCGCCTCGCCGTTGAGCTCGATCGCCTTCTCGACCGCCTCCGCCGACAGCGGCAAGCCGCCATGCTGGAAGGCGAATCCGAGCATGAACATGTTGGCACCAAGCGAGCTGCCGAACAGGGCAGTGGCGGTGCGGGTAGCGTCGAAGAAATGCGTCCTGTCGTCGCCCGCGGCCGTTCTTATCGCCTTCTTCAGCCGCTCGACGGGCAGCGAGAAATCGGCCGAACGGGCGAACTCGCCCGGCATGATCTCGGCAGTGTTGGCGAGGAAGATGGTATGGCCTTCGCGCGCCGCGGCCAACACCTTCTTGGCACCTGAAACGACGAGATCGCAGCCGAGCACGAGATCGGCCTTGCCGGCCGATACCCGAATGGCGTGGATGTCGTCCGGCGTGCGGGCGATGCGGACATGGGTGAACACCGAGCCGCCCTTCTGGGCGAGGCCGGCCATGTCGATCATGCCGCAGCCCTTGCCTTCCAGGTGCGCGGCCATGCCCAGCACCGCGCCTATTGTGACGACGCCGGTGCCGCCGACACCGTCGATAATCGCCGCCCAGCCTTGTTCACCGAGCGTAAATTGCGCCGGCGCCGGCACGCCCGCGAGCGGGTCGGCCGCGCCGGCTATGCCTTCGGCTTTCCTGATTTTGGCGCCGTGAACGGTGACGAAGGAGGGGCAGAAACCGTTGACGCAAGAGAAGTCCTTGTTGCAACTCGACTGGTCGATCTTGCGCTTGCGGCCGAATTCGGTCTCGACCGGCTGGATCGAGACGCAATTCGACTGCACGCCGCAATCGCCGCAGCCTTCGCAGACCAGCTCGTTGATGAAGATACGCTTGTCGGGATCGGGGAAGGTGCCGCGCTTGCGGCGGCGACGCTTCTCGGCGGCGCAGGTCTGGTCGTAGAGCAGCACCGAGACGCCTTTGACCGAACGCAACTCGCGCTGGACGAGATCGAGGTCGTCGCGGTGATGGATGGTGGCGCCGGCGGGAAATTCCACCTTGCCGGTATATTTGTCCGGCTCGTCGGTGACGATGGCGATGCGCTCCACGCCCTCGGCGCGCACCTGCCTTGCGATCATGTCTACCGTCAGGCCGCCCTCGTGCGGCTGCCCACCGGTCATCGCGACGGCGTCATTGTAGAGGATCTTGTAGGTGATGTTGGCGTCGGTCGACAGCGCGAAACGGATCGCCAGCACACCCGAGTGGTTGTAAGTGCCATCGCCCAGATTCTGGAAGATGTGCTCGCGCTTCGAGAACGGCGCCTGGCCGACCCACTGCGCGCCCTCGCCGCCCATGGCGGTGAAGCCGACGGTGTTGCGGTCCATCCACAGCGCCATGAAATGACAGCCGATTC
Source organism: Mesorhizobium sp. M1088 (assembly GCF_040318575.1). NCBI lineage: Bacteria > Pseudomonadati > Pseudomonadota > Alphaproteobacteria > Hyphomicrobiales > Phyllobacteriaceae > Mesorhizobium > Mesorhizobium sp. M1088. The sequence goes on along the minus strand of NZ_JAMYMO010000030.1, from coordinate 60,823 downwards.
CGGCGGCGGCGAGCGAGCCGTCCGGAACCTTGGTCGAGGAATTGTGTGGGCAGCCGGAGCAGAAGAACGGCGTGCGCGAGGCGATGTCTGACGTGTCGGCCAGCATCGCCTGGAACTGGCGCAACTTCGCCACCCGCGCGGCGATTTCTTCCGACGGGCCGATCGTTCGCAAAATCCTCTCGCCGAGCTCGATGGCAATATCGTTGGGGTCGAGCGCGCCCTTGGCCGGGAACAGCCAGTCGCCGCGCTCGTCCTTCTTGCCGACGATGACCGGCTGCGTCGCGGTGCCGTAAAGGTTCTCGCGCAGTTGTACCTCGATCAGCGAGCGTTTCTCCTCGACGACGACGATAGTATCGAGGCCGCGAGCAAAGTCGGCGATGTGTTGCAGGTCGAGCGGCCACGGGCAGCCGACCTTGAACAGCCTGATACCGATACGACTGGCGGCCGCTTCGTCGACGCCGATATCCTCCAGCGCCTGGCGAACATCGAGATAACTCTTGCCGATGGTGACGATGCCAAGCTTGGCGCTGGTGCCGCCCGAATAGACGATCCGATTCAGCCCATTGGCGTGGATGAACGCTGAAGCGGCGGCGCGCTTGTATTCATGCAACCGCTCCTCCTGGCCGAGCATGTCGATCTCATTACGGATGTTGAGGCCGCCGGGCGGCATGTCGAAGTCCGGGATGACGATATCTAGCCGGTCGAGCGCGGCATCGACCGAGGCTGTCGATTCGATGTTGTCCTTGACGCATTTGATCGCCGCCCAGGTGCCGGCAAAGCGCGACATGGCAAAGCCGTAGAGGCCGTAGTCGATGATCTCCTGGACGCCGGCCGGATTAAGGATCGGCACCATGGTGTCGACGAACAGGAACTCGGTGGCATGCGCGTTGGTCGAGGATTCGGCCATGTGGTCGTCACCCATCAGAGCCAGCACGCCGCCATGTTTCGACGACCCGGCGAGATTGGCGTGGCGGAACACGTCGCCGGAGCGGTCGACGCCCGGACCCTTGCCGTACCAGACCGAAAAAACGCCGTCATGGGTACCCTCGCCCAGCAATTCGGCCTGCTGCGAGCCCCAGCAGGCGGTGGCGGCGAGCTCCTCGTTGAGACCGGGCTGGAAGACGATGTCCGACTGCGCGAGCTGGTTCCTGGCCTTCCACAGCTGCATGTCGAGGCCGCCGAGCGGCGAGCCGCGATAGCCGGAGACGAAACCGGCGGTGTTCAGGCCAGCCCGGCGGTCGCGCTCGCGCTGCATCAGAAGCATGCGGATGACTGCCTGGGCACCCGACAGGAAGATGCGCTCCTTTGCCAGGTCGAACTTGTCGTCGAGCGCGACATTGTGCAGCGTCATCAGGCATTTCCTGTGCGGAGGCCGCGCCTGGAGGTGCGCGGCCAACGTCGGAGTCGAGTGCCCACAGTCTTTCTTCCCTTGCCGGGGAGGTCAAACAAAATCGAAGGGTGCCAGGCGGTCCGCAACAAACGATCCGTGCGCGGCCGTGTGGCGCCACGAAACGCCTGTCGGGGAGGATAGCCGAGCATGAAAAATTCCGGCGGCGGTCGGTGCCGCTAGTGATGCATCATGCAGCCTTTGGGCAACTGGGCTTCGGTTCACCGGGCAGCTTGCCGTCGACATGGCCGGCCAAGTCCTTGTTGAGCTCGTAGACTGGCCCGACCACCAGAGGCCGGTCGGGCAGGACCGACTGGTCGAGCGAGGACGTCAGAGTGGTCGCGAAACTCTGCAGCAACTTGCCGCTGGAATCCTCGATGCGGATCGACACCGCATAGGGCTTGTCCTTGACAACGCAGGTAAGCGGCGGGCTGGTGAGCGTCACATGCGGCAACTTCGGCCATATTTTCTGGGTGACGATGATCGGATCACCACCGGCCGGGTTCTGGAAGGAGACCACAGCGACCTGCCCCTCACCCACCGGCCGCAGCGGATTGAGGGTGATGACATAGGTGGCGATACCCAGCCGGTAGTTGAACTCGAACAGCTTCCCGGAAATGGCGAACAGCTGGTCCTTGCCGGAATCACGGCAGGCGCCGAGCGCGGCCGCCGCGAACAAAGTCGCGACGACAATCATCGCGCGTGAGAATCTTCTAGACATTGGTGACCTCCCTGGCCGCGGTCCGGCGGCGATAGTGTCGGTTTGCCTTCTGGCGGTTGCCGCACACCGCCATGTCGCACCAGAGGCGGCTGGAATTGCGGCTTTTGTCGACAAACAGCCAGCTGCAGTTCGGACATATCCGCAGCCTGGCGATGGTGTCGCTACGCAGCAGCGACAGCGCCGAGACCGCAAGCGCGGCCTCGAAGGCAATCGGCGTCGCCGGATCACCGAACGGTTTTCCAGGCGTGCCGATTTCGGTGCGGCTATGAGCGAGGCCATCGGCGCAGGCTTCCAAGAATTTCGGCATATCGCCGGTCGCGATTGCACCTTTCGATACCGCGCCGCGAAACAGCCGATCGGTCGTCTCCCGGATCGACAGCACCACCGGTGCGATCTTTTCAGGCGCCGGCGCTACGAGCCGCCTGCCGCCGAGCTCGGCGACGCGAAAGGCACTCGCGGCTTCGGCAAAGCGGGCGATCTCGGCCGGATCGTCGAAACGGTCGAAAGTTTTCTCCGGATCGTTCCGCAAAACGACGGTGTTCGCCGTATCGAGCGCCAGCATGCCACCGGTAAAGCGGTGCGGAGTCCAGGATACTGTCATATGGCGAATCTAACTGATAACTCGCGTTTGACAAGTTAGATTCCGGGTGCAACGCTTGTCACTGAGGCGACCGCCGTACTGAGAATATCGTTCGTCCCAAACCTCTGCCCCGATTGCGGGGCATGCATAGAGGGTCTTGCATGCTCTATTTTTTCCAGCAGGTTCTGAACGGGCTGCATTCGGGCGCGCTCTACGCATTGCTTGCATTCGGCTACGTGCTGACCAACGGCATCCTGCACCGTACCAATCTTGCCTATGGCGCGCTGTTCGCCTTTTGCGGGCATACGATGATCCTCACTGCGGCGTTCGGCTATCAGGCGCTGTGGTTAACGCTGTTTGCATCGGTCGCGCTCGGCGTAGCTGCGGCATTCCTTTATGCGGCGCTGCTCAGCCATGTCCTGTCGCGAAGTATCTTCGAACCGCTGGCCGACCGCTCGCCCAACGCCATCGTGGTGACGACGCTCGGCATATTGCTGGTCTTGTCGGAAGCCAGCCGCATCGCCGCCGATACCCATGACCTATGGTTGCCGCCAATGCTGGCCCAGACCATCGTCTTCGCGCAGAATGCCAGCTTCAAGGCGACGTTGACGCTGATCCAATTGCTCGATTGCGCCGCCGTACTGGCGGCCATAGCGCTGGCTGCCTGGGGCTTCGCATATTCGAGCTTCGGCCGGAGCTGGCGCGCCGTATCCGACGATCCCAAGGCGGCTGCGATGTGCGGCGTCGATGTTCGTGCGGTGTTTCGGCACGCGGTGCTTTTCGGCGGCCTTTGCGCGGCACTGGCCGGCGTGCTCGCCGCCTTCTACTACGGTAACATCAGCTTCGGCACAGGGTTGGTCTACGGGTTGAAGATCCTGTTCGTGACCGCAGTGGGCGGCTATCTCTCGCCTTTGCGGGCGGCACTGGGTGCCGCCGCTTTCGGCATGGCCGAATCGCTATGGGCCGGCTATTTCCCGCTCGAATGGCGGGACGGCTGGATGTACCTGTTCCTCGTCGCCATGCTTGTGCTGATCGGCGCCGGCCGCGACCAACAGAAGATCGCCTGAGCCGCACCCGACTTTGCTTGGATGAAAGCGCCGCATGTCCTTGGACATGCAAAGGACGCGGCAGCATTTTGCCGCCCGTCATCTCACAACTGTGTTTATGCGGGCTATCCCGTGTTGACCAGCCGGACCACGCACTGCATACCGTTGGTCCACAGCGACACGACGGACAGGGAACCGCCGCGCTCTGACACAAGGGAGGAATGCATGGCAGGGCTTCTCGCTCTTTCCAGAACCATTGACCGTTTGAACGAATTCATCGGCAAATGGGTTTCGTGGCTGATCCTGCTGGCGATCCTGGTAAGCGCCGCCAACGCCGTCATCCGCAAGGTGTTCGACATGTCCTCGAACGCCTGGCTGGAATTGCAATGGTATCTGTTCGGCGCCGCCTTCATGCTGGCCGCCGCCTACACGCTGAAGCAGAACGACCATATCCGCATCGATATCGTCTACGGCATGTTCTCGCGCCGCGTGCAGCACTGGATCGACCTTTTCGGTCACGTCTTCTTCCTGATGCCGTTCGTGACGTTGATGGTGGTCTATTTCGTTCCCTATGTGTCGCTGTCGTATCGCAGCGGGGAGATGTCGAACAATTCCGGCGGGCTGATCATCTGGCCGGCGAAGGCGATTTTGCTGGTCGGCTTTTTTCTGCTCGCGCTGCAGGGCATTTCCGAAATCATCAAGAAAATCGCCATCATGCGCGGTCAGATGGACGATCCCACTCCGTTCATATCGGCGCATGAGCAGGCCGAACTCGAAGCCAAGGCGCTCGCCGAAGAGGTGCGCTCGTGATCGAGTTCATCGCCCAGAACATGGCGCCGATCATGTTCGCCTCGCTGGTCGTCTTCCTGCTGATCGGCTACCCCGTCGCCTTCTCGCTCGCCGCCAACGGCCTGATGTTCTTCTTCATCGGCGTGCTTCTGTCGCCCTATTCGGGCGGCTCGATCAATCTCGCCTGGCCGTTGCTGCACGCGTTGCCGGATAATTTCTATGGCAGCCGGGTGATGTCGAACGATACGCTGCTGGCGATCCCGTTCTTCACCTTCATGGGCATCGTGCTCGAACGATCCGGCATGGCCGAAGACCTGCTCGACACGATCGGCCAGCTGTTCGGACCGGTCCGTGGTGGCCTTGCCTATGCCGTGATTTTCGTCGGCGCGCTGCTTGCCGCGACGACCGGCGTGGTGGCGGCTTCCGTCATTGCCATGGGTCTGATTTCGCTGCCGATCATGCTGCGCTACGGCTACGACCGGCGGCTGGCATCCGGCGTCATTGCCGCGTCCGGGACGCTCGCCCAGATCATCCCGCCGTCACTGGTGCTGATCGTCCTGGCCGACCAGCTCGGCCGCTCGGTCGGCGATATGTACAAGGGGGCGCTGATCCCCGGGCTCATTTTGACCGGCATCTACATGCTCTACATCCTGCTCATGTCGATCTTCCGGCCGAAGTCGATGCCGGCACTGCCGCTTGAGGCCCGCACGCTCGGCCACGGTGTGCTGTCGCTGCTGGCGGCGCTGCTGGCGGCGGTGGTGGTTTCCTATGCGGCGTATCGCTACCTCGCGCCGAACCATGGCGGCAACGCCGATATCCTCGGCGCCACCATCGGCGTCATCTTCATCTATGTCGTGGCGATCGTCGACCAGCGCCTGAAGATCAACCTGATGTCCAGACTGGCACAGCAGGTGATCATCGTGCTGATCCCGCCGCTGGCGCTGATCTTCCTGGTGCTGGGCACCATCTTCCTTGGCATCGCCACGCCGACGGAAGGCGGCGCCATGGGCGCCGTCGGCGCGCTTGCAATGGCGGCGGTGAAGGGGCGGCTGTCGCTCGACGTGGTCAAGCAGGCGCTGGCCTCGACGACCAGGCTGTCGTCCTTCGTTCTGTTCATCCTGATCGGCGCGCGGGTGTTCTCGCTGACCTTCTACGGCGTCAATGGCCACATCTGGGTCGAGCACCTGTTGACGTCGCTGCCGGGCGGTGAAGTCGGTTTCCTGATTGGCGTCAACATCCTCGTCTTCGTGCTCGCCTTCTTCCTCGACTTTTTCGAGCTTGCCTTCATCATCGTGCCGCTTTTGGCGCCAGCGGCTGACAAACTCGGCATCGACCTGATCTGGTTTGGCGTGCTTTTGGGCGTCAACATGCAGACCTCCTTCATGCATCCGCCCTTCGGCTTCGCGCTGTTTTATCTGCGCTCGGTCGCCGCGCGCGTGCCCTATCTCGACCGACTCACCGGCAAGCAGATCGCGCCCGTCACCACAGGGCAGATCTATTGGGGCGCAGTGCCCTTCGTCTGCATCCAGGTGATCATGATCGGCCTGACCATCGCCTTCCCGCAGATGGTGATGCACTACAAAGGCACTGTCGTCGATCCTGGCACCATCAACTACCAGGTGCCGGAAACGCCTGGCATCGGCTTGTCGCCGCTTGGCACGCCGCCGGCCAACGGCGGCACTGCCCCGGCCTCACCTTCCCCACCGGATTTGTCGCAGCCGCCGAGCTTCGACGAAAAGCCGCCCGCGAAACCGGCGGCGCCGGCAATCGATCTGTCGCAACCACCGAGTTTCAACTGAGGAAGGCCCGGCAGCCATGAAGGCGGTTCGGTTGGAGCGAGTGGGCAGCCTCGCCGTGTGCGAGGTCGAGAAACCGACCGCCGGGCCGAACGATCTGCTGGTGCGCATCGAGGCGTGCGGCGTCTGCGGCACCGACAGGCATCTTTTCCATGGTGAATTCCCGTGCACGCCGCCGGTGACGCTCGGGCATGAATTCTCCGGCATCGTCGAGGCGGTCGGACCTGCCGTATCCGGCTTTTCCGTCGGCGACCGCGTCACCGGCGATCCCAACATTGCCTGTGGCCGATGCGAGCATTGTCAGGCCGGCCGGGTCAATCTCTGCGGCAATCTACGCGCCATCGGCATCCATCGCGATGGCGGCTTTGCCGAATATCTTGTCCTGCCCCAGAAACAGGCCTTCGTCTTGCCAGGCGATCTGAAGCCTACGCATGGTGCTTTCTGCGAGCCGCTCGGCTGCTGCCTGCATGGCGTGGACCTTGCCGCGATCAAACCAGGCTCGTCGGTCGCGGTGCTCGGCGGCGGCGTGATCGGCCTGCTCACCGTTCAACTGGCAAAGCTCGCCGGTGCGACGACCATTATCTTGTCGACCCGTCAGGCCTCGCGGCGGGCTCTTGCCGAGCAATTTGGCGCAACGGCGACGCTCGATCCCAGCGCCTTCGATGTCATCGATGCGATCGTCGGCCGGTCGGGTTTGATGCCGGGCGGCGTCGACGTGGTGTTCGAATGCGCCGGCGTGAAAGACACTGTTGAGCAGGCGATGCGGCTGGCCAAAGCGGGCGGCACCGTCGTCGTCGTCGGCGTGATGCCGCAAGGCATGAAAGTGGCGTTCGAACCGTTCGATCTGCTGTTCCGTGAGTTGAAGGTCCTGGGTTCCTTCCTCAACCCCTTTACCCATCGCCGGGCCGCCAATCTTATCGCCTCGGGGACGATCGAAGTAGATCGGCTGATATCACGACAGGTCAGCCTCGACGAGGCGGTGGCGATCATTGCCAACCCGCCGGCGCCAGGCGAGGTCAAGGTCGTGGTGGTGCCCGACTGATCGCAAATGAATGCGCTACGGCGCCAGTGTTCCGAAAGGAACACTGGCGCCGCGAAGCAACAGGATCAGAGCTTGGCATTGCGCTGCTGGACCATCATGAAGGTGTCATAGTTGTACTCGGCCACCTGCGCCCAGAGATAATGCTCCTTGCGGAACGCCTTGATCGAATCCCAGATCTTCTTGAACGGCGCATTCGAGGCTTCCATCTCGGCATAGACTTCGTTGGCCTTTTCGAAACAGGCGGCCATGATCTCCTGGCTGAACGGGCTCAACTTGGCACCGCCGGCAACCAGCCGCTTAACCGCCGCCGGATTGAGATAGTCGTATTTCTGCAGCATGTTGGCGTCGGCCGCTTGAGCGGCAGTATGCACCAGCGACTTGTAAGCCGGCGAAAGTTCGTCGTATTTCGCCTTGTTGAACATCAGATGGACGGTCGGTCCACCTTCCCACCAGCCGGGATAGTAGTAATAGGGCGCAACCTTGTAGAAGCCGAGCTTCTCGTCGTCGTAAGGGCCGACCCATTCGGCGGCGTCGATCGTGCCTTTTTCCAACGCCGGATAAATGTCGCCACCGGCGATCTGCTGCGGAACCACCCCGAGCCTTTGCACCACTTTGCCGGCAAAACCACCGATACGCATCTTGAGGCCGGAAAGGTCGGCGACCGTTTTGATCTCCTTGCGGAACCAGCCACCCATCTGCACGCCGGTATTGCCGCCCGGCAGCCCGAACAGACCTTGCGTCGCCAGGAACTCGTTGAACAGATCGATGCCGCCGCCATGATAGTGCCAGGCGTTGATGCCGCGCGCGTTGAGCGAAAACGGAACCGCCGCTCCCAGCGCCCACGTCGGGTCCTTGCCCCAGTAATAATATGCCACGGTATGGCAGGCCTCGACCGTGCCGGCTGTGGTGGCATCGGCGGCCTGCAGGCCGGGAACGAGTTCGCCGGAGGCGAAGACCTGGACCTGGAAGTTGCCGTCGGTCGCCTCCGACAGCATCTTGGAAAACACTTCGGCGCCGCCATAGATCGTATCGAGCGACTTCGGGAAGGACGACGCCAGTCGCCAGGTCACTTTCGGATTGGACTGGGCGATGGCCGGCGCAGCAAGTGTCGCGGCAGCGGCCGCAGCGCCGAAACCGGTGGTGCCGGCCTTGCGGATGAACGAACGACGATCCATGAAGTTCCTCCCTTTTGGATCCACTGACCGACATTCGGGACACTTCGGCGCCCGGATCGGCTTCGAGCCGACAATACACAGGCAAGGAGTCGAGTCCAGCACGGCAGCCCGGTTTGAGTGGCGCATTTCGGGGAAATTCACGCCGTTGGGGCAGATCTTGCAACTATAGTCTAAGGTCGATTAACTGGCCTACGCGACACGCCGAAACTTGCCATGGAAATGCGCCTTCGGATCGCCTATTTTGCAGGCAGATAATTCGTTGCACCCGATGGGATCCGGACCAATGCACCAGCCGCTCGTCGCCGTATCGACCGATGTCCGCCAGTTCGACAATTACACCTGGCATGCCGCGCCACAGCAATATCTCGAAGCGGCGCTTTCGGGTGCAGGCGTGTTCCCGCTGCTGGTACCGTCCTTCGGCGACCGGCTCGACTTCGACGAACTGCTTTCCGCCGTCGACGGCGTCATGGTCACCGGCTCCAAATCGAACGTTCATCCCTCGCTCTATGGCGGTGACGCCAGCGAAGCCAATGGTCCTTACGACTCCGCCCGCGACGCGACGACGTTGCCGCTGATCCGCCGGGCGGTGGAGCGCGGGGTGCCATTGCTCGCCATCTGCCGCGGCATCCAGGAGATGAATGTGGCGCTGGGTGGCACGTTGGCCACCGAAATCCAGGAACGCGCCGGTTCGCTCGATCATCGTGCGCCGGCAAGCGACAATCAGGACGAACGCTTCGCCATCCGCCAGAGCGTGGCGATAAAACCCGGCAGCTGCCTGGCCGGGGTCTTCGGCGCCGGCGACATCATGGTCAATTCGGTGCATCGCCAGGCCATCGACCGGCTTGGCCCAAAGCTGCAGGTCGAAGCGGTCGCCGCCGACGGCACTGTCGAGGCGGTTTCGGTGCGCGATGCACGGGCTTTCGCTGTCGGCGTCCAGTGGCATCCCGAATACTGGGTCAAATCGGACAGTATCTCGGTAAAGATATTTCGCGCATTCGGCGATGCGGTGCGCCTGCATCAGGCGGCGAAATCGGGTGCGCGCGCAGCCGCGGAATAGTCCTGCCGCGCTCGCTAGTTGCCGGCTGACGCCAGCGTCAGCAGCGGCAGCGCCGGCGCGTAGGATTCGTAACCATCGCCGTCGGCGACTGAGAACATGACGATCGGATCGGTGCCGTTGGCGCTGAAGGTGACCGTGCCGTCATCCTGCTCTCGCCAGAACTTCGCCTGCTCGACGCCGGGCAACACCCGGCGGCAATTTGCTGCGACCGTCAACAGCGACAGGCCTTGCGAAATCTCGGCGCCGCGGCTGACCGCACAAGACCCCTCGTTGCCATGGGCTACCAGCCTGTAGTTGCCGGATGAAAGCGGTGACTCACTGGCCGCACGGCTTTCACCGCTACCGGCGTAAAACAGCTGGGCGCTGCCGAACAGCACAGCGACTGCCATCAATGCAGGAAGCGTCTTCATCCTGGTTCTCCGCGCATTTCAAGCGCGCCGGTTCGAAGAGATCAGGGAGGCGCGCTTCATCTTGCTGTCATGTCCTGTCAGGCGGACATACACTGCGAGGGGACCAGAATGATTCCGAAGGGTTAAGCTGAAGTTAATAGATATGGCAGCCCGCTTACGGCCTTGCCTTGACATTTGCCGTCTCCGGCACCGGCGTCAGCGCCTTGCGCTGCGAAAACCACGAGACCAGATTGTCGACGCAAAGGTCGGCCATGGCGCGGCGCGTATGCTCGGACGCCGAGCCGACATGCGGCAAAAGCGAGGTGTTGGGCGCGGCAAGCAACGCCGCTGGCACATTCGGCTCGTCGGCAAAGACGTCTAGCCCGGCAGCGGCGATGCTGCCGCTGGCAAGTGCGGCGGCAAGGGCTGGTTCGTCGACCGTGCTGCCCCGGCCGATATTGACGAAGACGCCGTTCGGCCCAAGAGCCGAGAGAATTTCGGCATTGACGGCCTTTTCCGTCGAGGCCCCGCCGGGCGCCACCGAGATCAGCGTGTCGACCGCCTCGGCGAGACCTTTCAGCGTCGGGTGATAGTCATAGGACAGGCCTTCGACGCGGCGCCGGTTGTGATAGGCAATGGGCAGCCCAAAAGCGTCGAGCCGGCGGGCAATGGCGAGGCCGATGCGGCCCATGCCAAAGATACCGACATGGCGCCCGCGCAAGGTCAGCCGGCTCAGCGGATAGTTGCCGTTGCGCAGCCAGCTTCCGTCGCGTAGCCAGGCCTCGGCGCGCGGCAGTTCGCGGATGGTATTGATCAACAGGCCGAGCGCCGTATCGGCGACCTCTTCGGTCAGCACATCCGGTGTGTTGGTGACCATGATGCCGCGCTGTGCGGCGTGGCGGACATCGACCGAATCATAGCCGACACCGAAATTGGCGATGATCTCGAGCTTTGGCAGCGCGTCCATCAACGCGGAGCTTATGCCGCCAAAGGCGGCGATGCCGCGCACCGTATGACGCATCTCGTCGGTGACCAGCGACGGATCGGCGCGTTCGATCCGGACGCGGCTGAACGCCCCGTCGATGCGGCCGACCGCATGATCGTTGAACTGGCCCGGCACCAGAATGGCGACAGCCTGCTGTTTGGTTTTTGTCATGCACGTTCCACCGGTTTGCCGGTCGACTGGCGCACATGCAGTTCCGGCTTGATCAGTTCCTGCGACGGCCGCACCGTCTGTCCGTTGAGTTTGTCGAGCAGCGCGCTGGCGGCGCGGCGGCCAACCTCGCGCTGGCCGTTCCAGACGGTGGTTAGCGCAGGCGTCGCGATCGCCGCCTCCTCGAGGTCGTCATAGCCGGTAACGGAGATGTCGATGCCCGGCACCAGCCCGGCGCGCGCGATGCCGTTCATCAGGCCGATGGCGACGAGGTCGTTCCAGCAGCAGGCCGCGGTCGGCCTGTCCTTCAGCGCCAGGAACTGCCCGGCAGCCTCGAACCCGGCCTGCTTGGTGCGCGGGCCGGCGATACGCCAGGACGGCCTGACCTCAAGCCCCGCCGCCTCCATGGCATTGACATATCCCTGATAGCGGTCGCGGCCGGTCGACGTCTGATCGGTACCGCCGATCATTGCGATGCGCTTGTGGCCAAGCGAGATCAGATGGTTGGTGGCAAGCCCGGTGCCGTAGGCATCGTCGCCGCGAAACACCGGCACGTCGGCACCTTCGACGGTGCGTGCAATCAGCACTGCCGGGAGACCGTTCTCCTCGGCCATGATTATGTCTTCGGGCGGCGTGCCGATGGCCGGCGACATGATGACCCCGTCGGCGCCGAGTTGCAGAAGGGTGTCGATGAAGGTGCGTTGTTTCTCGAGTTGGTCGTAGTGGTTCGACAGGATGAAGGTTTGCCGGCTGCGGTCGAGTTCGCTCTCGATCGAACGCAATATCTCGGCAAAGAACGGGTTCATGATGTCGTGGACGACGACGCCGACAATGCCCGAGCGCGAGGTGCGCAAGCTGGCGGCGCGGCGGTTGTAGATATAGCCGATGGCGCGGGCATGTTCCTTGATGCGATCCCGGGTGCCGCCGGCGACCAGCGGGCTGTCGCGCAAGGCCAGCGAGACCGTGGCCGTGGACACGCCGAGCGCATCCGCGATGGTGGAAAGCTTGATCTTCTGTGCCAGCGCCCTGCGCTCCCGAAGCAATTTAAACTGTTTAAAGGCCGGCTCTTATGCCATCGATCCCGCGCAAATCAAAGTTTTTTTGCCAGCGCTTCCGCCTCCGCGTCCAGCGTCGCGCGGTTGCGCACACGAAGCCGGTGCTCGCGGTGGACGATGTAGAGGCCGCTGGCGACGATGACTGTCGCACCGGCCAGCGTCCAGCGGTCGGGAAACTGCTTGAAGACGATCAGGCCGGAGATGATCATCCAGATCATCTGCGAATAGGGATAGGGGGCCAGGGCCGTGGTGGTGGCAAGGCGATAGGCCTGCACAAGAAGCCAATGGCCGATGGCGCCGAAGACGCCCAGCATCAGCAATATGAACCAGTGCCAGCCATCCTGCGGCAGCGAAAGCGAAAACGGCAGTGTCGGCAGCAGCAGAACGGCCGGCGCCAGCGCCGAAAACAGGATGAGGCTTTCCGAGGTTTCCGTAGCCGACATGCGGCGCGTCATGATGACGTAGAAACTGTTCGATAGCATCGAGCCGAGCGCAAAGAGATGGCCGACGCCAAAAACGCCGACGCCCGGCCGGGTGATGATGAGGACGCCGACAAAGCCGCTCATGATCGCCAGCCAGCGCCGCCAGCCGGCCCATTCCCCTAGCAACGGACCGGCAAGCGCGGTGATCACCATCGGGCCGAAGAAGTAGATCGAGGTGGTTTCCGCCAGCTGCAGCGTCCGCAGCGCGAGAATGTTGCATATCGTCGATCCGAACAGGAGCAGACCGCGCGTGAGATGCGCCGGCAGGTTGGCGGGACGAAAGCGCAGCGGCTCACGCCATCCGCGCAGAAAGACGCCGACGATCAGCACATGGACCGCGAAGCGGGTCCAGGCGACGATCAGCGCCGAGACGCCGGCCAGCACAAGGTACTTGCTGCTGGTGTCGAGGAAGGTGAAAAACACATAGACGGAAAGCATGCACAGGATCGCCGCCGGCGATGTCGCGCTTTCGTCTTGTCTTGGGGGAGCATTCAATTTCAGGCCGGACGGGAAGCAAGGCAGTCCCTCACCAATGCGGCAATTGTCGCCTGCGGGCAAGCCAAAACAGGCTGGCACAACGACAGCCGCCGGCAGGCTCAGTTTGTTTCCCAGTGGCCGACCTAGTGGCCGACGACTCAGGCGTGCATGCGGGCGCCCTTGGTGATCTTGTCGACGAGCTTCTTTTCGGCGCGAAGCGCGATGCCGACCACCTTGGCATGCTCCGGCGCAAATTCGGCAAAGACGGCGCGGTTGGCCAGATCATACCCGGTCGAAAACATTTCCTCGACATAGAGCGAAACCGTCACACCACGCTCCAGCGCCCGCCGCTGGACCGCGCCGAGCGTCTGGCCGTCCGCCGAAAGCACGATGACCGGCTGGATCGACAGCGGGTTGTAGATATTGCCGGCGCGATCACGGTAGGGGTCGCCGATAATGTCGGGAAATTGCGCGACGATGCCGCTGGTCAGAAAGGCGGTGACATTGAGCTTTTGCCAGACGGGAAGATCATCCTTGAGCACGATTGCAAATTTCGTATCGAACATGCGACAGTTTCCATCCGAAAAGGGGGCCAATCCGAGGCTGCGAGTGAAGCGATGGCGCACGATCTGGACCGGGAAGCCTTTCAGGGTCTTGGACGTTTGTGCGTGGATGCAGCCGAGAACTGCATCGTACCGGCACCCGGTGCTGCCGGGATGGAACGCATCGAGGCCCGGTTCCACGGCAATGCCTTCGATCTCCATCGCCACGACACCTATGCGATCGGGGTGACGCTTTATGGCGTGCAGCGCTTCCGCTATCGCGGCCAAACGCATCAGAGCCTGCCTGGCCAGATCATTATCCTTCATCCCGACGAACTGCACGATGGCGGTGCCGGCACCGAAGACGGCTTGCGATACAGAATGCTCTATTTGGAGCCGTCCCTGATGCTCGATTGTCTCGGCGGCGGATCACTGCCATTCGTCGGGAATGCCGTGGTGACAGACCGCGATCTCCGGGCGACGCTGCTTTCCGCGCTCGGGCCGTTGAATCAGGAACTGGACGAGCTGTTTGTCGTCGATTTCATGACGCAGCTTATGCAAAGCCTAGCGCGGCACGCCGGTCAGCGGGCGAAACCGGTAGCGAAAACTGCGTGGCGCGCCGCCAGCCTGGCGCGCGACTATCTGGAGGAAAATGTTGCGCGGATTGTACGTTCGCATGAATTGGAGGCGATAACCGGATTGGACCGTTATGCCCTTTCGCGGCATTTCCGCGCCACCTTCTCCACCAGCCCGCACCGGTTCCTGGTGATGCGCCGGCTTCAGCGGGCCCGTCGGATGATCGAAGCCGACGAGCCGCTGGCGCAAATCGCCATCGCAGCCGGCTTCAGTGATCAAAGCCATTTCAATCGGCATTTCAAGAAGGCGTTCGGTGTCACACCGGGACGTTGGTCGGCACTGACGCGGCGGCCGTCAGCGGCGAACGCGTGAGCTATTCAAGCATCTTGTCTTCGATATCCAGTTCGTCATCCGGGAGCACCATTTCGCCGTTCGACAGGTTCGCCTCGACGCGGGCAAGCAGCTTGAACAGCGCTTTCTGGTCCTTCTTGTCGAGACCCTTCAATGCCTGCTTTTCGGTCTTCTTCACCGACTTCTCGATGGCGTGGATGATTTCGCGGCCGGTGTCGGTGAGGAAAATATGCGCCTGGCGGGCATCGGCGGACGAGGCCCGCTTCTCCAGAAAGCCCTGCGCCTGCAGCCGGTTGATGGTCTTGGTGATGGTTGGCGGCCGCACGCCGAGGCGGCCGGCAAGGTTGCCGGGCGTCTGCCCATCCTCGCGGTCGAGCGCCAGCATGATCTGGTCCTGGCCGGCATAGAAACCATGCGCCAGAAGCCGGGCGGCGAGCGCCGTGCGCGCCAGCCGCGCCGCCGAATGCAGCCGGCTCATTGTTGCAGTCTTGTCCGCCTTGGCCATGCTCATCCCTCCTCGGCCGAACCGGAACGGCCAGCATAGAAGCAGGCCGCCGATTGGCAATGACGATCGAAACATTCCGGCTCGGAAAATAGCTTTGCCGGCAAGCTTCGCGGTGTTCGCCGTGGCTAATGCCAGATGTTTATTTCAGTTAGATGACAAACGACTTTCCGCAATGGCTGGATGGGGACGTGACGAGGTGTTCTCAACCAGGTTTCACCGCGACCACCATCAACGCCTGATAGGCGTCCGCCATTTCCCGCAGCGCTGCCTGCGACAGCGGCCCGGCCTGCCGCGCAATGCCGTCCCGCGCGTTCGATGTATCGCGTTTGCCGGGGCGATCTTTATAGGGCGCGACGGTGGCGAATATCTGCTCGCTGAGGCTGTCGGGGAAGAACATCTGGCCGGTCATCACCGAGCGGTCGTCGGGGAAGATCTTGAAATGGATGTGGGTGGTGCGGCCACGATACCAGCCGGGATAGATGGTGGCGAAAGAAGCGATGCCGCTTTCATCGGTTCTCTGCCAGCCGCGGAGAAAGCTCTGGCCGGACGTGTCGATATCCTGCCCGTCGCCCTGTCCGGGATATCCGGAATAGGCGCCCTGGGCATCGCAATGCCAGATATCGACGCGTGCGCCGGGAAGCGGCCGGCAGGCGGCGTCGACGATTTGCAGCCGCACATTGAGGGCGATGCCCTTCTTGCCCTCGGTGATGTCGGCGCGTTCGAGCTTCGGGTCGAAATAGAACGGCCCTTCTGTGACCTCGGGCGTGATGGTGCAGACACCGGCACCGGCTTCAAACAAAGCAAGCCCGGCATAGGGCGAAACCTGCCCGGCCCTTGCACCGGCGGGCAGGAATATGCCGCCAGCGGTAACCGCAACGAGACCGAGCGCCTGCCGACGGCTCAGTGGCAAGGACTTGTCGGACATCTGGCGCCTCTTCAACGCGAACAGCTCCGTAAATGACCCCGCCTGTCTAGGGCCCGCTGTCAGGCGGCGCCAATGAAAGTTCGGTAATGTGAGGAAAGTTCAGCAATACCAGCCCCTCTTTGGCCCACCGGTTTGCCTCGTGCAAAAGCCGAGCACACATCCTATATGGAGCCGACAATCCCTATTCGAGGCACAATATGAGCGACGCACAGACGCAGATCCCCGTAACCGTCCTCACCGGCTATCTCGGCGCCGGCAAGACGACACTGCTCAACCGCATCCTTTCGGAAAACCATGGCAAGCGCTACGCCGTCATCGTCAATGAATTCGGCGAGATCGGCATCGACAACGAGCTGATTGTGGAATCCGACGAGGAAATATACGAGATGAACAATGGCTGCGTCTGCTGCACCGTGCGCGGCGACCTGATCCGCGTCGTCGAAGGCCTGATGCGCAGGCCTGGCCGCTTCGACGCCATCGTCGTCGAGACCACAGGCCTCGCCGATCCCGTGCCGGTGGCGCAAACCTTCTTCATGGACGACGACGTGCGTTCCAAGACCAGGCTCGATGCGGTGGTGGCGCTGGTCGACGCCAAGCACTTGCCGCTGCGCCTCAAGGATTCCCGCGAGGCCGAGGACCAGATCGCCTTTGCCGATGTCGTCGTGCTCAACAAGACCGATCTGGTCACCCCCGAAGAGCTGAGCAAGGTGGAGGCGACGATCCGCGCCATCAACCCGGCGGCACGAATCCATCGCACCACACGCGCCAGCGTGGCGCTGTCCGAGGTGCTCGATCGCGGTGCGTTCGACCTGTCCCGGGCGCTGGAGAACGATCCGCACTTCCTCGAGGCGCATGACGATCCCGACCATCATGATCATGATCATGACCACCATCACCATGATCACGACGGCCATGATCACCACGATCATGACGGGCATCATCATGCGCACCCTTCCGACATCCATGACGTGACTGTGCAGTCGGTGTCGCTGCGCGGCGGCGAGATGGACCCGAAAAAGTTCTTCCCGTGGATCGAGAAGGTCACCCAGATGGAAGGCCCGAACATCCTGCGGCTGAAAGGGATCATTGCGCTGAAAGGCGATGACGAGCGCTATGTCATCCAGGGTGTGCACATGATCATCGAGGGCGACCACCAGCGCGCCTGGAAGGACGACGAGAAGCACGAGAGCCGGCTGGTGTTCATCGGCCGCGAACTCGACGCCGAGCGACTGAAGACAAGCTTCGAGGCCTGCCAGGCCGCTTGATTTAGCTGCCCTTTCTTCCTTCTGAGAGAAGTGCAGCCTAAACGCTGGCGGTCTCTCCTCACCACGATCCGAAGCACGGGTTGAGACCCGCAGCTCAACCCCTTAAGGGTGAGGCAGCAGAAATCTCGAACGGAATGATCTCTCATGCCGACAGTCGCCCCGCTCGATCTCGAAGGCCACTGCCTCGCCGCCGTGTTTCTCGGCGACGTGCCGCATTTTGCGCTGGCCGACGGCACAATCCATCGGCTCGACCATGGCCACAAGACGGTGCAGGCCAATGACGGAATGCTCGCCGCCTTCCATGATGCGGCAAACGACCGATTGATCACCGGTGGTGAGGACGGCAGGATCTTTGCCGTGACCCCAGGCGGCAATACAACGGAATTGGCGACCGCAGGCAAAAAATGGATAACCAGCGTCGCCGCCGGGCCGCAAGGCGCTGTTGCCTATGCTTCGGGCAAGATTGCCTATGTGCGTTTTGCCGACGGCAAGACCAGGGAATTCTTGCATCCGCGCTCGGTCGAGGGGCTGGCCTTCTCGCCCAAAGGCATGCGCTTCGGCGTTGCCCGCTACAATGGCGCGACGCTGCACTTCCCGGCTGCCGACGGCAAGCCGGTCGAGCTCGAATGGGCCGGCGCCCACACCGGCATCACCTTCTCGCCGGACGGCGGCTTCGTCGTCACCTCCATGCAGGAAAACGCGCTGCATGGCTGGAAGCTCGCCGACGGCAAGCACATGCGCATGTCCGGCTACCCCGGCAAGGTGAAAAGCCTGTCGTGGAGCGCCAAGGGCAAATGGCTGGCGAGTTCCGGCGCACCGGCGGCGATCGTCTGGCCGTTTTCCGGCAAAGACGGGCCGATGGGCAAGGCGCCGCTGGAACTCGGCACGCGCGGCAATGCGATGGTCACCTCCGTCGCCTGTCACCCGAGCCAGGACGTCGTTGCTATCGGCTATGATGACGGGATGGTGATGGCGGTGCGCTTCGCCGACGCCAAGGAAGTGCTGTTGCGCCGGCCGGGCAAGGGCGCCGTCACTTCGATGATGTGGGACAAGGAAGAGCGCCGCGTCGCCTTTGGCAGCGCTGCGGGCGACTGCGGCGTCATCGATATTTCGGCGTAGCCTGTTACTTACTCGGCTCCGCAAGATACTTTGCCGGTCAATTCAGCCTGCTTGCCGTCCTTTTCGGCATCGGCCGTTACATCATGGATTGAGAGCAAATAGCGACCGTCATAGACGCCTTCGTCGCTGGCCTTGGTCAGGATCGCCAGTTCGAAATAGCCGTAGGCGTTTTCGACCTGCCGTTCGTGGTAGACGAGCAGCCGCAATTCCTTGTTGTCGAGCCAATATTGCGTGAGGTTCTGATCCTCGAACACCGTCTTGCGCAGACTGTCGGCAGCCGGCCTGCCCAGAATCTCGAGCTCACCGCTAAAATTGAAGGTCGGCCCGCCCATGCCTCTGGTGACCCCGGCACCGACCTGAAATTTGACGGCTGCATCCTCGGCGGAACACCAGATGCCGCCGGACGCCAGAGCCGCACCAACCGACGACAGCAGCGTTGTTGCGCAGACGATCGCCCGCACCATCTTATCCCCTCCAGCCGAAGTACCATTGGCGCCCGAAGGCGGCTCGCGGTCAAGCGCCTGTTTTCATGCAAATGACGCTGACCCAACACAGGGCAGCCGCCCGGCCAATTGCGGTAGCGGCCGCCGATTGTCTAATGTGCGACTGAGAGGGCCGCCATGAACGTCATGAACCATTCAAAGACTTCCATCGGCGGCATCGGCCCGGCCCGGATCGCCGAGTTGCGCGAGACCGAGGCAGAAGCCTTCCGCCGGGCGCGGCCGAAATCGATGGCGAAAATCGGCAACGGCCTGCCCGGCTTCTTCGGTGGCGTGCCGATGCATTGGATGAACGACTGGCCGACGCCGTTCCCGATCCTCGTCGATAGTGCCAGGGGCGCCACCATCAGAGATATCGACGGCAACCGGCTCGACGATTTCTGTCTTGGCGACACCGGTTCGATGTTCGGTCATTCGCCGCCGCCCGTCGCCCGCGCCATCCGCCGGCAGGCCGGACGCGGCCTGACCTACATGCTGCCTGCCGAGAACGCGCTCGCCATCGGGCCGTTGCTGCAGCAGCGCTTCGGTTTGCTGTCGTGGCAGATCGCGACGACGGCGACCGATGCCAACCGCTTCGCGCTGCGGGTTGCCCGCGCCGTTACCGGCCGGGAGAAGATACTGGTCTTCAACGGCTGCTATCATGGCTCGGTCGACGAGACGATGGTGCGGCTGGTCGCCGGGAAAACGGTGAATCGACCGGGACTGGCCGGCGAGTTCCGCGACCTGACGCGGGCGACTGATGTCGTCGAGTTCAACGATCTGCCGGCGCTCGACGCAGCACTCCGGGGCAACGATGTCGCCTGCGTCATCGCCGAGCCGGTGCTGACCAATTCCTGCATGGTGCTGCCCGAAGCCGGCTTTCATGATGGCTTGCGGCGTCTCACCCGTGCGACCGGCACGCTGCTTCTAATCGACGAGACGCATACAATCTCGACCGGTCCCGGCGGCTATACAAGCAAATACGGGCTGGAGCCGGACCTGTTCGTGCTGGGCAAGCCGATTGCCGGCGGCGTACCGGCGAGCGTCTGGGGCATGAGCGAAGACGTTGCGGCCCGCTATGCCGCTTATATCAGCCGGAAAGAGCCCGGCTACTCCGGCATGGGGACAACGCTGTCGGCCAATCCGCTGCAATTCGCAGCGATGCGCGCCACGCTCGAATACGTCATGACCGACGAGAACTACAGCCATATGGACCATCTGGCGCGGCGGCTCGACGCCGGGCTGACCGCCGTCATCGATCGCTATCGTCTGCCCTGGCATGTTGCTCGCGTCGGTGCCCGTGTCGAGTTCATCTGCGCGCCGGGCCCGCTGAGGAACGGCGGCGATGCGGAAGCTGCGCACGTGCCGGAGCTCGAGGCGGCAATCCATGTCGCGCTGGTCAATCGCGGCGTGCTGATCGCACCCTTCCACAACATGATGCTGATCTCTCCTGCGACCAGCGCCGCCCAGGTGAACCGGCTGATCACTGCCTTCGGCGCGGTTGCGGCAAAGCTTACGGCGTGAGACAAGCTTGCGGCATGAAACAAGCGCCCAAGCAAAGTTTGAACCTGGTCACGGCATCCCCTTCGGGCTCGACGCCCGCCGAGGCGCAGGCCTTTCTCGACGCTCATCCCGAGATCGAAGCGTTTGACATCGTGCTGACCGACGCCAATGGCGTCGGTCGCGGCAAGATCGTGCGCCGGCATGAGTTGATAAGCATCTTCGAGGGGGGCCGGCACATGCCGATCTCGATCCTCGGCCTCGACATCACCGGCGAGGATGTTCACGAGACCGGGCTGATCTGGACGACGGGCGACGGCGACCTGCGGGCGTGGCCGATCCCCGGCACACTGGTGCCGCTGTTCGGCACCCAGCCGCCGCGCGGCCAGGTGCTGATGGCGATGTACCATCTCGATGGCCAGCCGATGTCGTCCGACCCGCGGCTGGCACTCGCCCGCCAGGTAGACATCCTCGCGGCCAAGGGCCTGCATCCGGCCGGTGCCTTCGAGCTCGAATTCTTCCTGCTCGCCAACGAGCGCGATGCCGAAGGCAAGGTGCAGCCGGCGCACGCGGTGCTTGACGGACGCCGCTCGGCCAAGACGGAGGTCTATTCCGTCGACCATCTGCACGGCATGGAGCCGCTGTTTTCCGACATCTACGCCGCAGCCAAGGTGCAAGGCATCCCGGCCGAGACGGTCATCTCGGAATATGCGCCCGGCCAGTACGAGCTGACGCTCAACTACCGCAAGGATGTGATGCGGGCGGCCGACGATCTCGTCATGCTCAAGCGACTGGTGCGGGCGCAGGCGCGCCGTCATGGTGTCACCGCTTGCTTCATGGCCAAGCCGATCGAGAAATATGCCGGCTCGGGCATGCATTTTCATGTCTCGCTGCTGGACGATGCCGGCAAGAATGTCTTTGCCGAAACCGGCGGCGAAAGCTGGTCGCTGCCGCTGCTGCGCGGCCTCGGCGGACTGATCCAGACGATGGCGGAATCGATGCTGGTCTTCGCGCCGCATGCCAATTCATGGCGGCGCTTCGTCTCGCAATCCTATGCGCCGGTGGCGCCGACCTGGGGCGTCAACAACCGTTCGGTGGCACTGCGTGTGCCGGCCGGCGATGCCAGGAACCGCCGCATCGAGCACCGGCCATCGGGCGTCGACGCGAATCCTTACCTGGTGGCGGCAACGGTGCTGGCCGGTGTCGTCAAAGGCCTCGACGAAGGCCTCGATCCCGGTCCCGAAACCACCGGCAATGGCTACGAATCAGCCGTCACGCGCACGACGATGCCGGTCGACTGGCGTGCCGCGATCGAGGCGGCAAGGGCGTCGACCTTCCTCAAGGGCGCATTGGGCGAAGACCTGCACCGGACGTTCGTGGCGATCAAGCAGTCGGAATATCTGCGCGTGGCGCGCACGGTCAGCGAACTGGATTATCACCTCTATCTGCACGAGGTGTAGGGCATCACATCGTCGGCCATCCGCCGGTGAAGGCCCATGCGGAATAATTTCAGCGGAACCTTCGGCGGGCTTTGCTCATTGCGTGTCTGATTGCAGGAGCGAGCAAGGCCGCCTTAGTCATGATCGCCAGGATGCAGACAACCCCGACGCCGCACCATGCCAAAGTGCAGGCAAGACGCTTGCCTGCAAGCAAGTCTCCGGAAACGACAGAAATCGACGCCAGGACGATTCCTGAACTGCGCGAAACGGCCAAGATCTGCCGCCGCTGTCCGCTATGGCACGACGCCACGCAGACCGTGTTCGGTGAAGGCCCTGATAAAGCCAAGGTGATCTTCGTCGGCGAACAGCCGGGCGACCAGGAGGACCTGGCGGGCAAGCCCTTCGTCGGTCCGGCGGGCAAGGTGTTCGACGCGATCCTGGACGATGCCGGCGTCGATCGGCTGAAAGTCTACGTCACCAACGCGGTCAAGCATTTCAAGTTCGAGCCGCGAGGCAAGCGGCGCATCCACTCCAAGCCGAACGCCGGCGAGGTGCAGGCTTGCCGCTGGTGGCTCGACAAGGAAATCGATCTGATCAAGCCCAATCTGGCGGTGGCGCTCGGCGCAACGGCGGCGCAGGCGCTGCTTGGCAAGGTGGTGCCGATCATGAAGATGCGTGGGGCCGTCGTGGAGCGCGACGATGGCTTGCGTGTCTTCGTCACCATCCATCCGTCCTTCATCCTGCGCATTCGTGAGCCGGCGGACAAGCAGGCAGAACGCGACCGGTTCCTGCAGGATATGAGAGCGGTGAAAAAGCTGATGGCCGCCTGAGCTATTTGATCAATATCGCCCGGAGATCGTTGACGTTTGTGCCGGTCGGACCGGGTGCGAAAAGGTCATCTACGGCATTGAATGCCGTCCAGGCGTTGTTGCCGGCAAGCATGGCCTTGGCATCGATGCCCGCCTTATGCATCCGCGACACTGTCGAGCCGTCGGCGAAGGCGCCGGCATTGTCTTCCGAACCGTCTATGCCGTCGGTGTCGGCGGCCAGTGCGTGGACGCCCGCCATGCCGCTGATCCCAATGGCGAAGGCGAGCAGGAATTCCGAGTTGCGGCCGCCTTTGCCTTCCGCGCGCAAGGTCACGGTCGTCTCGCCGCCCGACAGGATCAGCACCGGTTTTGCGAATGGCCGGTTGCGCCTCGCCACTTCGCGCGCGATTGCAGCGTGGACGCCGCCGACCTCACGTGCCTCGCCCTCGATGGAATCGGAGAGAATGACCGCTTCGATACCTTGGTACCTGGCTTCGGCCGCAGCCGCTTCCAGCGATACGCCGGCCGAGGCGATCAGATGTACCTCGTTGCGCGAAAAACGCGGATCATCGACGCGCGGTGCATCGGCGGCCGGCGAATTGATGTGCGCCATCACTGAAGCCGGTAGTTTCATGTCATAGGCGGCGATCGACGCTAATGCATCTTCGCGGCTGCCGGAATCGGGAACGGTCGGGCCGGAAGCGACCAGCGCCGGGTTATCGCCCGGAATGTCGGAGACCACCAGCGACACCACCTTGGCTGGATAGGCAGCGGCCGCCAGCCTGCCGCCCTTGATCGTGGAAACATGTTTACGGATGGTGTTCATCGCGGCGATCGGCGCGCCGGAGGCGAGCAGCGCCTCGTTGACGGCGATCTCATCGGCCAGCGTCAGACCTTCGGCAGGTGACGGCAGCAGCGCCGAGCCGCCGCCCGAAATGAGCGCCACGACGAGGTCGTCCGCAGTCAGTCCCTGGACCTTTTCGAGCAGCCGCCGGGAAGCTTCTAGCCCCGCGGCATCCGGCACCGGATGCGCCGCCTCGATGATCTCGATGCGCCGGCAGGCCGCGCCATAGCCGTAGCGGGTGACGACCAGCCCTTCGATCGGCCGGTCCCACACTTTCTCGAAAGCCGCCGCCATCTGCGCCGAGCCTTTTCCTGCACCGATGACGATGGTCCGTCCCTTCGGCCTTGCGGGCAAATGATCCTTGATCGTCCTCTGGGGATCGGCGGCGGCAACGGCGGCGTTGAAGATCGAAATGAGAAAGGACTTGGGATCGAGCGCGGTCATACTGAGCTACCACGGACGCTGTGCGAGCTTCTGCGGCGTTTGCGCTGCCCCTCACCCTTACCCTCTCCCCGTATAGAGACGGGGAGAGGGGATCGCCAGCGTTGGAGCGTTTCCCTTCTCCCCGTCACTACGCGGGGAGAAGGTGCCGGCAGGCGGATGAGGGGCAGCGCCAACGTCACGATGTTGCTTCCGGCGGCAGGACCAACTCCTGGCTATCGACGCCCAAGTAGCTACACAGCGTATCGACGACCACTCCGTGGTCCTCGCGCTCCGGTAGACCGGAGACGGCGATCACGCCGATGACGCCAGCGCCCTTGACAGTGATGGGAAAGCCGCCACCGGCCAGCACATAGTCGGCAACGTCCAGCCCTTCGCCGGGCTTGAAGCTGCGGTCGGGGCGCTGCTGCTCCAGCACAATGCGGTAGGTGCTTTTCAGGAACCGCCGCACGACGTTGATCTTGCGCCGCGCCCAGTCCGGATTGGAGGCGTTCGAGCCGGGCATTGCCGCATAGAACAGCGGCCGGTCGAAAGTTCTGATATCGACGATGATCGGCAGGTTTTCCTTGAGAGCCCGGTCGCGGATCGCCGAGCCGATCTCGAAAGCGACGGCTTCGTCGAAGGCCGAAAAGACAAGCGTGGCTTCCTGTTTCTTGATCAGAGCGATGTCGTCCGCAACGGCCATGTCGTTCCCCTGTCGATCTCGCCTGTTGCTTTGGCGGATGGCTGCCGCCCGGTCAAGCCGGCCGCATACGACGGCTAAACCGCTATATCCGCCTTGGCCGCCCGGCCGGCGACATAGACCTCGCGCACGGCGCGGTCATCGCCGAGCGTCTGCAGCAGAAACAATTCCTCGGCGAGCGTGTCCGCCGTCTCCACCCGCAGCCGCATCGCCGGCGTGGCGCGGGCGTCGAGCACGATGATATCGGCGTCGCTGCCTTCCTCCAGGGTGCCGATCCTTTCCGCAAGCGACAGCGCCTCGGCATTGCCGCGGGTCAGCTGCCAGAAGGACTGGAACGGATTGAGCTTCTCGCCGTTCA
Organism: Mesorhizobium sp. M1088; assembly: GCF_040318575.1. Lineage (NCBI taxonomy): Bacteria > Pseudomonadati > Pseudomonadota > Alphaproteobacteria > Hyphomicrobiales > Phyllobacteriaceae > Mesorhizobium > Mesorhizobium sp. M1088. The sequence continues at coordinate 35,839 of NZ_JAMYMO010000030.1, read as the reverse complement.
GCGCGATCACCTTGTAGCCCTCGTCCATGGTGCGCAGCATCGAATAGTTGGTGCCACCGCCGACATCGGTGGCGGCGGCGATGCGAAGCGGCTTCTCGCGGCGGCTATAGCGCTGATAATCGAACAGGCCCGAGCCGAGAAACAGGTTGGAGGTCGGGCAGAACACCGCCACCGAGCCGCTATCCGAAAGCGCATCCGCCTCGCGCTCCGACAGGTGGATGCAATGGCCGAACAGGCTTCTGCGCCCGAGCAGCCCATAGTGTTCGTAGATGTCGGTGTAGTCCCGCGTCTGCGGGTATAATTGCTGCGTGAAGGCGATCTCGGCGTGGTTTTCCGACAGATGCGTCTGCATGTGCAGATCAGGATATTCGCGGCAGAGCGCGCCCGCCATCTCCAATTGCTCGGGCGACGAGGTGATGGCGAAGCGCGGCGTGATGGCATAGTGCTGGCGCCCCTTGCCGTGCCACTCATCGATCAACGCCTTGCTGTCGTCATAGCCCGATTGCGGCGTGTCGAGCACGCCGTCCGGCGCGTTGCGGTCCATCATCACCTTGCCGGCGATGTTGAGCATGTTGCGGTCGTGCGACTCTGCAAAGAACGCTTCGGCAGATTCCTTGTGTACCGAGCAATAGGCCGCGACTGTCGTGGTGCCGTGGCGCAACACTTCATCCAGGAACAGCCTGGCGATACGGCGGCCATGCTGGGCGTTCTGGAATTTGGTCTCTTCCGGAAAAGTGTAGGTGTTCAGCCAGTCGAGCAGTTCGGCGCCGAAGGAAGCGATGACCTGCATCTGCGGAAAATGTGCATGCGCATCGATGAACCCGGGCAGCAGCAGATGTGGCCTGTGGTCGATCTTTTTTGTTCCCTCGCCCGCCTTTTTCTCGACCTCGGCATAGGCGCCAGCGGCAACGATCCTTCCGTCGCGCATCAGCAGGCCGCCATCTTGCTCGTAGCGCCAGGCGGAATGGTCGTCGATGGTTTCTGGCCAGCGCAAAAACGACAGCGTGCGGCCGCGCAGCAGCGTGCTGGTCATGCTATTTCCCCGCGCCTTCGAACCAGGCTACCAGCAGTGCCCGTTCCTTGTCGGTGATCTGGGTGACGTTGGCGGGCGGCATGGCGTGGCTGCGTCCGGCCTGCAGGTAGATCTCGCCGGCGTGCTCGGCGATGCCGGCATCGGTATCGAGCATCACGCCCTTAGGCGCGTGGTAAATGCCCTCGTAGGACGGCTCCGCCGCATGGCACATCGAACAGCGGCCAAGCACTGTATCACGCACGGCGGGAAAATGCGCCGAGGCGACGTAGACCTGTGCCGCCGAGGACGTTTTGACCTCGCCGGTCAGCAGCTTCGGTGCCGTCGACAGCCAGATGATGACGACGAACAGGACGGCGGCGGCCAGCCAGGTCCAGGTCGGATTGCCTTTGCGCGCGTGCCTGGTATTGAAATAGTGCCGGATCAGCACGCCGATGATGAACACCAGCGAGGCAATGACCCAGTTGAACTCTGTGCCGAACGCCAGCGGATAATGGTTCGACAGCATCAGGAACAAAACCGGCAGCGTCAGGTAATTGTTGTGCAGCGAGCGCTGTTTGGCGATCTTGCCGTATTTCGGATCGGGCTTACGGCCGGCGATCAGGTCGGCGACGACGATCTTCTGGTTTGGGATGATGACCATGAAAACGTTGGCCGACATGATCGTCGCGGTGATGGCGCCGAGATGCAGGAAGGCGGCGCGGCCGGTGAACAGGTGGGTCAGTCCCCAGGCCATGAATACCAGCACCCCATACAGCACCAGCATCAGGCCGGTGTCGCTGTTGCCGAGCGGCGAACGGCACAAGAGATCGTAGACCACCCAGCCGACGCCGATCGTCGCCAGCGACAGCAAGATGCCTGTAGGCACCGACATGGCAAGGACATTCGGATCGATCAGGAACAGGTCCGCCCCGGCATAGTAGACGACGCACAGCATGGCGAAGCCCGACAGCCAGGTGGCGTAGGATTCCCACTTGAACCAGGTCAGATGCTCGGGCATCTCAGCCGGCGCCACCAGATATTTCTGCACATGGTAGAAGCCGCCGCCATGCACCTGCCATTCCTCGCCGAAGGCTCCGGTAGGCATGCCCGGACGCTGGCGCAGCCCGAGATCGAGCGCGACGAAATAAAAGGACGATCCAATCCAGGCGATACCGGTGACGACGTGCAGCCAGCGCACGGCGAAACTCAGCCAATCCCAGAATATCGCGAAATCCATCATGAAAAAATCGTCCCTGCCGATCCACTGACTTTACGGACTGGAGCGCAAACGGAAAGGGCCGAGCTGCACGATGACTTTCAAAAAAAATTGGAAAATACTAGGCTGATCATACGCAGCCACATGAGAGCCACGGAAGCCGCATGGCCTATCTCGACAACATCGCCGTTTTCGTCCGCGTCGTCGAGCTCGGCAATTTGTCGGCGGCTGGGCGCGACATGCGCATTTCGCCCGCGGTCGCCTCTAACCGGATCAAGGAGCTCGAGAAGCACCTGGGCGTCAGGCTGTTCAACCGCACGACGCGACAATTGATGCCGACCGAGCACGGCACCGTGTTCTACTCTGGCGCCAAGCAGGTGCTGGAGGCGGTCACCGAGGCGGAAGCGGCGGTCAGCGCGCTATCCGGCCAGCCGCGCGGCACCATAAAGGTGACAGCGCCGCTCGGCCTCGGGCGGCGGCTGGTAGCATCCGGAATCCCGGATTTCCACGACAGGTACCCAGATATCGAGGTGCGGCTCCGGCTTTCCGATCACAATGTCGATATCATGAAGGAAGGCATCGACGTTGCGTTCCGGCTGGGCATCATCGAGGATTCCAGCCTCAGGATGCGCGGCATCATGGACTGCGAACGCGTGCTGGTAGCGGCTCCGCAATATCTGGACGTGCGCGGCGAGCCGACCGAGCCGCAGGAGTTGATCGGCAAGAAACACGATTGCCTGATGCTGCGCTATTCCGGCGCGCGCGAATATGTCTGGACGCTGCAGACGCCGAATGGGCCGCAAAAGTTCGAGGTGCACGGCCCCTACGATACCGATGATGGCGACGTGCTGACCGGCTGGGCGCTGTCCGGCCGCGGTATCATCAACAAGCCGCGCTTCGAGGTCGAGCCGTTTATCCGCGACCAGCGGCTGAAGGTGATCCTGAGCAACACGCCGCCGACGCCGGTGCAGTTCGCCGCCGTCTACCCGCACAAGAAGCTGCAGGATCCGAAGGTGCGGCTGCTGCTCGATTTCATGGCCGAGCGCTGCCAGCGGCTGATCAGGGATATTCTGGCCGGCAAATGATCGCTGGCTGGCCGGTTGCTTTCCGTCCAGCCGGCGAGATAATTCTCAAGGAATCTCGCTCAACAGGGAAAAGCGATGGCCAACGGCGCCACAATGTGTCTCGCCGTTTCACTGTCTCCGGAAGCCGCTCCTTCCCATCCGCCCGACGCCGGCCCGGACTTCAGTCTGCTGACGCGGTTCGTGCAAGAAGCCGAAGCGGCCGGTCTGGACATGGTGTTGCTCGGCGATTCCGCGCCGGTTGCAGGCGGGCTGAACCGGCAAATGCGCTTCGAAGCAACGACCTTGGTGGCGGCCCTGGCGACGGTGACAAGCAGGATCGGCCTCGTCGCTGCCGCGTCGACGGTCGCCCACCGGCCCTATAATCTCGCGCGCCGTTTCGCCTCGCTCGATATCATCAGCCATGGCCGCACCGGCTGGAACGCGAGCATGATGCCCGACCCGCGCGAGGCCGCCAATTTCAGCCGGCCGGAAGGGTTTTCCTGCGACGATTTCCGCCTGCGCGCCGATGAATTCATCGGCATCGTGCAAGGCTTGTGGAAAGGCTGGGACGCAGACGCGCTGCTGTTCGACAAAGTTGGCGGCCGCTTCTTCGATCCCGAGAAGATGCACCTTCTCGACCACAAGGGCGAATACTTTTCCGTGCGCGGGCCGCTCAACGTGGCGCGGTCGCCGCAGGACACGCCGGTGCTGGTCATGTCCGGCCTGTCCGAGCCCGCCATGTATATCGCCGCCCGCACCGCCGATGTCGTCCTGCTGGATGAGCCATCGATCGAGCCGGCGAAGGCTGACGATCTGAAGCGCCGTGCGCTTGCGTTCGGGCGCAGGCCGGAGGCGCTGAAAGTGCTGATGAACGTTGTCGCGGTTGCCGAAATAGCCGCCGCCCCGGACATGTTTGCGGATCGGCTCGAAGAGTGCTTTCGCTCCACAGCTTGTGACGGTTTTAACATTCTCATGCCGCGGATGGTAGCGCTCGACAATTTCGTTGATTGCGTGCTGCCGGGCCTTCGCCGCCGCGGCCTCGTTAGGCCTGGTTACCGCGGGGCGACACTTCGCTCCCATCTCGGACTTGCCGGGGAGGATCGGCAATGAGTACCGGTCTACGGCAGATGAAGCTCGGCGCCTTCCTGTGGGCGACAGGCCACCACATCGCCGCCTGGCGCCATCGGCAGGCGCATGTCACGGCCGGCATCGACATCGATCACTACATCCAGCTGGCGCGGACGGCGGAAGCGGCGAAGTTCGACATGATCTTCTGCGAGGACGCCGCCGGCGTGCGTGAGGCCAATGTCGATATCGCCAGCCAGACCTCACGCTCGATCGGCTTCGAGCCGATCAGCCTGCTTGCCGCGCTCGCGGTGCAGACGGAGCGCATCGGCCTCGTCTCAACGGCGTCGACGAGCTATAACGAGCCTTACGGGCTGGCGCGAACCTTCCTGTCGCTCGACCACCTGAGCGGCGGCCGTGCCGGCTGGAACCTTGTCACTTCCGCCAGCCAGATCGAGGCCGCCAATTTCGGCTCGACCGGTCTGCGCCCGCATGCCGACCGCTACGAACGCGCGCGCGAATTCGCTGCCGTGGTTGCTGGCCTTTGGCAAGGCCAGGGCGGACACGAAGGCAGAAGCTTTTCGGTGCGCGACCCGCTCGATCTGCCGCGCTCGCCCCAAGGTGCGCCGGTCATGGTTCAGGCGGGAGCGTCGGACGAAGGCCGCGATCTCGCCGCCCGGACCGCCGATGTGGTGTTCACTGCGGCGCAGACATTCGAGGAGGGGAAGGCTTTCTACGACGACCTCAGGGGACGGCTGGCGGCCTATGGGCGCGAGCCGGACGACCTCAAGATCATGCCTGGCGTCGCGCCGGTGGTTGCGGCAAGCGAAGCGGAAGCCCGGGCAAAACATGACGAACTGCAGGAGCTGATACCGGACGATATCGGTGTCGCGCTGCTTTCCAGCTATCTCAGCATATCCGATCTCGCGCGCTATCCCATCGACGGACCGCTGCCCGAGCTGCCGGCCAGCGAAGGCATGCAGAGCCGGCAGGCGCTCGTCATCGAGCAATCCTGCCGCGACAAGCTGTCCATTCGCCAGCTTGCCCGTCATTTCGCCGGCGCGCGCGGTCATTGGCGCGTCGTCGGAACTCCGGCCCAGATCGCCGACCAGCTCGAGGCACGCTTCGAGGGCGGCGCGGCAGACGGTTTCAACGTCATGCCATCCTATTTTCCCGGCGAACTCGAAGCCTTTGCCACGCTTGTCGTGCCAGAGCTGCAGCGGCGCGGGCTTTTCCGGAAGGATTATGAAGGCAGCACTCTGCGCGACCATCTGGGCTTGAAAACGCCGGCGTAAACGACGAGCGGAACGAAAGTCGGAGATCGCCGTTTTGGGATGCTGTGCCGCGGCGATGAGGGCGTCTGCGCGCATATTCGATTGACCATCCCAAACTTCGCCCTCTTTTCAAACCACGCGGACGCAACCGCCACAGGAGCCGATCATGGATGCCATCGCCACCCGCAATGACCTGCAATCCAATGCCAAGAAAGAGTGTATCGATCTTCTCAATGCCCGCCTCGCCGACGCCATCGATCTGGCCTTGATCACCAAGCAGGCGCACTGGAACGTCAAGGGACCGCAATTCATCGCCATCCACGAGATGCTCGACACGTTCCGCGAGGAGCTCGACGGCCATGTCGACACCATTGCCGAGCGCGCCGTACAGCTCGGCGGGACGGCGCTCGGCACATCGCAAGAGGTGTCGAAGGCGACTATGCTCGAGGCCTATCCGACCGACATCCACAAGACCCGGGATCATCTGGCGGCGCTGATCGACCGCTATGCCGCAACCGCCAAGCGGGCACGCGCGGCGATCGACGAGGCGGCCGGCGCGGGCGATGCCGACACCGCCGACATCTTCACCGCCTATTCACGCTCGCTCGACAAATTGCTGTGGTTCCTTGAGGCGCACACGCAGGAGAAGGAATAGCCAAAACGTCAGCCAGCCATCGCCTTGCGGTGAGGGGCTTTGGACTGAGCGAACGGTGCCGCCGCATGGCCGGCCAACGCTGTCATAATCTCGGCTACGGCGAGTGCGGCGATCACCTGCGGGCGCTTGTCCTTAACGGCATCGCCGCCGATCGGCGAGACGAGGCGGGCAAATTCCGCCTCGCTTCCGTCCGCCGATTTCAGGAACCAGTTCCGGAACGTCGCCTTCTTGGTTCTGGAGCCGATCATGCCGACATAGGCGGCATCCCGGCGTTTCAGAGCCTCGGCGACGATCAGGAAGTCCAGCGCGTGGTCATGTGTAAGGACGACGAAGGCGGATCCAGCCGGGGCTTCGCGCACCATCGCCTCAGGCATCGGCGTCAGCTTGGTTTCGACCGCTTCCGGCATGCCTTTGAGCGCCTCGGCTCGCGTCTCGACAACGACGACATGCACCGGCAGCAAGGCCATCGCGGAGGCCAGCGCCTGGCCGACATGGCCGCCGCCGAGGATGTAGACATGCGGTCGCTGCGCTTCCTCGGTTTCCGCCGCCGCAACCAGCTTGGCTTCAAGCGTGGGGTCGACTAGCTGGATCAGCAGCTCGACCCTGCCGCCGCAGCACTGCCCGATGTCCGGGCCGAGCGCGATGTCGAGGGTGGCGCGGATATCCCTCCCCCTTGAGGGGAGGGTGGCGGCGAAGCCGCCGGGTGGGGTCGCCGCGGCAGTGCTCGACGCGCTGGCGGTACCTTCTGAGACGACCCCCTCTGGCCGCTCCGCGGCCATCTCCCCCTCAAGGGGGGAGAAAAGCATCTGTCGCGCTTTGTCGATCGCCATGTATTCGAGCTGGCCGCCGCCGATCGTACCGAAAGTGGCCGATCCTGAGACGAGCATGAAGGCACCCGTCTCGCGCGGCGTCGAACCTTTTGTCCGGGCCACCTCAACGAAGGCGACCCGGCCGGCGCCGGCAAGAAAGGCTTTCAGGCTCTGCACTTTCGCGTTCATCATTTGCGTTCCCTATCGGGAAATATAGAGTTTTTCGGCCTGAATTGCACGTTTTCCGGGATTCAAGTGCCGGTTTTGGCTTCCCGCTTCAGCCGTTCGATCGCCATCAGCACACGCTCCGGCGTGGCCGGCGGGTCGAGGCGCGGGTAGATCTTGTGGCTGGCAACGCTCGCCACTGCGTCCGACAGCGCATGCAGCACCGACATTGCGAGCGGAAAGGGCGGCTCGCCGACCGCCTTGGAGCGGTACACCGTCGGCTCGCCTGCTTGCGCCCAGTCGGCCAAAGTCACATTAAAAATCTTCGGCCGGTCCGACGCGAGCGGGATCTTGTAGGTCGATGGCGCATGGGTGCGCAGCCGCCCCTTGTCGTCCCACCACAGTTCCTCCGTTGTCAGCCAGCCCATGCCCTGGATGAAGCCGCCCTCGATCTGGCCGAGGTCGATGGCGCGGTTCAGCGAGCGGCCGGTTTCGTGCAGGATGTCGGTGCGCTCGACGATATATTCGCCGGTCAGCGTGTCGACAGACACTTCCGAGCACGCGGCGCCGTAAGCGAAATAGTAGAAGGGATGGCCCTCGCCCTTGTCGCGGTCCCAATGGATTTTCGGCGTCTTGTAGAAACCCGCCGCCGAAAGCTGGATGCGCGCCATATAAGCCTGCCTGACGAGATCGGCGAAGGCGATCTCCTGGTTGCCGATGCGCACGCGGTTGGGCAGGAACAGCACCTGGTCGCGCGGCACCTGGTATCTCTCGACGGCAAAATTGGTCAACCGGTCCGTGATCTGGCGGGCGGCATTCTGCGCCGCCATGCCGTTGAGATCGGAGCCGGAAGACGCGGCGGTGGCCGAGGTATTCGGCACCTTGCCGGTCGTCGTCGCGGTGATCTTAACCTGATCGAGGTCGATCTGGAACTCTTCCGCCACAACCTGCGCCACCTTGACATAGAGGCCCTGCCCCATCTCGGTGCCGCCGTGGTTCAGATGCACCGAACCGTCGGTATAGACATGCACCAGCGCGCCGGCCTGGTTGTAGTGGGTGGCGGTGAACGAGATGCCGAACTTGACCGGCGTCAGCGCCAGTCCGCGCTTGATGAAGCGGCTGTTGGCATTGAAAGCATCGATGGTGCGGCGGCGCCTCGCATAGTCGGAACTCGCCTCCAGCTCGGCGACGATGCGGTGGATGATGTTGTCCTCGACTATCTGGTGATAGGGCGTGATGTTGCGGTCGCTGGTGCCGTAGAAATTCTTCTTGCGGATTTCGAGCGGGTCCTTGCCGACGGCAAACGCGACTTCGTCGATGACGCGCTCGGCGCCGACCATGCCTTGCGGGCCGCCGAAGCCGCGAAAGGCAGTGTTCGATACCGTGTTGGTGTAGAGCGGCGCCGATTGCGCGTGCACCGCCGGCCAGAAATAGGTGTTGTCGCAATGGAACAGCGCGCGGTCAGTGACCGGGCCGGAGAGGTCGGCCGAGAAGCCGCAGCGCGCCGCGAACATGAAATCTACGCCCAGAATATTGCCCTGGTCGTCGAAGCCGACCTCGTAGTCGACGAGGAAATCGTGGCGTTTGCCGGTGGCGATCATGTCGTCGTCGCGGTCAGGCCGGATTTTCACGGCCCGATGATGTTTCTTCGCGGCGATAGCGGCCAATGCCGCAAACTGATTGCCTTGCGTTTCCTTACCGCCGAAAGCGCCGCCCATCCGGCGGATTTCCACCGTCACCGCATGGCCCGGAACACCGAGCGCGTGGCTGACCATGTGCTGGATTTCGCTCGGGTGCTGGGTCGAGGAATAGATGGTGACGTCGTGGTCCTCGCCAGGGATGGCCAAGGCGATATGACCTTCGAGATAGAAATGCTCCTGGCCGCCTATGCGCATTTTTCCCTTCAGCCGGCGCGGCGCCGCATTGATCGCAGCCGCTGCATCACCGCGCTTCAGCGTCAGCGGCGGCGTGACCAGCTTATCTTTCCGGGGATCGAGCTCACCGACATCGGCGACGAACGGCAATTCCTTGTATTCGACCTTGGCCAGCCTCGTTGCACGGCGCGCCTGCTCGCGGGTTTCGGCAATGACGCAGAAGATCGGTTGGCCAAAGAATTGCACCTTGCCGTCGGCCAGCACCGGCTCGTCGTGACGGCCGGTCGGCGAAATGTCGTTCTCGCCTGGCACGTCGCTCGCCGTCAGCACGTCGATGACGCCGGGTGCGGCGCGCACCGCCGACAGGTCCATGCTGGTGATGGTGGCATGCGTCGCCGTCGAAAGCCCAAGGCAGCCGTGCAGCGTGCCGGCCGGTTCCGGCATGTCGTCGATATAGACGGCCGTGCCACTGACATGCTTGTGCGCGGAATCATGGCGCTGGTCGGTGGCGACGCCGCCGGCGATTTTTTGCGCCTTCAGGTTTGGCGTGGCGTGCTTGTTCATCATGCCGCCTCGTGCCGTGATACCTGGATCGGCGCCCGGGTGCCGGTGGTTTCGGCAAAGAAGCGCAGCAGCAGGTTGCGCGCCGCCAGCGCCCGGTATTCGGCGCTTGCCCGCATGTCGGTTAGCGGCGTGAAATCGCCGGCATACGCGGCCATCGCCGCCTCGACCGTCGCTTCCGTCCAGGGCTTGCCAAGCAATGCCTTTTCGACGCCAAAGGCTCGCTTCGGCGTTGCCGCCATGCCGCCATAGGCGATGCGCACATCCGCCACCGTGCCATGCTCGGCGAGCTTCAGGAAAAACGCGCCTAGCGCTGCTGTGATGTCTTCGTCGCGGCGCTTGGTGATCTTGTAGACGGCAAATTTCGTCTCGCTACCTGGCACCGGAACATGCACGGCCTCGACGAATTCGCCGGGCTGCCGGTCCTGCTTGCCATAGGCGATGAAAAACTCCTCTAGCGGGATCGTTCGACGCTTGTCGCCGCGGCGCAGCGTCAGGCGGGCACCGAGTGCGATCAGCGGCGGCGGCGTGTCGCCGATCGGCGAACCGTTGGCGATATTGCCGCCGATGGTGCCCATGTTGCGCACCTGATCGCCGCCGATGCGGTCGAACAGCGGGCCGAGCGCCGGGATGCGTTTCGCCAGTGTCGAGAAGGCTTCGCTATAGGTGACACCGGCGCCGATCGAGACGACGCCCTTGTCCTCGGAAATCCCGCACAGACCATCGAGATTGCCGATGAAAACCGCCGGCGCAATATCGCGCATGTGCTTGGTCACCCAAAGGCCGACATCGGTCGAACCCGCGACGATAGTGGCGCCCGGCTCCTTGACGAGTACGCTGGCCAGATCGTCGGCATTGGCCGGCACGATCAGCCGCTTGTTGCCGGAGCCGATCTCAATGCGCGAACCGTCCTTCATCGCTTCGAGCTTGGTCGTGACTGCCTTGCGCTCCGCCGCCAACGGATCCTTTGTCGCCTTGCCGTAGCTGGAGATTGCACGTGCGGCGCGCATGATCGCCTCGTAGCCGGTGCAGCGGCAGAGATTGCCTTGCAGCGCCTTTTCGATGGCGGCGTCCGACGGCTCCGGCGCCCGCATCCACAGAGCATAAAGCGACATGACGAAACCCGGTGTGCAGAAGCCGCATTGCGAGCCGTGGAAATCGACCATGGCCTGCTGCACGGGATGCAGTTTTCCTGCGTCGCCGCGCAGATGCTCGACGGTCACGACATGCGTGCCGTCTAGCGAGCCAAGGAAGCGGATGCAGGCATTGACGCTTTCATAGACCAGTGTTCTACCGGAGAGCCTGCCGACCAGCACCGTGCAGGCGCCACAGTCGCCCTCGGCGCAACCTTCCTTGGTGCCGCGCAGCGAGCGGTCGAGCCGCAGCCAGTCGAGCAGGGTCTGGTCGGGTGCAATCGTGCCGAGCGCGACGTCCTCGCCATTGAGGATGAAGCGGATTTCGTTGCGTGTCTTGATCCCTGCCATCTCAGCTTCCCCGGTAGGTCGAATAGCCGTACGGCGACAGAAGCAGCGGCACATGATAGTGCATCGGCTCGGCCATACCGAAGCGGATCGGCACATGGTCGAGGAAGGCCGGTTCCGCCAGTTTTGTCCCTTGCCCGCGCAGATAATCGCCGGCCGCAAAGACCAGCTCGTATTCGCCGGTGCGGAATTCCGCGCCGGCAAGCAGCGGAGCATCGCAACGGCCGTCATGATTGGTGACGACCGTTTTCAGATGCGTCCGGGCCTGACCGTCAAGATGATAGAGCTCGATCGACAGACCGGCCGCCGGTTTGCCGGCCGCAGTGTCGAGGACGTGGGTCGTCAGGCGCCCGCCTTCGGCTTTCGACGTTTCCGCCACTGGCTGCTCCATTCCCTGAACGGTCGAACACTATTCATGAATTGTGCGCCAATTAAAGGCGATGCATAAGTCCCGGTCGAGCGGAGCGCGACAAAAACACTTTCAAAAATTTCGGGGGAATGCGCAGGCACTCCTTTCGACTATCCTGATCACAATTTCCGGCAGGAGCGAGAATGCGTTACGAACGAGACATGCGCGGCTACGGAGCCAATCCGCCGGATCCGAAATGGCCCGGCGGGGCGCATGTCGCGGTGCAGTTCGTCGTCAATTACGAAGAGGGCGGCGAGAATTGCGTCCTGCACGGCGACAAGGCTTCGGAGGCTTTCCTGTCGGAGATCGTCGGCGCCGCGCCCTGGCCCGGCCAGCGCCACTGGAACATGGAATCGATCTACGAATACGGCGCCCGAGCCGGCTTCTGGCGATTGCTGCGCCTGTTCAGCGAGGCACAGGTGCCGATCACCTGCTATGGCGTCGCCACGGCCCTGGCGCGTTCGCCCGACCAGGTTGCGGCGATGCAGGAGGCCGGCTGGGAGATCGCCTCGCACGGGCTGAAATGGATCGACTACCGCGACCATACCCCGGAAGACGAGCGCCGCGACATGGAGGCGGCGATCCGGCTGCATTATGAGGTGACAGGAGCGCGGCCGACCGGCTGGTACACCGGCCGCACCTCGATCAACACGGTGCGGCTGGCGGCGGAAGAGGGCGGCTTCGACTATGTGTCGGATACCTATGACGACGAGCTGCCCTACTGGTTCGAGCAAGTGGTGCCGGATGGCACGGCGAAACCGCAGCTGATCATACCCTACACGCTCGACGCCAACGACATGCGCTTTGCCACGCCGCAGGGCTTCAATTCGGGCGACCAGTTTTTTGCCTATCTCAGGGATAGTTTCGATACGCTCTATGCCGAGGGCAAGGCAGGGCGGCCGCGTATGATGAACATCGGCCTGCACTGCCGCCTGGTCGGCCGCCCGGGCCGGGTCGCGGCACTGAAGCGCTTCATCGACTACGTCAAATCGCATGACAAGGTCTGGCTGGCACGACGCATCGACATTGCAAAACACTGGCAGGAGACGCATCCGTTCCGGTTGCCGGCGCTGCGCCCGTCGAAAATGGAATTCGAGGCCTTCGTCCACACATTCGGCGGCGTCTTCGAGCATTCGCCGTGGGTTGCCGAGCGCGCTTATGAGCTGGAGCTCGGCCCGGCCCATGACAGTGCCGGCGGCCTGCACAACGCGCTCTGCCGCGTGTTTCGCGCGGCCAGCGAGGCCGAGCGGTTTGCCGTGCTCAATGCCCACCCCGATCTTGCCGGAAAACTGGCACAGGCCAAGCGGCTGACGGCGGAATCGTCGAGGGAACAGGCTTCGGCAGGGCTCGACGCGCTGACCGAGAAGGAGCGCGAGCTGTTCGCAAAACTCAATGCCGCCTACGTCACCAGTTTCGGTTTCCCCTTCATTATTGCGGTGAAAGGAAAGACCAAGGCGGAGATCCTGGCCGAGTTCGAGGCGCGTATCGGCAACAGCCACGACGTCGAATTCGAAACCGCCTGCAGACAGGTCGAGTGCATCGCGCTGCTTCGTCTCAAGGACATGCTTCCGCAATAGGCTTTGGCTGCCGCCATATGCCCTGGCTTCCGCAACAGGCTTGAATTTATGGATATGATGAAAATGGCCGAGCGAACCTATTATGCGCCGCAGGGCGGACATCCCGGCCAGAGTGAATTGCTGACCGGCCGCGCTGTGTTCACACAGGCCTATGCCGTGATCCCCAAAGGCGTGATGCAGGACATTGTCACCAGTGCTTTGCCGTTCTGGGATGGGACACGCGTCTGGGTGCTGTCGCGGCCGCTGTCGGGTTTTGCCGAGACGTTTTCGCAATATATCGTCGAGCTCGCGCCCGGCGGCGGCAGCGACCGCCCCGAGCTTGACGCCGCCGCCGAAGGTGCCCTGTTCGTAGTCGAAGGCGAGCTATGCGTTTCGCTTGCCGACAAGAAACATAGCTTAAGGCCGGGCGGCTTTGCCTACCTGCCGCCGGCGAGCGGGTGGACGGTGCGCAATGAAAGCGGTGCCGCCGTCCGCTTTCACTGGATCCGCAAGACTTATGACGCAGTCGACGGCATCGACCAGCCGCAAGCGTTCTTCGCCAACGAACAGGAAATCGCGCCGACGCCAATGCCGGGTACCGAAGGCCGATGGACGACGACGCGCTTCGTCGATCCGGCCGACATGCGCCACGACATGCATGTCACCATCGTCACGCTCGAGCCTGGCGCGGTCATTCCCTTCGCCGAGACGCACGTCATGGAACACGGGCTCTATGTGCTGGAGGGCAAGGCGGTCTACCGTCTCAACCAGGATTGGGTCGAAGTCGAAGCCGGCGACTATATGTGGCTGCGCGCCTTCTGCCCGCAGGCTTGTTATGCCGGCGGGCCGGGCAAATTCCGCTATCTCCTCTATAAGGACGTCAACCGCCACGCCAAGCTTGGCAGCGCCGGCGTCGTGAGACCCACACCATGACCCGCATCGTCGCGCGGCCGCTGACCCGCGAGAATTTCGCCGAATTCGGCGACGTCATCGATATGGGCGGCGACAACCATTATCCGATCAATGGCGGCAAGGCTGAGCGCTACCATGACCTCGCCACGGCGGAAGCACGAGGGCCGAATGCGCGCGTGCTGATCTCGATGGTGCGTGGCACGCCCTATGAGCTGCCGTTGAAGCTTACCATGGTGGAGCGCCATCCGTTTGGCAGCCAGGCCTTCATCCCGCTGTCACCACGGCCGTTCCTGGTCGTCGTCTGCCATGACGGCGAAGAGGGCCCGGGCGAGCCGCATGCCTTCATCACCGCGCCCGGGCAAGGCATCAACTATCCGCGCAATCTGTGGCACGGAGTGCTGACGCCGATCGGCGATGTCCAGGATTTTGTGGTCGTCGACCGCGGCGGCGACGGCTCCAATCTCGAAGAGTGCCATTTCTCGCACGCCTACGAGATCGATCTTCCCGACGGGATTAGATGATGACCGACATTTCGCTGATCGACCGACTGCTCGACGTCATCGAGCACGACATCGTGCCGAAGACCGTCGAAGGCGTCGCGCACGGCAATAAGCTGTTCGGCGCGGCCATTCTGCGCAAGGACGACCGCTCGCTGGTGCTTGCCGAAACCAACAACGAGACCGAAAACCCGCTCTGGCACGGCGAGGTGCATTGCCTGAAGCGCTTCTACGAAATGCCTAAAGCCGAACGCGTCGACACCAAGGACGCGATCTTTCTTGCCACGCACGAACCCTGCTCGCTCTGCCTGTCGGCGATCACCTGGACCGGCTTCGACAATTTCTTCTATCTGTTCAGCCACGAAGACTCGCGCGACAGCTTCGACATCCCGCACGATTTGAAGATCCTGAAAGAGGTCTTCACCCTCGATCCCGGCGGCTACAATGCCGAGAATGCCTATTGGAAGAGCTTTTCGATCCGCAAATTGGTGCGCTCGCTGCCCGATGCCGAGCGCGAGCGGCTGGAAGCGCGTATCGGCGCAATATCAGCGCGCTATGACGAATTGTCCGCCGCCTATCAAGCAAGCAAGGCCGAAAACGACATACCGCTGAATTGACGCGGATTGACCAGCCGAATTCGTTGACTGGCCCATGACGCGCTCTCACGGGCTCCATCATCTGGCGCTCCTGGAGTTCGCCCGCATGAAAATCGTCACTGAATTCCCACGAAAGATCGTCGAATTTCCGGATATGGGGATCATCATGCCGGACGGCTGCCGGCTGTCGGCGCGGGTGTGGATGCCGGCCGATGCTGCCGACGATCCAGTGCCGGCAATCCTCGAACACCTGCCCTATCGCAAGCGCGACGGCACGATCTATCGTGATCAGCTGACGCATCCCTATTTTGCCGGCCACGGCTACGCCTCGATCCGCGTCGACATGCGCGGCAATGGCGATTCCGAAGGGCTGATGGACGACGAATATTCCGAGCAGGAATTGCAGGACGCTTGCGACGTCATCGCCTGGGCGGCGGACCAGCCCTGGTGCAACGGCAATGCCGGCATGATGGGCATTTCGTGGGGCGGCTTCAACTGCCTGCAGGTAGCAGCCAAGCAGCCGCCGGCGCTGAAGGCGGTCATCAGTCTCTGTTCGACGGTCGACCGCTATGCCGACGACATCCACTACAAGGGCGGCTGCCTGCTGATCGAGAATTTCGGCTGGGCCTCGACCATGCTGTCCTATTCGTCAAGGCCGCCGGATCCGTTGCTGGCCGGCGACAACAGATGGCGCGACCTGTGGCTGACCAGGCTGGAGAACCAGCCCTTCCTGGTACCGCTGTGGCTAAAGCACCAGCATCGCGATGCCTATTGGAAGCGCGGCTCGATCTGCGAGGACTATTCCGCCATCCATGCCGCGGTGCTGTCGATCGGCGGCTGGCATGATGGCTATCGCAATACGATTTCCCATCTCGCCGTCAATATCGAGGCGCCGGTCAAGGGCATCGTCGGCCCGTGGATCCACAAATACCCGCATTACGCCGCGCCCGAACCGCGCATCGGCTTCCTGCAGGAGGCCTTGCGCTGGTGGGACCGCTGGCTGAAGGATATCGACACCGGCGTCGAGGCCGACCCCGCCTACCGCGCCTATGTCATGGACAGCGTGCGTCCGGCGCGCTGGCATCCCGAGCGCCCGGGCCGCTGGGTCGCTGAATCGGAATGGCCGTCACCCAACATCAAGACCCAAGAGGTTGAGCTTATCGCTGAAGGTAACCACGCTATCGTCGCTTCGCCGCAAAGCTGCGGCCTCGCCGGCGGCGAATATTTCCCCTTCACCTTCGGCCCGGAACTGCCGGGTGACCAGCGCCCCGACGATGCGCTGTCGGTGTGCTTCGACCAGCCGGTGCTGACCGAAACGGTCGACATTGTCGGTGCTCCCGAAGTTGTGGTCAGCGTCTCGTCGGACCGGCGCCAGGCGAACATCGCGGTTCGGCTGTGCGACGTCCATCCGGACGGGGCATCGGAGCTGATCTCGTACGGCGTGCTCAACCTGACGCATCGCAACTCGCACGAATTTCCCGAAGCGCTGGTGCCCGGCGAAACCGTCAGCGCCCGGGTGGTGCTCGACCAATGCGCCTATCGCGTGCCGGCCGGCCATCGCTTGCGCGTTGCCGTTTCGAACGCCTACTGGCCGATGATCTGGCCGTCGCCGGAGCCGGTCCGGCTGGAATTGTCGGCCGCGACATTGATGCTGCCGGTGCGCCCGCCAGCGACAGGCGACGAGGTCACCTTCCCCGCTCCCGAAGGTGCTGCGCCCTGGGCAACGGAGACGCTTCGGCCCGCCAATTCCGAGCGTCATGTCGATCGCGACGAAAAGACCGGAATGATTACGCTTTTCATCGTCGACGATTTCGGTGAGGTGCGCGACCTGGGGCATGGCCTCGCCAATGGCAGCATCGCCAGAGAGACATGGGCGATCCATCCCGACAATCCGCTGTCAGCCTCGGGCAAGACGCATTGGACCCAGACGCTGTCGCGAAATGGATGGTCGGTGCGCACAGAAACCTTCGCCGAAATGCGGTCCGACGCGCAAAGCTTCGTGGTTAGCGCCAGAATCGAAGCCTACGAAGGCGAGAAACTCGTCTTCGAGCGCAACTTCGAGGAGAAAATCCCGCGCGCACTGCTTTGAGCGCTTATAGCGATTGGTCCAATTGCGACGCACGATTTACGCCACGGCATGTCGCATTCGGTCTTGCTTACCGCTTTCCCTTACGGTCATTATTCTCCCGATAGAAATGAGAAAAACGACCATAAGGTCGGACCAACAGAGTGAGGAACTCAACATGTCGAACGAACTGGAATATCTGAGCCGGCGCGTTGCGTCCGGCAAGCTGAGCCGTCGCGATTTTCTCGGCCGGGCAGCAGCGCTTGGCGTCACCGCAACTTTCGCCAATTCGCTGCTATCCAGCGCTTCCCGCGCGGCGGGTCCGGTCAAGGGCGGCACGCTCAAGGCCGGCCTGGTCGGTGGCGAGTCCACCAACAGCCTCGATCCGGCGCTGTTTATGACGCAGGTGCCGTTCGCCTTCGGCAAGATGTGGGGCGAACTGATCGTCGAACTGTCTCCCGAAGGCAAGCTCGAGAACCGCATCGCCGAGGAGATCGGCTCGTCGGACGACGCCAAGACCTGGACGCTGAAGATCCGCGATGGCGTCGAGTTCCACGACGGCAAGAAGGTGACCGCAGAGGACGTGGCCGCCACCCTCGAACGCCATTCGGACGAGAAGTCGAAGTCCGGCGCGCTCGGTTACATGAAAGGCATCGAGAGCATAAAGGCCAGCGGCAAGGAAGTGGTGCTGACGCTGAAGGAGCCGAATGCCGACCTGCCCTACCTGCTTAGCGACTATCACCTGATCATCCAGCCGAACGGCGGCAAGGACAAGGCCGATGCCGGTATCTCGGCGGGTCCTTACAAGGTCACCACCAACGAGCCCGGCGTGCGCCATGGCGGCGAGCGCTTCGCCAATTACTGGCAGGGCGACAAGATGGGCCATGCCGACCAGATAGAGATCATCGTCATCAACGACGCCACGGCCCGCACGGCGGCGCTGCAGGGCGGCCAGGTCAACATGATCAACCGGGTCGAGCCGAAGATCGTCGATCTGATCAAGCGCGTGCCCGGCGTCACCATCCGCAACCATTCGGGACCCGGCCACTACGTCTTCATCATGCACTGCGACACCGCGCCGTTCGACAACAACGACTTGCGGATGGCGTTGAAGCTGGCGATCGACCGCGAGGAGATGCTGAACAAGGTGCTGCGTGGCTATGGCTCGCTCGGCAACGACTTCCCGATCAATGCATCGTACCCGCTATTCACCGAGATCGAGCAGCGCAAATACGATCCCGATAAGGCCAAGTTCCACTACAAGAAATCGGGCCATGACGGTGCCGTCCTGCTCCGGACGTCGGACGTCGCCTTCCCCGGTGCCGTCGATGCCGCACAGCTGTTCCAGCAAAGCGCGGCCAAGGCCGGCATCAAGCTGGAGATCAAACGCGAACCGGGCGACGGCTACTGGTCGGAAGTCTGGAACAAGCAGCCCTTCTGCGCCTCCTACTGGGGCGGCCGGTCGACGCAGGACCAGATGTACTCTACCGCCTATCTGTCGACGGCCGACTGGAACGACACACGTTTCAAGCGTCCGGATTTCGACAAGATGGTGCTGGCGGCTCGCGCCGAGCTCGACGAGGCCAAGCGCAAGGCAATGTACCACGACATGGCTGTGATGGTGCGCGACGAGGGCGGCTTGATCCTGCCGATGTTCAATCAGTTCATCGACGCGACGGGCGCCAAGGTCGCCGGCTGGGTGGATGATCCGCATCAGGAGTTGATGAACGGATATGCTCTGGCGAAGTGCTGGCTCGAAGCCTGAGCCCGGCCTTGCGGATATGTCCTCAACCATCGTGAAACTGGTGGCCCAGCGCATTGCGCTGGGCATTCTGCTGCTGTTGGCCGTTTCGGTCCTGATCTTCGCCGGCACCCAAATCCTGCCCGGCGACGTCGCGCAAGCCATTCTCGGGCAGTCGGCGACACCGGAGTCGCTCGCCAATCTGCGCGAGCAGCTCGGCCTCAATGATCCCGCTTACATCCGTTATTTTCGCTGGCTCGGCGGCATCCTGACCGGTGATCTCGGCACGGCTATGTCGAGCGGTCAGGATATCGCAACCTCTATCAAGGGAAGGCTGTGGAACACGCTGTTCCTTGCCTTCTGGGCGGCGATCGTCGCGGTGCCGCTGGCGATCATCCTCGGCCTGATCGCGGTGCGCTACCGCAATGGCTGGGTCGACAAGCTGATCTCCGGGTTAGCGCTCGCCTCGACCTCGTTTCCGGAATTCTTCATCGGCTATGTGCTCGTCTTTTTCTTCGCGGTGCAACATCAATGGTTTCCCGCCATTTCCACGGTCTATGACGGGATGCCTTTCGGCGAACGCATTCAGGCCATAGCACTGCCGGCGGCAGCGCTGACCCTGGTGGTGCTCGCGCATATGATGCGCATGACGCGCGCTGCGATCCTCAATGTGATGCAGTCCGCCTATGTCGAGACCGCCGAACTCAAGGGGCTTTCGGCCTTCGCGGTCATCCGCAGGCATGCCTTCCCCAATGCCATCGCGCCGATCATCAACGTCGTGATGCTCAATCTCGCTTACCTGATCGTCGGCGTCGTCGTGGTCGAAGTTATCTTTGTCTATCCAGGCATGGGCCAATACCTCGTCGACCACGTCACCAAGCGTGACGTGCCGGTGGTGCAGGCGGTCGGGCTGATCTTCGCCGCTGTCTACATCAGCCTGAACATCATCGCGGACATAGCGGCGATCGTCGCCAATCCGCGCCTCAGACATCCGAAATGAGGGGGGCGGGTATGCTCGTCATCAAACGCATCCCCATCCCGGCATTGGTCGGCATCGTGCTGACGGCGCTGTTCGTGCTGGCAGCGATCTTTGCGCCGTGGATCGCGCCGCATGGCAATGCCGAGATCGTCAGCGACGTCCCTTGGGAACCGATGTCGGCGGCGCATTGGCTGGGCACCGACAATCTCGGCCGCGATCTGTTGTCGCGCATGATCTATGGCGCCTGCATCACCCTGTTCATCGCGGTGCTGGCGACCGCGCTGTCGTTCTCGCTCGGCGCCATCCTCGGCTTCTCGGCGGCGGTTTTCGGCGGCTGGTTCGACACGCTTCTGTCGCGTCTCGTCGATCTCCTGATGTCGATCCCGACGCTGATCATGGCGCTTGTGGTGCTGTCGGTGCTGCCATCCAATCTGGTGACGCTGATCCTGGTCATGGGCGTTCTCGACTCGACCCGCGTCTACCGCCTGTCGAGGGCGGTCGCCGTCGATATCAACGTCATGGACTATGTCGAGGCGGCCAAATTGCGCGGCGAAGGCAGCGGCTGGATCATCTTCCGGGAAATCCTGCCCAATGCGCTGTCGCCGCTGGTTTCGGAACTCGGCCTGCGCTTCATCTATGCCGTACTGTTCCTGTCGACGCTGTCCTTCCTCGGGCTTGGCGTGCAGCCGCCGGACGCCGATTGGGGCGGCATGGTCAAGGAAAACAAGGATGGCATCGTCTTCGGCATAGGCGCCGCCCTCATTCCGGCGGCGGCGATCGCAGCGCTGGCGATTTCCGTCAATCTCGTCGCCGACTGGGTGCTCAACCGTACGACAAGCCTGAAGGGAGGACGCGGGTAATGGCTGACAAGCAACCGAAGCCCGGGCAACCGAAGCCCGGGCAACCAAAGTCCGGCGTGCTGCTCGACATCCGCAATCTGCGCATCGAGGCCACGGTATATCCGCCGGGTGAGGCGCCGAAGAACATCGTGCTGGTGCACGATGTCTCGCTGACGCTCGAAAAGGGCAAGGTGCTCGGATTGATCGGCGAGTCCGGCGCCGGCAAATCGACCATCGGCCTGTCGTCGATGGGCTACGGCCGCGGCGGCGTGCGCATCACCGGCGGCGAGGTCATCCTCAATGGCCGCGACATCCTGAAGGGCGGCAACGAAGGGTTTCGCAAATTGCGCGGCCGCGAGGTCTGCTATGTCGCGCAATCGGCGGCAGCCGCCTTCAATCCGGCGCACAGGCTGATGGACCAGGTGGTCGAGGCAGCACTCCTGCACGGCACGGCGACGCGGGCCGAAGCCGAAAAGCGCGCCGTGGCGCTGTTCAAGAAGCTCAGCCTGCCGAACCCCGAAAGCATCGGCGAGCGCTTTCCCCACCAGGTGTCGGGCGGTCAGCTGCAGCGCGTGATGACGGCAATGGCGCTGTGCTCGGAGCCCGACCTGATCGTCTTCGACGAGCCGACCACGGCGCTGGACGTGACGACGCAGATCGACGTCTTGGCGGCGATCAAGGATGCCATCCGCGACACGCATGTCGCGGCACTCTACATCACTCACGACCTTGCCGTCGTCGCCCAGGTCTCGGACGAGATCATGGTGTTGCGCCACGGCCGGCTGGTCGAATGGGGCGGCACCCGCCAGATCATCAAGGAGCCGCGCCAAGAATACACCAACGCGCTGGTTTCGGTGCATGAGATCGAACACCAGGAGCAGAAGCCCGGCACGAGCCCGTTCCTGTCGGTCAAGAACATCACCGCCGCCTATGGCCGCAGTCACATCAAGGTGCTGAAGAACGTCTCGGTCGATATTTTCCCCGGCCAGACGCTGGCGGTGGTCGGCGAGTCCGGCTCCGGCAAATCGACACTGGCGCGCGCCATCACCGGCCTCTTGCCGCCCGAACAAGGCACCGTCACCTTCGACGGACGGCCGCTCGCCAACCGGCTTGCCGACCGGCCGAAAGAGGATCTTCGCCAACTGCAGATGATCTACCAGATGGCCGACGTGGCGATGAACCCGCGCCAGACGGTCGGCACCATCATCGGTCGGCCGCTGGAATTCTATTTCGGTCTGCGCGGAAGGCAACGTGACGCCCGTGTCGCGGAACTGCTCGACAAGATCGAAATGGGCAAAGGCTATGTCGACCGCTATCCGGCCGAGCTTTCGGGCGGCCAGAAGCAGCGCGTCTGCATCGCCCGCTCGCTCGCCGCAAAGCCGAAGCTAATCATCTGCGACGAGGTGACCTCGGCGCTCGATCCGCTGGTCGCCCACGGCATACTGGAGCTGCTCCTCGGGCTGCAGAAAGAGGAAAACGTCGCCTATCTGTTCATCACCCACGACCTGGCCACGGTCAAGTCGATCGCCGATTCAATCGCCGTGATGTATCGCGGCGAAGTGGTGCGCTACGGCGCCAAGAGCACCGTGCTGACGCCACCATTCGATGCCTACACCGATCTTTTGCTATCGTCGGTGCCAGAAATGGAGATCGGCTGGCTAGAGAAGGCGATCAAGGGACGGCGCATGGCCAGCGCGGGGAACTAGCGGGCCGCACTTTGCGCCCGACGATCCTGTCCGGGCGTGGATTGAACGGCAGGCCGGCCCTGACTTTTCCGATTAAGCCGCATGGAGGCGCCCTTGGCGCTCAACACAAAACTATTGCTCATCATCCTCGACGGCGTGCCTTACCGGAACTGGCGTCGGCTGATGGGCAATCTCGAAGGCTGGGTGCAATCAGGCGAAGCCCGCGTATGGAAAATGCGCTCCGTGCTGCCGTCGACCTCGGCATCCTGCTATGCCTCGATCCACACCGGCGTGCCGCCCCAAATGCACGGTATCCTGTCGAACGAGAACCGGTTTCGCGTCGAACAGCCGGACATCTTTTCCGAAGTCAGCAGGGCCGGCGGCAAGACCGGTGCGGTCACCCACTCCTACTGGTCCGAATTCTTCCGGGCCTATCCGTTCGATCTGGTCGAGGACATGGAGTTCGACCAGCCGGGCAGGCCGATCAGCCATGGCCGGTTTCACACCATGACCGGCTACAATGCCAGGAACCAGATGACACCGAGCGACGTCGACCTGTTCGCGACGTTGACCATGCTGACCAGGCGCTACGGCATCGACTACGGCATCCTGCACAGCTGTACTCTGGACTCGATGGGCCACCGCTTCGGCCATGACTGCCACGAGATGGATCATGCCGTCTATGCAATGGACGCCATGCTCGCCGGCTTCCTGCCGCGCTGGCGGGAAGCCGGCTACGAGGTGATCGTCACCGCCGATCATGGCCAGACCGATCGCGGCCATCATGGCGGCCACGACGAGGAGATGCAGAATTTCGCACTTTACTACTTCGGATCCGGCGAGGGTCCGGAAGCCAATACGCTGCTCGATCAGTTGCAGCTCGCGCCGACGGTGCTTGCGCGCCTCGGCGTGCCGGTGCCGGCGACGATGAAGGCAAAGCCGTTCCTGAGTTGAGCGCGCGCCCTCTTCTCCCTCTGGCAACGCTCCCGCTCTTCAGTTAGCCTCCGCAGATATACGGGCGGATGCGGTGAACCTTTTTGGGCCGATCAGCGACAGAGCAGGCAGGAGCCAGGCGGCTCGACCGGCGATGACGGCCGCGGAGACCGATCGCGCGCTTGTCGAGCGGGTCGCGAAAGGCGACCGTGCCGCCGTGCGGCTCCTGTTCATGCGCCACCACGCGCGGGTCTACCGCTTCGTGGCACGCCAGACGGGATCGGAACAGATGGCCGACGATATCGCGAACGAGGTGTTCCTCGAACTCTGGCGGCAGGCACCGGCCTTCGAGGGGCGCTCGGAGGTCTCGACATGGCTGCTCGGCATTGCCCGCTTCAAGGCGCTGTCCCTGCTGCGCAAGAGGAAGGAAGACTGGATCGACGACCATGACGCGGCCCAGGTCGCCGACGGCGCCGACACGCCGGAAGTCGTGACGATGAAGGAAGACAAGGCCGCCGCCTTGCGACGCTTTATCGATGCCATGCCGGAAGAGCACCGCACGGTGATCGACCTTGCCTATTATCACGGGCAATCGGTGAGCGAGATCGGCGAGGTACTCGGCATCCCGGTCGCAACGGTCAAGACCAGGATGTTCTACGCCCGCAAGAAACTCGGCGAAGCCCTCAAGGCCGCCGGTTACGACAGGGGGTGGCCATGAGCGCCGCTGAAAAGATGTCACGCCGCGACGAAATGGAAATGCTGCTGCCGTTTTATCTGAACGGCTCGCTGGAGGGCACCGAGCTCGAAGCCATCGAGGAATGGCTGACGAGCGATCCGGCGGCGATGGCCGCACTAGGCGAGGCCGAGGCCGAATTCTCCGGCACCGCTGCCGCAAACGAGGCAATCCGCCCGCCGGCCGATGCGCTCAGCCGCTTTGCCAAGGCGCTCGACGCCGAGGCCGGCCCGTCCCGCGCGCCGACGGCATCGTCCTGGCTGGCGCAAGCCTGGAGCCGCTTCATGGCGGTGCCCGCCGGCGTCGCCTGGGCCGCGGCCGCGGTGCTGCTGGCCCTGGTCGTCGCGCAATCCTTTGTGCAGACCGGCAACAGAGGTGGCGATTTCGAGATTGCCGGATCGGAGGACGATCTGGCCAAAATGCCGTTTGCACTGGTGAAGTTCAAACCGGATGCGAAGCTGTCCGATATCGTCGCTTTTCTCGACCAGAACCAGTTGAAGATCGCTGGCGGGCCGACCGCCGACGGCGTCTTCCGCGTCGGCGTCCCGGCCGAGACCGCCGCCGACTATCAGAAGCTGCTTGGCCTTATCGCCGCCCAGCCTTTCACCGAAGCTGCCCTGGAGGGAAGGAAACCGGCTGATGGCGGCTGAGGCGGTCATTCGATTGACGGCGGCGATGACAATCTTCGCCGCGTCTGCCGTTGCACAAACCAACGATCCTAACCTCACCCAGGCTGAGATCGACTGCCTGAACCGGGGAAATGCTGCCAACGCCGACTGCGCCAAGGATGGCGGCGGCGTGAAGGATGGCGGCAAAGCGCCGGCTCATGGAACGACGGGCGCGGTGTTTCTTCCGGGCTTGATTGTCGACCTGTTCCCCAATCCTGCCGTAGTCACCGAGGCGCCGATACCTCCTGGCAATACTGCAACCCCACCCGCCGTCGCGCCGGCAATACAGCTTGCCGCGCCGGGCGGTGCGGTGGTTGCGCCGACCGATCTTGTGGCAACCGAGCCGCCGCGCGCCGTGACCGGCGATTTCGTGCCCGACGAGGTGCTGGTCACCGTCAATGGCGATGCCGGCGCGGTCCAGCAGATCGCGGCCTCGTTCGGCCTCGAGATACGCTCGCAGCGGCAGTCGCGGCTGCTCGGCAACACGCTGGTGCGCTTCGGCATTCCCGATGGCCACCCGGTCGGCGTTGTGCTGGCGCAGCTCGCCGCCGACGGCCGCACTTTGCGGCGTGAGGCCAACCATGTCTACTCGCTGCAGCAGGCGGCCAGCATCGCCAATTATGCGTTCGAGCGCATCGCGCTCGATGCCGACAAAGCCAGCGGCGAGAATGTGCGCGTCGGCGTCATCGACACCGGCATCGACGACGGCAATCCGGCGCTCTCCGGCGTCATCGCCGGGCAGTTCGATGCCATGCCCGACGTGCCGATCGAGGCGCGCGACCACGGCACTTCGGTCGATGGACTGATCGCCGGCACCGGCGCGTTCAAAGGCATGGCGCCGGGCGCCAGGATCTATCATGCCCGCGCCTTCGAGGGCGGCAAGTCGACCATGGACGTCATCCTTTCGGCGCTTGACTGGGCGGCGGAGCAGGATGTCCGCATCATCAATATGAGCTTCGTCGGCCCGAAGAACGACCTGCTCGGCATCGCCTGCCGCAATGCGCGTGCGCTTGGCATCGTGCTGGTTGCGGCCGCCGGCAATAACGGACCGAAGGCGCCCTATGGTTATCCGGCCGCCTTCGACGGCGTGATCGCGGTGACGGCCACCGATGCCAAGGACGGGCTGATGCCGCAGGCCAATCGCGGCGCCTATGTCTTCATCTCCGCTCCCGGCGTCGAGATGGTGGCGCCGAGCGGCGCCGGCTCGGACGTGGTGACCGGGACGTCCTTCGCCGCGGCGATCGTGACCGGCGCCGTCGCCAATCTGTTGCATGCCGCGCCCGACCGCTCCGCCGACTGGGTCGAGAAAGCACTTGCCGCCACGGCAAAGGATCTCGGCGCGAAGGGGCGGGACAATGACTTCGGCTACGGGCTTCTGAACACCAAGGCGGCCGAGGCGGCGAAGGAATAGCCCGCTCAGGTCGCGTTTTGCTGAGGACGTAGGAGAAAATAGAATGCGGCGATATGCGTTATCATCAGCAGCGGTACGTAGATGATCGGGATCGCGTAGGTGGCGCCCAGTTCGCCTGCGCGTCCAGGAAGGCCGATCTGAATGGCGTGGTAATAGTCGACGATGAGGTCGACGGTCCCTGCGACATTGAAGGCGACGACCAACGGCCAGAAGAGCGGGCGTATCCTCACCGTGAGCAGCGCCAGCATGGCCAGCACGCCAGTCGCGAAATCGCCGTAGGCGGCGAACACGGCGAAATCAGCGGGCAGAGTGGGGCTTACGACGCCCGGAACCAGGAAGACGAGCCCGAAGAAGCGGAAGCTGTGCAGCATAGCGATAGCGCGTTGCGCCGCGACCCGGTCCATCGACCTGAGCAACGGCAAACCGTACGCGCCGAAGCAAAGCAGCCACGCGAGATAGCCGAGAACAAGATGGGTTTGGAACACCATTTCCGTGGACATTTGGCCTACTCTCAATAGTTGGTTCACGCGGCTTTAAGCCCGCTACCGCAATTCGACTATCCGGTGTAATCACAACAACCTATGAAGCAGAACTACACAGTCCGACATGGTGCGCTGGAGGGCGTCGAGGCGTTCCTGGCCGTCGCCAGGCGGCGTAACTTCCGCCGTGCCGCCGCCGATCTCGGCGTGACGCCATCGGCCGTGAGCCAAGCGGTGCGCGCGCTGGAAGCTCGCCTGGGCACGGCGTTGTTCGTCCGCACGACGCGGAGCGTTGGTTTAACCGAACCTGGCCAGCGGTTCCTCGACCGTGCCGGCCCGGCATTCGAGGAGCTCGTAGCGGCCGGCGAGGCTGCCCGCGATATCGGCCAGCGGCCGACCGGTCTGCTGCGCCTGTCTGTGCCTCGCGCTATCGTGCCGCTGATGTTGGAGCCGGTGCTCGCGTCGTTCTGCCAAGCCTATCCTGAGATCGAACTGGAGATCGCCGTGAGCGACCAGATGGTCGATCTCGCGACCGGCGGGTTCGACGCCGGCATCCGCCTCGGGCAACTCATCGCCGCCGACATGGTCGCGGTGCGGCTGACCCCGCCGTTCTCGTTCGTAGTCGTCGGCAGCCCTGACTATTTTGAGCGCTACGGCCGTCCCGAGCGTGTCGACGACTTGCGCCACCACGCCTGCTTACGCTTGCGCCGCTCGAATGGCGCCATCGCACCCTGGTCGTTCATCGATGGTAACGGTGCAATCGAAGCGATCGTCTCAGGCCCGCTGATTGCGCACGACTATTCGACATTGGTCGGGGCCGCGATGCGGGGCGTCGGGCTGGCGCAGACGCCGCGACCACTCGCCGAAGGTCCGATAGCCGAAGGAAAACTCCAGTCGGTGCTGGACAGCGTCGCCACGACGACGCCGGGTGTCTTCCTTTATCATCCCGGCAAGCGCCAAGTCCTGCCGAAGCTGCGCGCCTTCATCGATCACCTCAAATCCGCGACCTGAGGCCAGGACGCACCCGCTGGTGCTGGCCAACAGCCGCCAAGAGTCGACCTCGGCCGTTCAGAGTGATTGCCTCTAGGCCGGCGCGCCGGCGACCGATCCCCTGACCACCAGGTCGACCGGCCAGACTTCGCCGCGAGCGCCCTCCTCCAGGCCGGAAATTCGCGCCGCCAGCCGTTCGGCGATGCGCGCGCCGGCGAGGCGGATCGACGAACGCGTCGTCGACAATGGCACCGAAAAATTTTCCGGCTTCAGCCAGGGAAAGACGTCGTCATGGGCGATCAGCGACAGGTCGCCCGGAATGGTCAGGCCGAGATCGCGCACCGCGCGCACCACGCCGAGCGCCATGATCAGGCTGGAGCAGGCGATCGCCGTCGGCGCGTCGCTTTGTTCCAGCAAGCGCCGGGCGGCGCGGTAGCCGTTCTCCTCGGTCATGGTGAGCGAACAGACATGCTGATCACGAAGCACCAGGCCGCTCGCCGCAAGCGCGCGGCGCACGCCGCGCTCGCGATGGATGGCGAAGGTCTCGCGATCGTCGCCGTTGATCAGCGCCAGACGCCTATGACCGAGCTGAACGAGTAGCCGTGCCGCCTCGTGGAAGGCGCCCTCATTGTCGATGTCGGTGAACGGATAGTCGAAATCGAAGCCTTCGCTGCGGCCATGGACGATGAAGGGAATGCCGAGCGTGTTGACGAGTGCCACCCGCCGGTCGGCCGGCCTCGGCGACGAGATATAGACCGCGTCGACCTGCCGGTTGGCGACAATGCGGCGGTAGGTCGTCTCCTGGTCGTCGGCATCGGCCGGTGACAGCACCAGGTCGAGCTCGTGCGAACGCGCATAGTCGCCGAGGCCGGACAGGAACTCGACGAAATGCGGGTCGATGTCGACGGTCGTTCCCGTCGGCAGCACATAGCCGATCATGCCGGTCTTGCCGGTCGCCAGCCGGCGGGCGCTCGGATTGGGGCGATAGCCGTGACGCTTGGCGGCATCGACCACCCGCCGGCGCGTTTCCTCGTTGACTTCCGGGTAGCCGTTCAATGCGCGGCTCACCGTAGTCTGCGAAAGCGCCAGCATGTGGGAGAGCTGCTTGAGGTTCACCGGAGGCCTCCAACCTCAAAGCGCTTTTAATCTGAATCGAGCTAGCCGCTACGAACCGCGTTGCCGAGCGCACTGACCATACGCACGGTTCGGACCGGTTTGAAGCCGAATTTGCTGCTGCACCGCCAGAAACTGTGCTGCAGCGCACTTTCGCCGGCACCCGGCCGCAGAAATTAAATCGATTAGTCTGGCTTTCTCTTGACTCCGGATCAATTCAGTGGCGAGATCAAAATCACCAAAGCGCTTTGGAAGACTCTACGAAAGGTTGCAGTTCCTTTCCGACTGAGTCACAGTCCTGCAGCGCCGGCGGACGGAATGGAGGTTTCGTTCGGTGTTTGTCACCACTGGGAGGGAATACCGATGAAGAAAATGCTTCTGCTGGGTGCTGCGTTCGCCACGCTTGCGCTCGCCATGCCGGCGCAAGCCGAACTGAAGTTCAAGCCGGGCGAAGATCCCCGTTTCAACTGGGCCAACTACGAAGAGCTCAAGAAAGTCGACCTCAAGGGCGAGACGCTGACGATCTTCGGGCCGTGGCGCGGCGAGGACGAAGGGCTTATCCGCACCGTCCTCGATTACTTCTCCGAAGCCACCGGCGCCGAGATCAAGTACTCCTCGTCGGAGAATTACGAGCAGCAGATCGTCATCGACACGCAGGCCGGCAGCCCGCCCAACATTGCCGTGCTGCCGCAGCCGGGCCTGATCCAGGATCTAGCATCGAAGGGCCTTTTGACGCCGCTCGGCGACGACACGGCCAACTGGGTCAAGGACAATTACGGCGCCGGCCAATCCTGGGTCGATCTCGGCACGTTCAAGGACAAGGACGGCAAGCCCGGCTTCTTCGCCTTTCCGTATAAGGCCGACGTGAAGTCGCTGGTCTGGTACTCGCCGGACAATTTCGAGGAAGCCGGCTACAAGGTGCCGAAGACGCAGGAAGAGCTTGCCGAGCTCGAAAAGAAGATCATCGCCGACGGCGGCACGCCATGGTGCATCGGGCTTGGTTCGGGCGGCGCCACCGGCTGGCCGGCGACCGACTGGGTCGAAGACATCATGCTGCGTACCCAGACGCCCGAGACCTACGACAAATGGGTGAAGAACGAAATTCCGTTCAACGATCCGGCAGTGGTCAACGCCATCGACATTTTCGGCAAGATCGCCACCGACGACAAGATGGTCGAGGGCGGCGCCAAGGCGGTTGCGGCGACCGATTTCCGTGACAGCCCGAAGGGCCTCTTCTCGGTGCCGCCGAAATGTTATCTGCACCATCAGGCATCGTTCATCCCGACCTTCTTCCCGCAAGGCACCAAGATGGGCGAGGATGCCGACTTCTTCTACTTCCCGCCTTACGCTTCCAAGCCCGAGCTCGGCACTCCGGTGCTCGGCGCCGGCACGCTCGCCATGATCACCAAAGACAGCAAGAGTGCCCGCGCGTTCATCGAATTCCTGAAGCTGCCGCTCGCTCATGAGATCTGGATGGCGCAGGGCGGCTTCGTGACGCCGTTCAAGTCGGTCAACAAGGACGCCTATGCCAGCGACGCGCTGAAGAAGCAGGGCGAGATCCTGGCCAACGCCTCGACCTTCCGCTTCGACGGGTCCGACCTGATGCCGGGCAAGATCGGCGCCGGTGCGTTCTGGACCGGCATGATCGACCTGGTCGGCGGCAAGTCCGCCCAGGACGTCGCCACCGACATCCAGAAAAGCTGGGACGCGATCAAGTAAGCGGCCGGCTTGAGTTCCAAATGTGATGTGGTCCGGGCCTCAAACGGCCCGGACCTTATCCGGTGCTTGGCGTCGCGTCGATTGTCGTGAGCACAACGTATTCCGGCATGACGCGCGCCCAGTGACCTGCTTTCCGGCTGGTCGCGCTCCAGACAACTGAATCGGCGCATGATCCCGTCGCCAAAGCCATTCTCGACTGGCGGATCCGTGCGCAGGGGGAGGGACCCATGGCGGCTCAGATTTTCTCGGCGATATTCGTCATCATCATCGGCGTGGGCGGCTGCGTCGCCTATTTCTGGGGCGCCAACAAGGCACTCGACACGATCTTTCCGGCACGCGGCGTTTCCGGCAAGGCGGCGATCAACAATCTGCGCCGGCAGGGGGTGATCCGACCCTGGCTGTTCGTCGGCCCGGCGATGATCATCCTCACGATCTACCTGATCTACCCGGTAGTGGAGACGCTGAGGCTGTCGTTCCTCGATCGCGGCGGCGCCCATTTCGTCGGCTTGGCCAACTATCAATGGGCGTTCGGCGACCGCGAGTTCCGCAACTCGATCCTCAACAACATCATCTGGCTGGCGGTGGTGCCGGCCGCCTGCACCTTCCTCGGGCTGATCATCGCCGTGCTCACCGACAAGATCTGGTGGGGCACCATCGCAAAAAGCCTGATCTTCCTGCCGCTCGCCATCTCGTTCGTCGGCGCCAGCGTCATCTGGAAATTCATCTACGAATATCGCGGCGAGGGCCAGACGCAGATCGGCCTGCTCAATGCCATCATCCAGTATTTCGGCGGCCAGCCGCAGGTCTGGATCTCGCTGCCGTTCTGGAACAACTTCTTCCTGATGGTCATCCTGATCTGGATCCAGACCGGCTTTGCCATGGTCATCCTGTCGTCGGCCTTGCGCGGCATTCCGGAAGAGACGCTGGAAGCCGCCGTCATCGACGGCGCCAACCCTTTCCAGATCTTCTGGAAGATCATGGTGCCGCAGATCTGGGGCACCATCGCCGTCGTCTGGACCACCATCACCATCCTGGTGCTGAAGGTTTTCGACATCGTGCTGACCATGACCAACGGCCAGTGGAACAGCCAGGTGCTGGCCAATCTGATGTTCGACTGGATGTTCCGCGGCGGCGGCGATTTTGGCCGCGGCGCCACCATCGCCATCATCATCATGATAGCGGTCATTCCGATCATGGTCTGGAACATCCGCCAGGCAAACAAAGAGACGGAAGGGCATTGAGATGGCCGTGGCGACCGGAAAGTCCTTTGTCAGCCGTTTCGGCGTCCATATCGCCGTCTTCATCTTCGTTGCGATCTGGACGATCCCGACGCTCGGCATTCTGGTCTCGTCGCTGCGCGACAAGGACCAGATCATCGCTTCGGGCTGGTGGAACTCGTTCACCAGTTCCAGCCAGACGGAGGCCGGACGGCTGCCGCCCGCCTCGGCGCAAGTCGAGAAGGACGGCAAGTTCATCCTGCAAGGCAATATTTTCGGCGACGGTCCGGCCCGCAACATCAGCGCCTTCGGCGTCAAGTCGGCAGCGCCGACGCAATATCCCGCCGGCACGACAGCCGATCTCGGCGACGGCGTGACCCTGCAGCTCAATGCCGACGGCAGTTTCGTCATGACCTCGCCGAAGGCTTTCGAAGGCGAGCGCGGCCAGCGCGTCTATTACGCCTCGTCGGCGCCGCCGAAATTCACCACCGACAATTACGACACGGTGCTGTTTTCGGAGGGCATCGGCCGCTCCTTCATGAACTCGCTGACCGTCACCATTCCGGCGACCGTCATCCCGATCCTGATCGCCGCGTTCGCCGCTTACGCGCTGGCCTGGATGCGCTTTCCCGGCCGGGCGCTGCTCATCGCCGTCATCATCGGCCTCCTGGTCGTGCCGCTGCAGATGTCGCTGATCCCGCTATTGAAGCTCTATAACGGCGTCGGCAGCTTCTTCGGCGTGCCGTCGAAGACCTATCTCGGCATCTGGCTGGCGCATACCGGCTTCGGCCTGCCTTTCGCCATCTATCTGTTGAGGAGCTATATCGCCGGCCTGCCACGCGAGATCATGGAGTCGGCACGCATCGACGGGGCCAGCGATTTCGAGATCTTCGTCAAGATCGTGCTGCCATTGTCGTTCCCGGTGCTGGCCTCGTTCGCCATCTTCCAGTTTCTCTGGGTGTGGAACGATCTGCTGGTGGCGATGGTTTTCCTTGGTACCGAGGGCGACCAGATCGTGCTTACCGCCAAGCTCAATGCGTTGCTCGGCTCGCGCGGCGGCGACTGGGAGATCCTGACGACATCGGCCTTCGTCACCATTATCGTGCCGCTGATCGTGTTCTTCTCGCTGCAGCGCTATTTCGTCCGCGGGCTGCTTGCCGGCTCGGTGAAAGGAGGTTGAGATCATGCAATCCGCTTTGAAGGCGACCCCGAAGCCCGATCTCGCTATCGATCGCGATTGGTGGCGAGGTGCCGTGATCTACCAGATCTACCCGCGCAGCTATCAGGATTCGAACGGCGACGGCATCGGCGACCTCAGGGGCATTATCGGCCGGCTGCCCTATATCGCCTCGCTCGGCGTCGACGCCATCTGGATCTCGCCGTTCTTCAAATCGCCGATGAAGGACTTTGGCTACGACGTGTCGGATTATTGCGAAGTCGATCCGATGTTCGGCACGCTGGCCGACTTCGACGCGCTGACCGCAGAGGCGCACCGGCTTGGCCTCAAGGTGATGATCGACGAGGTGCTCTCGCACACCTCCGACATCCATCCGTGGTTCAAGGAAAGCCGGTCGAGCCGCAGCAATCCAAAAGCCGACTGGTATGTCTGGGCGGATGCCAAGCCGGACGGCACGCCGCCCAACAACTGGCTGTCTATCTTCGGCGGCTCGGCCTGGCAGTGGGACACCAGCCGCCAGCAATATTATCTGCATAATTTCCTGGCCGAGCAGCCTGACCTCAACTTCCACAGCCGCGCGGTCCAGGACGCGCTGCTCGACGTCACCCGCTTCTGGCTGGAGCGCGGCGTCGACGGTTTTCGCCTCGATACCATCAATTTCTATTTCCACAGCCAGGGCCTCGAAAACAATCCGCCGCTGCCGCCCGAGCAGCGCAACGACCAGACGGCGCCGGCCGTCAACCCCTACAACTACCAGGACCATCTGTACGACAAGAGCCGGCCTGAAAACCTCGGCTTCCTCGAACGCTTCCGCGCCTTGCTCGACGAATACCCGGCGACGGCCGCGGTTGGCGAGGTCGGCGACTCGCAGCGTGGGCTGGAAGTGGTGGCGGCCTATACGGCCGGCGGCAAGCGCGTGCATATGTGTTACTCCTTCGACTTCCTGGCGCCGGAGAAGATCAGCGCGGCAAAGGTGCGCTCGGTGCTGGAAACCTTCGGCAAGGTGGCCAGCGACGGCTGGTCGTGCTGGGCCTTCTCCAACCATGACGTGATGCGCCCTGCCTCGCGCTGGGCAGCCGGCGAGCCCGACCCGACCGCCTACCTCAAGGTCATCTCCGCGCTGCTGATGTCGTTGCGCGGCTCGGTCTGCATCTATCAGGGCGAGGAGCTCGGGCTCAGCGAGGCCGAGCTCAGCTTCGAGGATCTGCAGGACCCATACGGCATCCGCTTCTGGCCTGAATTCAAGGGCCGCGACGGCTGCCGTACGCCGATGGTTTGGGACGGCGCTGCCCGCAATGGCGGCTTCTCGACGGCAAAGCCCTGGCTGCCGGTGCCCAGCAAGCACCTTGCGCAAGCCGTCAACGTGCAGCAGGGCGACGACGGCTCGCTGCTCGAGCACTACCGGCGCTTCCTGGCTTTCCGCCGCGCCCATCCGGCACTGGCCAAGGGTGATATCGAGTTCATCGAAAGCGAGGGCGACACCGTCGCCTTCACCCGCCGCGAAGGCAACGAGCAGATCGTCTGCGCCTTCAATCTCGGAGCAAAGCCGGCCGAAGTCGATCTTGGCGGCCGCTCATTGCAGCCCTTGCCGGGACACGGGTTTTCGGGACAGACTGGCGCCGGCACTATCCGCCTCGGCGGCTACGGCGCCTGGTTCGGGCGTATCGACTGAATTCAAGGAAGAACTGGAGGGTACCATGGCCGATGTCACGCTAAGGCAAGTGAGGAAATCATATGGCAATCTCAACATTCTGCACGGCGTCGACCTCGACATAAAGTCGGGCGAATTCATCGTCTTCGTCGGTCCCTCTGGTTGCGGCAAGTCGACCTTGCTGCGCTGCATCGCCGGGCTGGAGGAGATCACCTCGGGCGAGCTCAAGATCGACGGCGAGATCGTCAACGACGTGCCGCCGTCAAAGCGCGGCATCGCCATGGTGTTCCAGTCCTATGCGCTTTATCCGCACATGACCGTCTACGACAACATGGCCTTCTCGATGAAGATCGGCAAGGAAAGCAAGGCCGAGATCGACAAGCGGGTGCGCCAGGCGGCCGAGATCCTGCAGCTGACCAAATATCTCGACCGCCTGCCCAAGGCGATGTCGGGCGGCCAGCGCCAGCGCGTCGCCATCGGCCGCGCCATCGTGCGCAATCCCAAGGTTTTTCTGTTCGACGAACCGCTATCCAACCTCGACGCGGCGCTGCGCGTCGCCACCCGCATCGAGATCGCCAAGCTCAAGGAGTCGATGCCGGCCACGACGATGATCTACGTCACCCACGACCAGGTCGAGGCGATGACGCTGGCCGACCGCATCGTCGTGCTGAAGGAAGGCCATATCGAACAGGTCGGCACGCCGATGGAGCTCTACAAGCGGCCCGGCAATCTTTTCGTCGCCCAGTTCATCGGCTCGCCGGCGATGAACATCCTGCCGGCGACGATCGACAAGACCGGCAACCCGACGGTCGTCAGCCATGTCGGCGGCCGCAAGGCAACGATGCCGATCGCAACGCCTGCGTCGGCGAAAGGCGCAGCGGTGAGCTTCGGGGTGAGGCCGGAGGATCTGATGATTGCCACCGGCGCCGACTATTTGTTCGAAGGGACGGTCGATTACGTCGAGCAGCTCGGCGAGGTCCAGCTCGTCTATGTCGACATCGGCCGCGCCGACCTGCCGCTGGTGACCAAGCTGCCGGGCAATGTCGAGGTCAAGCGCGGAGCGACACTGCGGCTGACGGCGGACGCCGGAGACCTGCATATTTTCGACGCGGACGGGCGCTCTTTCGCGCTCCATGAAGCAGAAGCAAAGGCGGCTTGAAGCAGGCGTTCTTCCGCCATGCAAGAGACAAGAGCAGCCCGCCAGGGCCCCCCCGCCTGTATCGGATAAAACTTAAGCACAAAGAGCAGGAGCTAAGATAAACACAACCCCCCAACCACTAAAACTATACTTTT